>JAFADH010000391.1 GCA_023424995.1 Bacillota bacterium | reverse complement strand
TACCACATCCCTCTTCGAGGTCATCCATACAATGCTATTCTTATCATAGCCCGCTGCGGCTGCTTCAAAAGTGAAGGTGCTTCCAAGCTTCATGGTATCCGTGCTCTTAATAATCTTAATGCCGGGCTCCTTTACGGTGACCGCAGCTGTGAAGGTCTTAGTCAGGCCGGAATACAGCTTAACCGTTGCGGTAATTCTTGCGGTGCCCTTACCCTTTGCAATGATTGTTCCATTACTGCTGACAGCCGCAACCTTAGCATTACTTGATTTATAGGTGATGGTCACCGCACCTACGGCAGTTCCGGAGGTCTTCTCTTTCAGGTCCTTCACAAGCTCAAAGGTGGGAGGCATGGTAACCTTGATCTCTCCCTTGCCGTACCTGGTATCAACCGTATATAAGGTCAGCTTCGCAGGCGATAATACGATCTGGGCCAGAGAACCGGTATAGGTGCCGGGGTCTGCCTTATTCGGTAATACCACATAATCGGAGCAATGAACAATATTAACGGTAATATAGCCGTCCTGATCCACCTTGAAGCCCTTGGAGGTGTAAGGCAGGATATCCAGCTTTCCGGTCACAGGATTATAGTAATATAGATATACGGTGTTATTCGGCTCGACCCCTAAGGCACCGACATAGATCCTTACGGAAGCCTGGACCGGCAATATCCCTTCCTGCTCGAAGCTGATGATCAGACCGGTCTGATCGGGATTCTCCCTGGTAAGCAGACTGTTAATCTCTTCCTTGGCATCCAGTGCTGTTACGGTCAAACCAAGCTTAACATCGGCCAGCTCCTTCCCATCCGCACGCTGCAGATTCTGCTTTGTAAAGGTCCAGCTGTACGCCGGCTTCCCGTCTTCATTATCCACAGAGACCGTATAATCCTCGCCGGAGGTAATAGCCGTCTCAAGCTCGGAGGCCTTCACCACAGTCGGAGCAGGTGCAAGCGTAGGAGTAGGATTTACGGCAGGCGTGATATCCGGAGCAGGGTTAGGATTAGGCTCAGGCGTAGGTACAGATGTAGGTGCCGATGTAGGTGCAGGTGTAGGTGCCGATGTAGGTGTAGGTGCTGATGTAGGTGTAGAGGTAAGTGTCGGCGCTGATGTAGGTGTAGAGGTTGGTGCAGAGGTAGGTGTAGAGGTTGGTGTCGGAGTTACTGATGGCGTCGTACCCGGATCAGGATCCGGTGTTGGAGCAGGAGTTGTAGGGGCCGGTTCCGTCAGCTTTCCTGTCCCCATAAAGGACGGCGTCTGCCAGATATTATTATCCGTGGTATTCCAGGCAATTTTGGAAGTCCTGTCACTAACATCGGTATCGTCGGCTGCCAGATCCAGACCAACCATCCTGCCTGCTTCCGGAGTCATCTGAAGTGCTGACCATGGAATACGGACTTCTACATAGAAGCCATCCTCCCTTGGTACTGTCACATACTCTACTCCATCCACCGAATTATGCTTCGTCTCAGTCACCGTTGTACTGCCATATTTGAATACAAACTGATAATCGTTGGCATCATAGGAAGAACCCTTACTGTTGTCACTGTCAAAAAACAGCTCCGCATCGTCCTTATCAGCAATCAATACATCGTCCGTTATATTATACAGTAAATATAAATAATCATGATCCCAGACTACCTTCGCATTGCCAGAGAAGTTATCCGGTGCCGGATCACCGATCACCTTCTTATCCAGAGCATAGGAATCGATATCCTCCCACATGCTGTCAACAATTCCGTCGATAACCGGAGGAATCTCCGTATAGCTTATCCGGAGTCCCCCGAACTCGTTGACTGACAGCACTGCTTCCTGACTGGTAACCTGTCCATAGGCATTGGTTACAACCACCGTAAATACGGTTCCGTTATCCGCAAGAGCAACTGCAGTCTTTATACGATAAATCCGCCCTGTCTCTCCTGTCAAAGGCTGACCATCCTTGTACCATTGGAAGGTCAGATCAGGCGTTCCGCTGGCGTCTACGGAGAATTGTGCGATCTGTCCTTCTGTTACCGATGCATCTGCAGGCTGGCTGATAATAGCCGGTGGGACTCCCGAATCTGCAGCGGGCAGCGTTCCTGTCAGTGTCATTACACTTCCAGCCGGTAAGATGATCGTATCATCTGCAGCTGCAGAAGCCTGCGGGGAGCAATTCTCTGTCTCAGAGGTCAAATATACATCAAAGCTCTCAGGAAGATTGGTACCGCTTAAGGATAGGGTTGCTTCCTTAGCCTCAGCAGCATTGTTGATGAGTACTATTGTAAATGTCCCGTTACCGCTGTCATTGAAGGCAGTCGCCTTAACCGCCGCATTATCGGAGCCGGCCTGAACCATGACGGAGCCCGGGCGGATATATCTGTAATAATTC
This sequence comes from Bacillota bacterium, assembly GCA_023424995.1. Classification (GTDB taxonomy): domain Bacteria; phylum Bacillota; class Clostridia; order Lachnospirales; family Lachnospiraceae; genus Mobilitalea. Next base: position 44,396 of record JAFADH010000391.1, on the reverse strand, counting down.
TTAGAAGTATAATATCTCTTGGAGGGAGTACCGTCATTATTGATCAGGGTAAAGGTATCATTGTCCCCACCGGTATACATCCACCATAACCAGGCACTTATACGTCCGTTGTACAGAGCGGAGTGTATGGAATTGGCAAGCTTCAAGGCTCCGCTGTAGTTATTACTATAGCCTGAGGTCTCAGTCATCCACAAAGGATAATCATAGGCTGCCGCCATATTTCTTGTATTGACCCAGGCTTCATCCGTATCTCCGGAGGTAATGCCATCGCTGCTGTAGCCATGTACAGCCATGATATCCAGATAATTTCCAGCCTCTTCATGACTGGCAGCAGTCTCAAGGTAGGAATAGATTCTCTCCTGAACCTGAACATCCTCTGCTCCGAAGAGCTTTACGTCAACATTCTCACTTTCCAGTCTTCTGCCAAGCTCGATAAGCATATCCCTGTATTGTTTTGAACTGTATACAGCAGAAGGATAGCTCTGGGCGAAGGCAGGTTCATTCTGAAAACTAAGACCGTATAGATCAAAACCTGTTTCCTGCTTGAATATCTGCGTATAGGCATACAAGTATTCCGCATACTCCGGATACATGTTTTCCTTCTCACCTTCTACGCCGGGCAAGGGTCCCACACCATTACTGAGGCGGTTCCAGATAGTATCGGTGCCATGGTAGGAATCATTATACTTCATCCAGGAAGGAGGACTCCATATACTGGTTATGACCTTTAAGGGCTGACCCAGAGCATCTGCTTTCGCTTTCGCTGCTGTAACATAATTCAGCCAAGGTCGAAGCTGTGCCTGCTCCTGCACATCTCCATAATGTGTATCAATGTTATAATTACTTAAGTCCGTATCATAGGGGTCTTCATTATCATTATATTTCTCAAAGTTTCCGGCAAGCTCTGTCCGGATAATGGAAGCTCCCAGATCTCCGATAATTAAGTCCAGAAATTCCTCCGTATGGAGACTGGTTTGGCTGCCCCAGTTCGGCGTGGAGCCGCCAAATGCACCAAAGCCTTCGATTGTCTGATATTGTACATTCTTATCAATCGTAATCTCTGCTTGTGCCGGTGTTACAGGGATTTCGTCCGGGCTTTCCGGATCTGTCCCCGGAGGAATAATGTTGATGCTGTCCACCCAGACAGAGCCGGAACCGGAGGAAGTAACCTCGATTACAATCGATTGTAAAGGGGATACCCCTGTGGCGGGAAAATTCAGCACGATTTCGTTCCATGCAGCCTTCGTAAACTGACCGGCATCCGTAGGAGCACCGGTCCACCCCCAGTTATGATCAAGGATGAACGGATGGACTGTTCCGGTAAACCCCTCCGAAATAAATATCCTGAAGCTGATCCGGCTGCCTGCAGGGACTTCTATCCCGCCGGCGGGTTGATTATTCAAATAAGCATAATCCGTATAATCCAGTCTCAAAGAACTGCTGCCCGCATAAGCCTTACCTGAATCGACCATAAAGGAATCATCCTCCGGCCTGGGATTTCCATTCTCATCCTCACCGTAATATAGGGAGAAGCCATGATTATTATTATTTTCAAAGTGATAGGTTGCACTGTCACCATCACCGGATGGCCCTGAGCTATCCCCTCCATCCGGTGCCACATAACCATCATAGGTAATGCCATCGATCCATACGCTTGCTTCCCCGGCACTGTTCGGTTCAAGCTTTACTCCCAATTCAGGGCTTGGATTGGTTCCTGTATAGGTTACTGTCAGTTCTGTCCAGGTATTCACCGGCAATCCGTCAGATCCACCGAACCAGCTCCAGGCAGCCTGATCCCAACCGGAACCGTTATGAATGAAAGGTTGTACCAGTCCTGCATAGCCCTCCCCTACATATACTCTGAATTTTACTACCGTACCGGTTTCAATGGGAATTCCGCTCTCCGAAATTACATGAGCGATATTTTGTCCCGAATTGGTAACCGTAAACTTAAGAGATTTCTGACCGGCATACGATACGGTATCATCCGCTGCTACACCGGCACCGGCCGCTTCTGTGGTAAATCCCTGCAGATCATTCTCAAAGTTGAATAATGCATTATCTACAGGATCCGGAGTATGGGAGCCTCCGGTACCACCATCCCCCGGCTCGCCTGAATCTGCTCCATAGAATTCTATCTCTGACAGTTCAGGAGCAAGCCACTGTGTTGACACGAACCGAAGATATCGATAGGTATTGACATCGGTTATATCTCTCTCATTCCATCCAAACTCTATCTCACTGGTTAGAACTTCAACTAATACGGTATAATTTTCCCCATCCACAGAGCCTTCGTACTTTCCGGCGGCTCTGTCCTTAAGCCATGGCTGATCATCCTCAGAACCTCGCGCGAAGAAACGAAGCTTTTCAATTCTTTCTTCGTTTCCCTCTCCCAGGTCAATCCCTATTGAACTCGATGCGGCACCGGAATAATAGGTATCCGTGTCACCGTCAAAGGCATAATCAATGGTTGTATTCCCAGGCTCACTGCCAAAAGGGGTTCCTGTTATAACACCTTCGGCAGGTCCGCCCGGCGCAGGAGGTGTATACTCCGGTATATCAAGTGCCGCTGCTTCTCTTACTGCCTGATACTTTGGCGTATTGGTATTCGTCACATCCTCAGTCAGTCCCCAGCAGCCATATCTGCTATAATAGCCAGCCTGATTAAAATGAAGGTATAATCCGCCTCCGGATGCGAACCAGACATTTGTAAGGTCATTCAGCATAATATCCTTAATACCAGCACTTCTATGGGCAAGAATGATATTTCCCACATCCTCTGTGCTTCCAATGCTTCCCGTAGATGGACCGCCTTCATAGGCAATCAGCTCCAGTCCCCATCTGTCACTTAAGCTTCTGGCATTCTGAACATGGGTAAGATTCTGTGCGGAGCTGGCGGAAAGTGCATTAAGGACATCCTGAACGGATGCGCCGCCTGATACACTGCCCGGATTATAATTGTAATAAGGTGCGATAGAGTATGCATACAAGTAATCAGAAGGCGTTCCATCAAATACACTGTCAGCCCACTGCAGTGCATTCTCTGAATTAGAGGTCTGACCAGGCTGCCAGGCATATACCACGCGTATTCTGTCATTGATAGCTTCCTCTCCGAATACTCCTGCGAATATCTCACTGATCTCAATGGATCGTCTTACGAATCTTCTGCGTCCCCATTCGTATGGATCTGTACTGCCATCATTCAGGTTGGAATCTCCCGAAGCTGCTTCTGCTTCTGCCGAATTCTGATTAAAGGCAGCTTGGTGGAAAGAGAAATTCCACACTTCGTTGGAATACTCCACATATACCTTAATTCCCGGATCCAAAGCAGAGCTTAATAGCTGAGCCAGATTATGAACATAGTTGTCATCTGCTTCTGACGGTATGTTGATCCAGATATCCTTCCGGGTTAGATTCGCCAGCTCTATAATGTATTCCCAGGCATATCCGTATTTATGGTTTGCCTCATCCGTTGCCTGGGTAGCGTCGTCCGGCAATCTGCGATCCGACCACCTTGTTACCGACGCAGGATCTGTATAATTTGGATTATTCTCATTGGTAGCCAACCAATCCATAAATCGCAAGGTACTAAAGGGCTCTAAGGATTCAATGAATGCATCGGAAAACACCTGCGTGGTATCTTCTGCATATCCCGGACGAATTATCTTCAGGTCGGTAAATCCGGTGCCGGGCTCATATACAGGCTGCCTCCTGGTATTAGTAAATTCAAGCACAACAAGAGCAGCTCCGGTAGCCACTACGAGATCTGCTTTGGTGACATTCGTGCCGTCATCATAGGTTTTATTCTCTATGGTGAAGTTTCCTTCCTTCACAGACAGGTCAGCTTGTCCTGTAAATGACAGCTTATAGGTTCCGCTCATATCAAGCTGAAAAGCAGCCGGATCATCTACCGGTGGTGCCCATGCCGGTATGGGTCTGTAATCAAACAGGACTGTGTATGCATCGGATAACGGATATCCTCTGTCATCCACAGGTGCATTCCCCCCTCCGCTAATGTTTCCCCATGGCCGGAGCGTCTTAGCCGCATCAACAAAGGGCAGTCCATCTCCCAGGTTCACCCCGATCAGTCCATTGCCGGCAGGCTCCTCAGCAGCGTATGAATACGGAAGCTGTGAGGGTAACATGGATGTGATGAAAGTTAGTACAAGCACAATCGATAATAATCTGAAGCTGAGCTTGGACTTATTCTTTAACATATAAAACATCAATTAAAAACCTCCTCCTATTACCAAGATATTTGTGTGATATGTAGAACACAATTCCATGTTATATTAATTTTTTGATGTTTTATATAATAAAAAACTTACTTTTATTTAATTTTTATTACTTTTATACAAATGTTAGTTTTGTATCTTATAAATAGTTGGCGGATTTTACTCACGACGGTAAAAAAAGCAGAAGGAACCCTTTAAAAGCATCAAGCTGCGCCTTATATCAGAGTCATTCATTCTGCTTTTTTCTTAATTAGAACCAGCATGCCGGTATGCTATCTGTGTTCCCCCACGATACCCTCTTTATCCCCAGCTTATCCATGTGCTCACGGACATCCTCATCCATGAATAGCTGGTATTCCAGATACCGCTCCTTCCACTCCGGTATGATCTCCCAAATCTCGGGAGTGTCTTTCACCGGATGTATGGTCATCTGATAAAGCCCCGACTGCAGCTGTTCCAGAGTCTTAAACAGTGATGCTTTCTTCACTTCATAATCCGTTCCCTCTCCAGAGGAAAGCATTCCGTCCAGCTTCCTTGTGGGAACCCGTTCGGAGAGCCGGTCAATTGTATCATATTCCTTTTGATGCATCTGGTAGGGGAGCTTATACTCCCCGGCAATCCGAATATATTGCTCAAAATATTCAGGGCACATACATATGGTATACATATGCCGGTCCAGATGTGTGGGCTTAAGTCCCCATAAGATCGCCTGTTCCACCTGCGCTCTGATTTCCTGATAGATTTCTCCCGAAGCAGCTCCGGATAAAACTGCTTCATTAGCTGCGTGCATGAATCCATCCTGATCAAAAAGCCCAGGCACCTGACTCTTACTTAGCAAGGGCTTCCACCGGCAGACCTTCCATTCACAGGTAAGTGTAGCGTGTATTCCTACATCATACCAGGGGTTTTGCTTCCACCACCGTATGAAGTCATAAGACCAGGAGCAGGGCACCATGATACTGGCACTTGTAACGATGCCCTTCCGGAACAAGTCCTTTGCCGCCTCATTACAAGCATAGTTCATACCAATGTCATCCATGTGTATGATTAATTGCTTCTCATCGCTCATGCTTTCACCACTATCTTCACTCCCTCCGGTCCCTTCACATAATCAAAGACCCTCTTACCGTCCTCCATATGCCATTTCACCTGGATGAGACCCTTGACATGAGGGACCGCGCCTTCGGCATGGTCGATCTGATCCGCTATTACGCGGATCTCCGCCTCATCACCGCCGAATCCCTTCGGGAAACCGACTCCAAGCACATATCTTGATAAATAATAGGTAGGGCTGCCGGACCAGGCGTGGCACAGGCTGTCTTCCAGGGTAAAATATTCAGAACAGGTTAAAAGTCCCTGCGTCAGCATCCATCCCCAGCCATCCTTCATCAGCTTCTCCGCAACATCCGGTAATCCCGCTTTATATAATCCGTCAAATATAAAGAAAGAAAAGGCAGGGGACATGTACACACCCTCTTTGGGATCATAGCCATTAACAAATAGGGACTTAAGAACCTTTCGCAAATAAGGTCTGATCAAGGATAGCTGATGCCCGTCAGCTACCCCTGCCCGAATTGCATAGATGCTTGCATGGGCAGAATGGGAGGTTCTATTAAGGTTATCACTATAACAGCCCAGCTCTTCGTTCCAGAAGGCTTTTGGAATAGTCTCCTCCAGGATATTGATACGTTTATTAAGCCTATTCAGCTCCTCGTTCTTTCCCAGGGCTTCAGCCAGAGCTTTGGCACTTCTTAATGCGATCAGATAAGTACAGCTGAATACGCAGTGGATCCCCGTATTATCCATAAAGCCCTTCACTACAAAGAGATCGCCATGCATACCGCCATAATGGGCATTTACACTTTTCTTAAGATGCCACTCCGCATCCAGTAATAAGTCCGGGCGCTCATCCGCCAAAGCATGGAACCAGTTCAGATTGGTCATGATTGCCTCCCAGTCCTTACGAATTCTGTCTATGTCACCTGTATTATTGTAATATGCCAGATATCCATCGGTTGTTTCCATAGAGAAATCTGCGATACTATAATTGCCGGTATTGGGATACACAGCGCGGAACCTGCCCGTTAAATCCGGTGATTGTCCATAGAGCTCCATGCACCGCTGCATTAGAGCTTGATCCCCAAAGGTAACCAGATTGTTATGATATTGGATTATGGTATCTCTGATATACATTCCCCGTTCACGACCGGGACAATCCACGTAGGCATCCTCCATATTGGCAGCCTGTGTCCGCTCACCCATGAGCCAGATTTCATTCAAAGCAGGATCCGAACATTTAAAATACCCTTTTCGTTCTACCGGGTAATTCGCTGAACGCAGCACAAGGGAGGTTAACCTGACATCCTTACTTGCATTCCTCACGGTTATCTTAATATATCTTGCACCTCTCGGATGGACGCAGCTCCAATCAAGAGAATTCCTAGTACAGATAATCCGATCTCCCAAGGCATATTGAAAGGTATGCCTTAAGTGCAGCTTGTCCCTGCTAAGATGCTCCGCATAAGTTACATCCATAACAGCACCCTCCACACCTTCCATGCTTAGACCGATCAGGAACAAATGCATATATTTTAGATCCAGCATAAAGCTAAAGCCCTCCGGGTAATCGCTGACAGGAAATACATGACCGTTCAGAGCTTCTGCCGCTATGCTTTCCCCTGCATCCCCGTAATCGTCCCAGCTGGTTTCCCTGCAGGGGCTTTGTGCTATTCTCTCTTTTGATGTATATATCCACCCTCCAATCTCCTCCAGCGGCTCTTCAACATTATAGGGAAGTATCTTGTGTTGCAAATATATATCATATGCCGTTTTTGTAATAATGGGCGAATGCCGGAAGAGATAAGAAGAATTCATATCCTTATCTGCCGAGACCGCGATCCCCTTCCCGGAGGGTATTGCGATATATTGATCCAGCACGTCAAAATATACTCCTACTTTTCCAAAGTAATAATTCCAGCCATTCTTTAAATGCCAGGTTTGTATCCTGCACATGCTTTTATCCGGGGATTGCGTTCCTTCTGAAAGCGGTTCTCCATTCAGCCATCCCTCACCCCAGAACACCTTCACTCTTACTGTCTGCTCCTCCGGAGAATAGACCCATGTTGAAAATGCAATAAAATTATTGAATTCATCACTGTCCTCTTCAAAATAATGGGGAAGTTCTACGGAAAAGGAATATCTTGTTTCCCTATTTAATAAGGGTAATATATCTACCTTCCCCCTCAAAGGAATGATATCCTTCCTCATATAGGGGATTCGGCGCGGACTCAGCTTCCCCCAGGCAGCCTGATTATTAATTTCTACCGCAGGCAGCCAGTCCCCATCATCAAAACCGGTATCCTTCCATCCAGTTTTTGCATGGCTCTGATCATAATAATCAGCAGGATTTAATACAAAGCTCAATTTCGGTGCATACCGTGAATATTCCTCCGCCTTCCTGCACTTCCAGCTTCCTGCTCCGGTATTTAAATCGATGGACCGGTTATCCTCCTGTACTACTGTTCCCCACGCAATAAAGCCCGCTGTATTTTTTATGGCTTTATATGTCTTGCAGCCAAAGCAGTTTACTAAAACCGCTATCACATTATCCCCTTCCCGCAGGCAGGAGGAGATGTCATGAGTATCATATAAGGGAAATCTGGGATCAAACCGGACCGGACCGAAATCCACAAAGGTCCCGTTAATAAAAAGCTGATAATTGGTATCTGCGAATATATTGATCTTCGCGGACACTACATTCCCATTAATAACGAAGGCCTTACGGAATAAAGCGTACAGATTCCGCCCGTTTCCCTGCTTATCATACCAGATATATCTTGCATCATCACTCATGTTTTTGTATTCCTTTCCCTTCCACTTATTCATATACCCCTCGGCGCACCGGGCAGCAGCATTACCCTGACCGCTTAAGAGCGGGGGAATTCTGCTGCCCGGTGCGCCGTAATTCATTATCGAAAGATTATATTTTTTGTATTTTTCGTATGAAGATCCAGCTGATCCCCATTCATTATTTTTCTATCATTTAAATAAAAATCCTCAAATATCACGTCCTCTGCCAGATGCTCTGAATCGTATCCGCCGATAATTGAAATAGAATATCCCGGATTATAGATGCTTTCGATGACTCTGATGTTTTTCAGCAGAATATTGCGTATATGCCCCCGCTCCTCATCCTTGTTAAACATAGAACGCATTACCCTGAAGTCGATTAACTTATCATAATAATGCTGTATCCTGATATCCTCATAAATAACATCCCTGACGACTGCCCTATCCCCGGCATGAATTGCCAGCGCCGCTCCAAAGCTGTCCACGCAGACAATATCGATATCTGTAAATTTTATATTTTTTACTTCATTAATCTGAAGCTCATGGCCGATCTCAATGGCATTGCCTGCACCGCCGTTAATAAAGGTGCAATGTCTGATTTCTATATTTTCCACATCCTTATTCCATCCGCTGGTACCTCCGGATATTCGGCCGGCATCTTCAAACGCTTTAATCGCTATGCTGTCATCTTTATTCCGAAAGATGCAATTTTCGATCAGCACATTACTGCTTCCCACAATATCCGCACCATCAGAGCATATGACCTCTCCGATCTCCTTGACGTCACTGATGTGTACACCGCTGCAGCCTGCGATCAGCATCATCCAGTGGGGAGGCTGAATGATCGTAATATCCTTAATCTCTACATTAGTACACTTGTCCATTAGGACCGTCTTTTGATCCGTATCGGCAAAATAGCTGCCATCCAGTACACCATGTCCGTATATCTTTACATTAGAAGCTTCCATTGCACGAATACTGCCGGATATAATAGCTCCCCCCTCGATATATAGGGATTCATTATCCTTAAGATAGAATTCACCCACCTCGTAGATTTGTCCCGACTTAAAATAATAGGTGGCTTCCTCCGGATCATAATTTGTAGCCTTATTACCATAAAAATAAAGAGGCCGGCTTATTCCATCAATGATAATATACAGATACAATGCCCGGTCAAGCCGTATTACCGCCTTCTTATGATCAATATCAGCAGTCAGATTCAGACAAAAGGGACTGATGCTGATACCTTTAATATCATTAACCGCTTCGATTTCAATGGTTGCTTTTCCTTCATAAGCTACCGATACAAAGTATCCTGCATTGGTCTTCAAAACCTCTGCCTCCTCATTATTTACACATACCTTAATCTCATCAGCCCGCGGAAAGCTTTTTGGAAATTTGTAATTCATCATGCGCTTCTTCTCCCCTTTATTGTCAGTTATTGTGCACCTTATGCAAACCATGTCCTGCAGCCGCTTTTGTCTTATCGAACGAACGATCCGGCCAGATAATTAAGAGGGCATATAAGCTTCTATATGCCCTCTAATATATTGCATACTCACGTCAAGCCCTAAGCTTGTACAGAATTATTCCTTACGGTTAATTCGCTTTATCTTCCTGATACCTTTCATTATACTCTGTCAGGATATCCTGGCCGCCCTGTGTGTTGAAATGATTTACCCACTTGTCAAATTCCCCGTCAACATCACCTGTTATAACCGCATTGGTATAGAATTCCTGTACCTTGGTATAAAGCTCCTGCCCATACTGGACCCAGGCATCCGTCTCCGGCCACCATGCGGGATCAATATAATATGCTGCCTGATATTCATCCGTTACATATTTTGAAGCTGCTCCGCCCTCTTTATATCTGGTATAAACATCATAATTTGCCGGTGTCTGGTTTGCTTCATAATCCTTGAACTTATCATAAAGCTCCTTCTGGGACAGATTGAGGGATGCTGCTAAGGCTTCGTCCTGTAATGCAGCATATACGCTCTTAATATTTGTTCCGGATGTATTCGGTACTTCAAAACCAAATCCAGGCTTATTCCAGAAGTTCATGTTGCCATTGGGTGACATATTGAAGGTATTGTCCTTAACATACTCCGGATTCTGAGTTTCGATCTCAAGCTGTAGATTTAACATCTTAATGACAGCTTCCGGATGCTCATTCTTATTCCCTGCCACTACGAAGTTTGTAATTCTTGTATCAAAGGGCATCTTAGCCAATCCGCCTGTTGTTGTAGGCATATCATATGCTGCCCATTCTGCTCCTGTATTCTCATGTGCAGCTACCAGTGCCGGCGCTCCTACAAGATTAACACCACCGAAACAGATACCAACCTTACCGGAAGCAATATCCTCATCGCCTTCTACGGATGCATCCTTAAGGGCGAAGTCCTGAGCGATAACACCCTTTTGATATAATTCGGCAAGCTTTGTGAGGACTGTTTTGTTCTCTTCTAATAATTCCCCCCTGGTCAATTGTCCGTTTACATCCACCCAGTGGTTGGGATATAAGCCATATGCATTGAACAGCTTGGAGATGTCGGCATTGCCGCCCCAGAAGGTCTTTGTTAATGCGAGTCCGATTTCATCCGCTTTACCGTTGCCGTTAGGATCCCGTGCAGCAAAAGCTTCCGCAAGCTGATACAGCTCATCCATTGTGGCAGGTGCTTTTAATTGGAGCTTATCCAGCCAATCCTGTCTAAGCCATAAGAAGATTCTGTCATCGTTGCTTGGAGGAGCTGCCAGTCCCATGATCCTTCCATCATAGGTAACTGTTTTTAATGCTGCCTGATCACTCATTTCCATGAAGGAGCGAAGCAGGGGTGACGCATATTTCTCATAAGCATCTGTCAGATCGGCTACTCTTTCATTATCTACCGCACGAAAGAATAAGGTAGTATAAATACCGGCAATATCCGGCATATCATCGGTAGCAATCGCTAAATTCACCTTCTCATCAAAAGGAGCACCCCAATCGGAAGCTGTCCATTTCTGTGTCAGGGTAATACCAAGAACATCCTTGACAGCACGAGTCCATACGTTGTTGTTCTCGTCCTCACCTTCATCCAATGTCATCCAGCTGGTTTTAATACGTATCCCTGTCTGTGCGATCTCAGGGGCATAATTCTCAAAGGGATCTGCTGCCGGCTCCGGTGCAGCGGTTGCAGTTGCTTCATTACCGCCCCCGGTTATATCCTGCGATGTATTATTGCTCGTATCCGGATTACCGGTTTCTGTTTCTTTTTTACATCCTGTCAGCATTGCAAACACCATACACATACACAGGAGCATCGCCATCCATCTTTTTTTACCCATAAATCCTCCTCTTTTCTATGTTTTTTTGTGCGATTTGTTGTACGCATATATATATTATCTGAATGCATCAATATTTTATATAATAAAATAATTACTTTTATTTAATTTTTATTACATTTTGCCAAAGCATAATGCTGATACATGGTCCATTATCGCTTATTCCTATAGTCCTGAGGGCTGTATTTCATATATTTTTTAAAAAACCTTATGAAATAGGAGACGGAATCAAAGCCAAGCTTTTCTGCAATTTGATTGATTTTCATATTACTGTCCTTCAGCATTCTTTTAGCGTATTCCAGCTTGACCTCGGCAATATAATGGGTAACGGGAATTCCTGTGCTTTGCTTATATAATCTGGAAAAATAGGAGGGATTGAGATATACCAGCTCGGAAAGACGATTGACTGAGATGTCTTCATTAATATGTTCATTGATATATTTATTGACATAGTCAATGATATGATTGTATGCTTTTGTATTCAGTCCGTCATCATCAGAATCTATAAGGATTTCAGAAGCCTCTTCTTCCCTCTCCTGCTCAATCTTGTCTATAACCCGGTCGACCGCTGCGGTTATGACTTCATCCGGTTCGGTTTTAAGAATATAGTCAAAGCCTCCGCTGCGAAGCGCCGTCTGAATATAACTAAAATTATCATGAGCTGTTAAAAAAATAAATTTCACGTTGAGCTTCATACGATTTACCGTATCAAACAGCTCAAGCCCTGACATACCGGGCATACTGATATCGGACAATACGATATCAATTGCATGGTTTCGAATAATATCCAGACCCTCATCCGCATAATAAGCTTTATATATCTTAAGTGACCGGTACTTCTCCTTATCAAGCAGCCAAAACAGCCCGTCTACAATGATTTCTTCATCATCCATAATCAACAGATTAATCACTTACATCACCTCTTATATCATATTTGCCGGGCGGTATTCCGGAATCCGCAGCGCAACACACATGCCTCCCAATTCACTTCGCATTATCTCAAGGCCGTATTCGTCACCGAAATACATCTGCAGACGCCGGTGAATATTGATGAGCCCGGTGGTTTCATGGATCGTTTTGATATCTTTTATCCAGCTGCTTATCTCAGACAATTTTTCCTCTGAAAATTCTTCTCCATTGTCATCAATCCGAATGCTGATAACATCTCCTGCAGGTTCAAAGCTAATTCGTATCAATCCGTCTCTTACCTTATTTTTCAGCCCATGATTATATGCGTTCTCCACGATAGGCTGCAATATCAGTCTTGGCACCAGTATGAATTCAAATAGCTCAGGAATATCCTCCTGCTCTACCGTTATCCTTTTTCCGAACCGCATTCTTTGTATGCTGATATACTCATTCAGATGCTCCAGCTCCGCCGATAGTGCAATTTCCTGCTTTCCGCTCCTTGTAATGAACTGATAATATTTGCCCAGATGCTGTGAGAAGGTAATGACTGCCTCTATGTTCCCCGAAGTTGCAAGCCGGTTAATGGTAAATAGACAATTATATAAAAAGTGGGGAGCTATCTGGTATTGCAATTGCTTCATCTCTGAATTATTAGAACGCAGCTTTTCTTCATATACCTGCTTAATTAAGTAGCTCAGCTTTGCGAACATCTCATTGAATTGATCATAGATATATTTAAACTCATCGTTCTTATCATATTTCACTTCGATCTTTGTATTGTTTTGATCGAGGCGGTCAAACGCCTTGATTAATTTATTCAAGGGTGCCACTACCATCTGCTTGACCAAAACGGAAAACAGGGATACCGATATCAGCAAAGCAAAGGAAACAAGAAACAGATAATACCTGTACTGAATCAGGGAAGAAAACATAGTATTCTCTGATTGGTACACATACAGATCCGTGTTAAGCACACCGGACCTGCAGCGGATAATACTTAATACCTTTTTATTATTTTTTATGGAAAAGATGTCCGAAACGGCGGACTGCGCCTCCCGGTTATCCCGTATAGCCTGATACACAAAGGCATTGTGCTCCGTATATAGATTGATTCCGGCATTGGTTCCGGTAGAAGCCAAAAAAGCTCCGCCATCCTCTAAATCAAAATACTCGGTGAGCTCTTTTTCTATGGTTTTACGATCAATATGAAGCACAAAAACAATGGAAGGGTTATAATCCATCTCTGTTCCCATGGAATAGTAGGGTGTCAAAACACAATAATACTCCCCTTCCACCGTAATAAACGGATACTTTTTTACCTTCGTAAATTTCTCAAGCACCTGCTCATATTCCTGGTCACTGATATCATGGATGCTTTTATTGGAAATCCTTTTATGGATGGATTCCACATAAACCACAGCCTCTTCAATATAACTGCTCCCTTCATACAGCTGAATAATATCCTCCTGGAGCTCCAGTATTAATCGGATCTTCTGTATATCAAGATCCATGCTCTTTTGATTTAATTCCCTTATTGAATTGTTCTGAATAATCCTGCTTTGTAATATCATGCAGTTGGATAAATCATTTTCAAAGGTATCCAAAAACATCTGCGTTTTCGCAAGGGAGGAGGCTTCCATCTCCTCCTTGATCTGATTGCGCATTTTCACGGTCAGCATAAAGCTGGATAAATATAAGGGCACGATCAATATGACAAACATAAAAAGTATTTTATAAAACAAAGAGACCTTCATCTTTTTCATTGTTGATAACCGTGCCTTTCCCAGTGATTTTATTAACCCTTTACGCTCCCAAGCATGATTCCCTTCGTAAAATACTTCTGCAGCATAGGATAGATAAGTAAAATCGGCATCATTCCTATAAATATCTGAGCAGATTCCAGATTCTTGCTTGATAAGGACTTTAATAAATTAATTGCTTCCTGAGACGCTCCGCTCCTTAACGCCACCGCCGGGTCAAAATTATTCATGGAATATAAATAGGTCTGAAGAGGGTATTTCTTCGAGCTCGCAAGGTAAATCGAACCGTCAAACCATGCATTCCAGTGGGCGACTATGATATACAGCAATACGGTTGCGATGACCGGCTTGGAAACCTGGATCACGATTCTGGTAAGAATTGTCCAGTGCCCCGCTCCGTCAAGCACTGCCGACTCCTCCAATTCCTTGGGCAGATTGCGGAAGAAATTAAGCATTAAGATACAATTCCATGCATTGATCAATTGAGGAATAATCAACGCAAAGATACTGTCATACAGCCCCGTCCATTTTACGATTAAAAAGTTTGGTATCAATCCTCCGCTGAATACCATTGTAATATAAATATACCAAACATAGTATTTTCTTGCCTTGAAATCCATCTCAGATTTGGAGAGAGGGTATGCCGTTAAGATCGTAAGGAATATCCCCAGACCTCCCGCAACCGTGATACGAAAGATCGATACTCCCATGCTTCTCCAAAAATCCTTGTTATTAATTACAAAACGGTATGCCTGCAGGGTCACATCCTTTGGAATTAAATTGACCTCACCCATGGCGATGGCATTTGCGGAGCTAAAGGACATGGCAAATACATGAATAATCGGTATGAGGCACATGATTGCCACAAGGATAAGCACCGTATTGTTTACTACTTTAAATATTTTGTATGAACGGCTTTCAATACATCCGTTTTTTCTTTTTCCCATGCTCTGTCCCTCTCATTTCCTTTTTAAAAGATTGTGTAATTTGCGAGCTTCTTAGCAAGCCAATATGACAGGGATACCAGCAGCAGGGAAACAACACTTTTAAATAATCCAAGGGCCGTAGATAACGAATACAGCATCTTGCCCATACCGATACGATATACCAGGGTATCAATTACTTCTCCCGTAGAGGCAACCGGAGTACTTCCTAATAATAAGATTTGTTCAAAGCCTGCATTCAGTATACCACCAAGTGATATTACGATGCATAGGATAAGGATATTTTGTATTCCGGGCAATGTAACATGCCATACCTGCTTTATCCTTCCTGCTCCGTCAATCTGTGCGGCTTCATATAGAGTGGGGTCTATGCCCGTGATTGCCGCTAGGAACAATATGGTACTAAACCCAAATTCCTTCCAGACATCCGTAGCCACGATCACCGCCGGGAATATGCTCGGCGTACCTAAGAAGAATACCGTCTCAAATCCCAAGGCATTAAGGATGTTATTGACAAATCCGTCAAGCCCCAGCACCTCTTTAAAAATTCCGGCCAGAATTGTCCAGGAGAGGAAATGAGGTATGTAGACAATCGTCTGGATAGAACGCTTGAGCTTCATATTCTTCATCTCATTAAATAAAAGTGCGATAACCAGAGGAACAATAAACATGAAGATCAGCTTCATAACCGCTATACTGACCGTATTATATAATACCTCAAAAAAGTCATCTCTTAAAAACAGCTGTTTAAAATACTTAAATCCTACCCATGGTGAAGCGACCAGTCCAATCGGTCCCAGCTTTGGTTTAAAATCCTCAAATGCCATTAATAGCCCAGCCATTGGTATATAGTTATACACAAAAAGCAGTAACACAGCCGGAAGCATCATGAGATGCAACGGCAGATTACGCTTTCTTATTGCCTGCTTCTTTTTTCGGCGGGTTTCCTTGTCCATAACTGTTGCTGCTAATGCTGTCATCTTTCCTCCTAATTTGCCATTAACCATCCTGATTAATCTTTTATATGGAAATATTACAAAAACAATGTTTCCTTACACTATTTTATAATATATAATTACTAATTAAAATGATATTCTTTTTACATTGGTTGTACTTTTATTACCAATCATTTTACTTCTGAAGATGGCATTTTATATTCTTTTGCGCGATTTATATAAACCATAACGATTAATTTTGGCAGCATATACCGCAAATACCCAGTCCCCTCTTTTTAACAACAGCCTGTCGCAGGTGCGGCAGGCTGTTGGCATTATCGATATTGAAGCATAACAGTTTTTCATAGGTGTTTTTTAATAGCAACGCATCTTTTTCAATAGGCGGCCTTCTGAAATAAACACGCCGTGCAATTCTCTCCAAAAAGGTCCCGGATATTCTGAACGGCTGCTGGTACGCGTTTGGCAAACCTTTATGATATCTGGCACAAAACAGATTTCAGATACCGGCCGGTATACGACTGCTCCGCCTTGGCCACCTGCTCCGGAGTGCCTTCCGCTACGACATAGCCGCCCTTGTTCCCGCCTTCCGGTCCCAAATCGATGATATAGTCTGCGGATTTGATGACATCAAGATGGTGTTCGATTACGATGACGGAATGTCCCTGGTCCACCAGCTTATTCAGACAATCCAGCAGCTTGGCAATATCGGACAGGTGCAGTCCCGTGGTGGGCTCATCGAGGATATACAGGTTATGGGCTCCTTTTTTTATCTTCGACAGCTCATACGCCAGCTTGACTCTCTGTGCTTCCCCTCCGGAGAGTGTTGTGGAGCTCTGTCCCAGACACATGTAGCTCAAGCCCAGTTCGTTCATGATCCTGAGCTTATGCTTCAGATATGTGTGATCCTTAAAGAAATCCAATGCCTCCTCCACGGTCATCTCCAGCACATCGGCGATACTCTTGCCGTGATATTTGATCTCCAGGCCCTCCTCTGAGAAGCGCATGCCCTTGCACATGGGACAGATGGTCTCAATATCCGCCATGAATTGCAGACTGGTCACCATAATTCCGTCTCCTCCGCAATGCTCGCAGCGGGTTCCGTTGGCATGGGTCAGGCTGAAGTCCAGTGCCGTGTAGCCTTTTAATTCCGCCTCCGGCAGAGCCGCGAACAGCTCCCTGATCTTATCGTAGATGCCGATATAGGTTGCCGGATTGGATTTGCTGTTACGTCCGATGGGCGACTGATCGATGTTTATGACATTATTAATGTAATCGGAGCCGAACAGAAAATCATGTTCTCCCGGGACAATACGTGCCAGGGTCTTATCTATCTTAAGCTGCTTATATAAAATCTCATTAATCAGCGAGCTTTTGCCGGAGCCGGATACCCCTGTAATACAGAGGAATACACCCAGAGGGATATTAATATCCACATTCTTTAGGTTATTCTCCCTGGCACCCTGGATCGTCAGGCACATATCTCCGATGTTCCGTCTCTTTTTCGGTATCGGAATATTCACTTTGCCGGACAGATACTGACCGGTTACCGAAGCCGGTTCCTTCACGATATCCTCCATCGTACCGCTGGCTACGATATTCCCGCCGTGAATTCCGGGTCCCGGTCCGATCTCAACGATATGATCCGCATTACGGATGGTATCCACATCATGCTCCACCACAATAACTGTGTTGCCGATATCTCTCAGCTTCTTCATGGTGTCGATCACCTTGCTGGAGTCTCTGGGATGAAGTCCGATGCTGGGTTCGTCCATGACATAAAGCATCCCCATCAGCTCACTGCTGATCTGTGTGGACATCTTAATACGCTGCATCTCCCCTCCGGAGATACTGTCGCTCCTTCTGCTAAGACTGATGTAATGAAGACCGATATCGATCAAAAGCTGCAGCCGGTTGGTAATCTCACGGATGATGGAACAGGCCACATCCCTTATATTATCCTGAAAGGTCAGCCCCTCCAGGAATGTTACCAGCTCGGGCAGCTGCAGCCGGCACAGTTCGTCGATGTTCCTGCCGCCGACTGTAACCTGAAGTCTCTGCTTCTTAAGTCTGGCGCCGCTGCACTCCGGACAGATCTTCTCTATCATGCACTCTTTAACAAAATTAGGTTCAAATGCCTCACCGGTGGTTGACTTGCGGATATACTGGCGGTACCAGTGTTCCAATTCATTCACATAACCCCAGAAGGGCATGTCCCTGCCGACAATCCAGTTTCTCTTGGTCGACCCCGGCGGCTGGACCATTTTGATCGGTACTCCTTTGGTCCCATAGAACAGCATATCATGCACTTTAGAGGACAATTCGTTAAAGGGAGTATCCAGGCTGAAGCCGTACTGCTGGGACAGGCTGTACAGCGCAACACTCCGGTAGCTGTCCTTGCTGCCGGAATTAAAGACCGTATTCTTCAAAGCTCCCCTGTTCAGGCTCTTCTCCGGCGCTACCACCAGGAACCGGGGTTCCACCACATAAGACATGCCGACACCCATACAGGTATGGCAGGAGCTGGAGGGCACGTTGAAGGAGAAATGAAATGCCTGCATCTCACACAGGAACATGTGATGCTCCTGGCAGGCATAGCCTTTATAGAAAGAGGCATCCGCTCCTCCCACAACCTCCACCTTGATCATGATATCCTCATCCAGGGACAGCATGGCCGCTTCGATGGATTTTGTCACCTGGATATAAGAATCCTTCTTTAAGGTAAACCGGTCAATGATCAGGTCGATGGTATAGGCTCTTAATTCGTCCAATTCCCTTTTCTCCGACAGTGAGAAGGGTTCCCCGTTCACCAGCAGATTCTTAAAGCCCTTCTCTCTAAGCTGCTGGAAGGTATAATTATAATCCTCTCCGTATATCTTATATACCGGTGCCCTAAGCTCAACAACAGTTCCCACGGGCAGGGTGGAGATGTGTTCCGCAATCTGCGCCGCCGAGAGCTGCTCCAGGGGCTGTCCGCATTCCGGACATCTTCCGGTACCTGCCGTGGAGAACAAAAGCCTGAGATAGTCATTAATGTCCGTAACCGTTCCGACGGTGGACCTGGGATTACTGTTTCCCTTCTTCTGCTCAATAGCTATAACCGGCGACAGTCCCCGGATGTAATCCACCTTGGCCCGCTTCACCTGGCTGATACGGCTTCTGGCAAAGGTGGATATGGAGTCCAGGAAACGTCTCTGGCCTTCCCCGTAGATGACATCAAAGGCCAGGGAGGATTTGCCGGAACCGGATACGCCGGTAATGACGGTCAGTTTATCCCTGGGTATCTCCAGTGATATATTTCTCAGATTATTTTGCTTCGCCCCTGATATTTCTATGGTACTGCGAACGGACATAACACTACCCCTTTCAGATATCGATCCATTGGTATGCAATCTCTTCCACTGCCAGCTTACTCTTGGGGGTAAGCCGTATTGTCTGGGAAATCTTAAGAATAATCTCCTTATCTGCCAGATAATCCAGAATCCCTATGATAAAATGGCTGTCGGTACGAAAATAGCTTGTAATCATGGTAACTGTCTTCATCTCCTGGTCGGACATATATTCCAGTATGGGCTTTTTAATAATATCCAGCCTCTCTGACAGATACTTCTCTATTCCGTGAATGGCATTCAGCAGCTCAACCGTACTGTAATGATGGGACATAGCATTATGATAATAAGGTATGATCATATCCGGATTCAGTTTATACGCTTTGATGATGGCTTCCCTTGAAGGTGACTCACCGCTTAAGGCTACCTCCATGCCGGCAATCACCTCTGCCGCTTTCAGGAGATAATACTGGGAATACAGGGGATCCTGCTTGACTGTCAGCCATTTTAATGCTTTATCATAGCAATGGACTAATTCACAGGCTGCAAAGAATACAGTGAGGGCAATATCGTCGCTCCCCATCCGGCGGTATTCCTCAAAATAATCATATAAGTCCTCATCCGTCGTATAGATGATCTTCCCCCTGGCATAGTAGGAATGCAGGAAGGAGCCTCCGCTTTGTCTCTCCAGCGCCCGCTTGAATTCACTTCTGGGATAGATACCGACATTAATGGTGATATCGTCTTCGACAATACAGTAGGACCGATTCTTTAATTGCTGGTCCCGAACCACCACCGTCATATCAATATCACTCTTTTCCCATACCTGGTCATAGGCAAGGCTCCCGCACAGAATAACCGCAATTACATTCGGGTCATCCTTTATCTTGTCCACAAAACTGTCGGCTGCAGCCTGGTACCGGCTTGTAAGCTCAGCCTGTAGTCGCTTCTCCATCTAAAACACCCCTCGTTCTTATTAAATATCTTCTACCTTTCCGGTAAGCATAACACGATATAAGCCTGTCTCGTAAGTTCCTGCAAGCCTGCGCTCTGCTGCAACATGCAAGTCCCCGTACTTTAGTTGAAGCCGCACTTACGTTCAGTACATATGTTCGTATATGCAATATGTTTTCATTATACATCATGACAAGAAAAATGCAAGTATATTTTTCTATATTTTACTAAAATAAGGCATTGCTCTGTTGAGCTTTATTTAACGATCCGGATATAATCTTGCCTTTTCACAGCCACCTTCCTGTGATATACTTAAAACAATACGGATTACAGAGGCATACTCCGCACCGGGTTCATACATAGTCCGGGAACAGGCATGCCGGCGGTTATTACATGGGGTAAGGAGATAAAATAATGAACAATATAAATGATAAGCAGGAACGCAGACATTTCTACGGATTAGTATTTTCCCTGGTTCTGCCCATGGCATTACAGAACCTGATTAATGTAGGTGTCAGTATGCTTGATGTGGTGATGCTGGGACGTGTGGGTGAGACTTCACTCTCTGCCGCTTCCCTGGCCAATCAGCTGCAGTTCATCCTGTCGCTGTTCTTATTCGGGTTAACCTCCGGTGCCAGCATACTGACAGCCCAATACTGGGGCAGGAAGGATACCCGCACCATTGAAAAGGTAATGGCCATCGCAATGCGTCTGGCGCTGGTCGTCGCTATCGTATTCGCTATTGTCATATTCTCTTTTCCTGTCGCTGCCATGAAGATATTCTCCGGTGATCCGGAGGTTATAAAGCAGGGAGCCGAATACCTGAGGGTTATTTCCTTTTCCTATATCTTCGCAGCAATCACAGTCGTATACCTTAACATTATGCGGAGCGTAGAACGGGTAATCATCTCAACCATCGTGTATCTGGTATCGCTTATTGTCAACTTCATCCTGAACTCCATCCTGATTTTCGGACTTCTCGGCTTTCCCGCCATGGGAATCCGCGGTGCCGCAATTGCGACTCTGATCGCAAGAATCGCAGAGTTCCTGATCGTATTCTGCTATGCGAAGTTCCGTAACCGCCAGGTCCGTTTCCACGTGAAGGATCTGTTGGTCCGCGACAGGCTGCTGATGAAGGACTTTCTTGTATATTCCATTCCGGTCATGCTGAATGAAATCGTCTGGGGTACCGGTACCGCGGTAGTTGCTGCCGTTATCGGCCATCTCGGCACCTCCGTGGTAGCTGCCAATTCGGTGGCGCAGGTAACCAGACAGCTGGCAACGGTAATTGCTTTCGGCCTTGCCAATGCAGCTGCCGTTATCTGCGGAAAAGCCCTGGGGGAAGGGAAGTCAGAGCTTGCCAAACTATATGCCGGGCGTTTGCTGCGTATCACTATAGTGATGGGGGTGATCGGCATATTCGTCATACTGGGAGCTTCTGGGATTGCAAAGCTTTACCTGACCCTAAGTGACGAAGCCGAATCCTATCTGAGCTTCATGATGATTGTTATGTCCTATTTCACCTTCTGTCAGACCATAAATGCCACACTAATCGTAGGTATATTCCGTGCCGGGGGTGATGCTAATTTCGGACTTATCATTGACACGGTCTTTCTATGGGGCTTTTCCATCTTCCTGGGAATGATCGCTGCATTTGCCTTAAAATTACCCATCCGGATTGTATATATGATCATAGTAAGCGATGAAGTGATTAAGCTGCCTATTGTTCTATGGCGGTATAAGTCAGCCAAATGGGTAAAGAATATAACAAGATAATATAGAAAAGGGTGCTGCACATCCTTG
Organism: Bacillota bacterium; assembly: GCA_023424995.1. Lineage (GTDB taxonomy): Bacteria > Bacillota > Clostridia > Lachnospirales > Lachnospiraceae > Mobilitalea. The sequence continues at coordinate 22,336 of JAFADH010000391.1, read as the reverse complement.
TGATAATCACAACAGATGCTGCAGCACCCTATTATTCTATGAACATGTCTGGGCTTGCGTATTTCGGCTATACCAGAAATACCCCTTCCCTCTTAACTTCCTCGTACACAGCATCTGCCTTGGCCAGCTCTTCTTCCGTACCCGTCACTGCCAGCCAATAAGAGCCCTCTGCTCCGGCGATACCGCCGCTGGCGACCAGCTGGGCCTCTGCTCCGGTCAGGAGCTTCAATGCCTCTAATTCAGTAATGATCTTACCGGATATGGGCATATACCTGGGACTGGAAGTACCCTGGGAATTCAAAACGGCGGCAACCTCATTGATATTAGCATTGATTCTCTTCTCAAGTCCTATGGGGATATAGAGGCCTACTCTTCTGCCGATATTACTCTGGATGATTGGGACGATGGTTCCCCCGGCCGGATGACCGATGAGAACAGCCGCCTGCCGATCCTCCAGATTTACGGCATTGGCACCCTTGAATATAATATCTCCTGCTTTTAAACTGTCGGCTACATCGAAGATGGTCTTGCCGAACTCGCTCTTGCCTTTCACAATGACCAGGTCTCCCAGGAATTTATTCTCATCCCCGGATTCTTCCCTCTTATAATTAGGAGGCAGGGTTACACCGCGTAAGAATCTCCTTTTGGTAAAACCTTCGGACTCTCCCAGCTTAGCCAGGGCCTCTTCCGCCAGGTAGGCATTGGTGGTTCCTGCTGCGATGACAACCGTATGATTCTCCAGCGCTTCCTGTACCTCGGGTATGGTAAGAATTGCTTTCGCAATCAGTCTCTTGCCTGCTGCAGGTGTCAGTATGTAAGATTTCGTTGATGATTTCCGACTCATATCCTTAACCTCCGTATTCATAATAGTAATGGACAGTAATTACCTTCTTTTGTGAACCGCAGATCCTTCTGTCTGTTGCCTTCTTATATAGAAATCGAAGCATTCGCATAGTTCACATATATTTTAACTATAGTATAGTAAAATATTATAATATCTGCAAGTAAAATCTTCATAAAATTCCGTCTTCGTTATACCAGTTACACCCGGCCTTCTGGGCAGCCTCCGTGACCTTTAAATTCTGCCTTCTGCCCGGCCTCCGCGACCTTTAAATTCGCCTTCCGATGGTCCGGCTCTTCACAGGCTGTAAAAAAACTCAATATCTTGATCATCTTCAATTATAAGAGTGCCTATAAATAGAGGCTTCTATAACAATGAAACAGAGTTTTTCACAGCCTGCTCATGGCGGCATCCGGTTATTTACGTAACCTTCATGATACATTATAGCCGCATGCTGTTTAATATATCCCTTTTTTTACCGTAATCACACGGTCATACAGGTCCCTGGTATCCTTAAAGATAATATGGCTCACATTAATTACCGTAATATTCTTCAGATTAAGAATTGTCTTCTCAATCTCTCTTGCCCGCTCCATATCCAGGGAGGCAAAAGCTTCATCCATGAACAGAATGCCCGCCTTGCCGAGCAATGCCCTGGCTATTACGATTCGGGACCGCTCACCGCCGGAGATGTTCCTGCCGTTATCATAGATAACGGTATCAAGCCCGTCAGGCAAAGCTTTTACAAAGTCCGTAAGCCCCGCTGCCTCCACGGCCGCCTTAACTTCTTCCTCTGAATAATCTTTGTACAAGGTGATGTTATTCTTCACTGTATCCTCGAAGATAAAGACCTGCTGCTCGATATTGGCCACCAGCTTATAATAGGATTCTCTGGTTATATCCCGCAGATCGTACCCGTCGATGAGGATCTTTCCTGCGGTAGGATTGAAGTATTTGCGGAGCAGCTTAAGAAGCGTTGATTTGCCTCCGCCGCTGGGCCCGACGATCAGGTACTTGCCATTCTTACGGACTGTCAGATCAATATCCTTAAGGATTACCTGTTCCGCATCCTCATAACTGAATTCCACCTCTTTCAGTTCAATGGAGTCATTAAACCGGGACAGCGCCACCGTCTCCGTATAGCGGTCCGAATTCTCAAGAGACTTCTCCATCTTATCCATCAGTTCCCCGGTGGTGAATATCTTCGGTAATGCCTCGCTGAGGTCATACAGCGGCCACATCATCTTCTGGATGCTGTTAACCACAAGAAGCAGTCCGCCCGCAGTTACCCTGCCTATGATGACCATATAGCCCAGGGCACAGACCACTCCATAGATCGAGGAGCCGATCAGGAAATTCTCAGAGGCAAAGACGAAGGAGAGCAGCCGCTCGATTATATAGCCCTTATGCTGGATCGCATCGCTTTTCTCATAATAGTCATCGGTCACCTTCTGCTGAAGGTTATAATTCTTAACGATATGAAAGGCCGAGAGGATCTCCTTAATATAAGAGGTATAGCCGTCAAACATATCGCTCCGTTCCTTATATGCCTTCTTGGAGGGCTTTGAGGTCAGGGCAGACAAGCCTACGTTCACTGCAATAAGCAGGACCGCCAGCAGGACCATTCTCGGATCTACCGTGGACAAAAGCCAGGCGCCGACTCCGAACTTCACGGCACAGTTTCCTACGGTATAGACACCTTCAATCAAATTCTTCTCAAGGGTGTTAAAATCATTGGTCATGGAGGAAAGGTATTTTGCATTGTTTTCTTTCTGAAACTCCGCCACATTCTTGCCGAACACTTTCTGCAGGTAATATTTCTTCAGGATGACCATGGCCTGCTTCTTATAATAATTGTTCGCCATGGCCATAAGGACCCCCAGGGGTACCAGAGACGCCGCCAGCATAAGAAGCTCCGGCGCCTTGCGTCCTACCGCCGCCATATCACTGTCTAAAGCGTAGTCCAATAAGGACATCATCTTTATGGTAACGATACCGTCCATGACGGAATAGCCTACCGCCGCCAGCATGGCCAGAAGCAGGAAAGGTGCGGCTCTGTAATATCTTCTCAGCATGTAATCACCTCATTAAAATAATCTCTGGCCGGAAACTGATGTATCTCTCCGTTCTTAATCTCCAGGACATAATCATAATTCTCGGTTACTCCTTCATAATACCGGTGGCTGATGGCGATGACCGTATTATCAAGCTCCAGGAACACCTTCTCGATCTCCCTGCCCAGCTCTTCATTCAGACTGGAAGTTCCCTCATCTACGAACAGGATCTCCGCATTCTTTGCGATGGCTCTGGCGATGGAGATTCTCTGTCTCTGACCTCCCGACAGATTCTTACCGTTCTCCGTAAGCCTCTCCTCAAGTCCCTCCTTCTTCTCTTCCAGGATGGCATCAAGACCGCAGACTTTGACCGCATAATTGACCTGTTCCGAAGGAATATCACGATAGAGGGTAATATTATTCTTAATGGTATCCTCAAAAAGGAATACATCCTGATAGATAAAGGCCACCTTCTGGTGGAAGGATTTCTCACTGACCTCCCGATAATTCACGCCGTCAACAACAATAGACCCTTCATAATCGTCATAAATCATGGCAAGCAGGTTCATCAGGGTGGTCTTGCCGGCACCGCTGACACCCTTGATCAGATATTTTCTGCCCTTTTCAATGGTAAAGGAGGCATCATGGAAGACGGGCTTCTTCTCAAAAGTAAAATTAACGCCGGATACGGTAATCACACGGTCAAACCGGAATTCTTTCGTTCCTGAGCCCGTGCCCACCTGATTCTCCTCCGGTTTTGCGATCTTATCGTAGATTCCGACCGAAGCCTTGATCCTGTTCTGCAGAGCGAAGGCATCCACCAGGAAATTACTGACATAGGAACAAAGCTGGAATAATATGCCGGCCATTCCGAGTCCCAGAGCTCCCTGCAGCCGGTATCCCAGATAGATCATCACTCCGACGGAGGATACGAAGCACAGAACGTAGATGGTATTACGCTGAAGCTCGGTGAACACATTGGCCACATATTTTCTCTTTTCCAGGTGATTTATGGTCCGAAGGCCTTTCTTAAGGAATTTCTCCTCAATATTATTCAGTTTTAATATCTCAAGACCGTTGAAGGTATTGGACATATCCGTGGTAAATTCCTCGCCTGCCGTGGATATCTCCAGCTCCAGGGCCTTCGTCTTCCCGGTGAATATCCTCGCCAGCAGATACAATAATCCGCCGAAGAGCAGCATGGCCACAGCCAGCCTGTAATCCAGGACAAAAAGACAGACCATGGAGATCGAAACCATCATTATGTTGATCAGAAAGTTCAGCAGACTGTGAAAGAACCGGCTCTCAAAGTTATTCACATCATTAATCAGATTCGAGATATATACTTCCTTGGACTTCTGTGAATACTGCTTAAAAGGCATATTAATAATCTTGTCGAATGCCATCTTCCTCACATCCAGAATGGTATCCCTCATATAAGCAATACGCATCATACGCGAAACGAGAAAGTTAAGCGGTGAATAAATAATAAATATAACCGTGGTGATAATAACGGGAACATATCCCTCCACAGTTCCCTTTTCAATTGCATTTAAAACCAGCGAAAATAAAATAATCTGGGCAAAATGATCCACAACAAACATAAATGTGGCAATCAGATACTTTATAAATTTGCCCTTGCGTTTTAACAATAACTCTTTCACAATTCCTCCGTCCCACCAGGCGGTATAAAGACCTGTCCGGGTGTCTCCCCTATTCCTATTACACAAGTTACTCAGCAGCCGAATATAAGTATACCATACATTTGTTCGAAAGTAATCTTAAATTTTAATTAAAGTTTATAGTATTTTCCACGCTTTATTGTCGAAGATTCCCTGCCGGAACCGGATCGGTCAATCTTAAATTAATTGCTGTCATGAATCTGATATTGCTATTCGGCGTATTCTATATTATCATAATTTGTTGTAAGTCTGTCACATCGGATAAATTCCGGCCGGGTGCTGTTTCACCGGATATATGCCCTGCCGGATAAACGTAACAAAGTTTAAGGTCCGATAATTTTATGCTGCATATAATAAATTGGCAGCCGTCAGCTGCATACTGTTAAATCGTTCTACACATGGATATACTATCGGTAAAGGAAGTGAGGACTATGAAGAAAATTCTTATGATCGGCACCGGCGGTACCATCGCCTCCAGGTTCACGCCAAACGGGCTGCATCCGCAGTTGACTTCCCAGGAGATTTTAAAATATATTCCCGGGATATCGAAAATCTGCAAGGTGGATACCTTTCAGCTATGCAATATGGACAGCACGAATATCTCTCCTGATATCTGGGTAGCACTGGCGGATACCCTGCATACCTACTATGCGGCCTATGACGGCTTCGTCGTCTGCCACGGAACGGATACCATGGCATATACGGCTGCCGCTCTTTCCTATATGATTCAGAACTCACCGAAGCCCATCATTATCACCGGTGCGCAGCGCCCCATCAACATGGAGGTGACTGACTCCAAAACCAATCTCTTCGACAGCTTCCTCTGCGCTTCCTCCGATGAAGCCAGCGGAGTGCAGATCGTATTCAACGGGAAGGTTATCCTGGGCACACGTGCCAGGAAGACACGTTCCAAGAGCTTTCAGGCCTTCTCCAGTATCAACTATCCTTATCTTGCCGTGATTCAGGATGAGCACATTATGAGATACATACAGCAGGAAAAGCCTTCGGAACCCATCTTTTATGACAAGATTAATTCAAAGGTCGCATTATTCAAGCTTACTCCCGGAGTGGATGCGGATATACTCTCCTATATGCTTGAGAAAAATGATGCGATCATTATTGAAAGCTACGGTGTCGGCGGAATTCCGACTTTACCGGAATATCATTACTATGATGTAATCAGCAGCTGGATTGCAAAGGGCAAGACGGTTGTAATGACCACCCAGGTCCCCAATGAAGGCAGTGACATGAATATCTATATGGTAGGACATGATTTAAAGAAGAAGTTAAATATTATAGAAGCCTATGATATGAATACGGAGGCTGTTGTATGTAAATTGATGTGGATTCTGGGCCAGACCAGGGACCCGGAGGAAATCGAGCGATTATTCTATACGACAATAAGCAACGATATCTTATATTGAAGCACATGCATTCCATATATTCCGGAATTACTGATATTCACCGGCCGTCTATGGCAACCGGAATAACAATATACGGGAGCGAACGGAATGCAAGGATACCCATAGCCGGTATCAATATAAATAATACTGTAATAATGTTACGGCTGTAATTTTAATATAATAAAACCCGAGAGTGCATACGACTTACTCCGGTCATGCTTTGGGACAGCCTCCGGACGCCAATGCGCTCTCAGGTTTCATTGCCTGCAGTATTATAATTCTGCCTTTTAAGGACTGCGTACCGACTGTATCCACAGATAGCTGTCCAAGGTTCGCTTTAACTCCTGCACCAATCGTAACAGTTCATTCTGGTTCTCTATCAGTTTATCAAAGTCAGCGGCATACTTGCTCTCTCTTATAAGGTTCTGCAGATCATTTAACTTTCCGCTGATATACACGTAAGTATTCTTTTCCTGCACGGTGTTCTCAGGGGTCTGTACGTATGTACCCATCAGCTCTTCATATTCTCTGCAGTTTTCCTTCCACCTGGCGCTGATGCGCTCCAATACGGTGGATTCCTTATCACGGACGGAACACAGCTCGTAGATATCCATGAATATCTTTTTATAGCCTTCCTCACATAATCTGCAGTTCTGGTACTGCTGTAAGGGCGTATCCTGCAAAGCATCATTGCCCACGCCCGCCAGCATGACCATGACCCTGCACCGCTTTTCATCCTTTGCTATGGCTCCTGCTTCATAGAAGATCCATGGCGCACTTTTATTTTCCTCAGTGATGATAAAAACTCCGTAGTTGGTGACGTTCAACTGCCTGTTAATCTCATTAAAGGCTTTTTGTCCGGACTTAATATCGTCTGGTGAGAAAAATATAGTAACACGGGATCCAAAGATAAACTCCAGGTCATCCCGGAATTTCACGGCTATTTCTTTCGCCAGGTTTTTGGACCAGCTAAGAAACACATTCGTAGCTTTGGTTTCATCCATCTTATCTAGCCCCCAATCATTGATAAGTGTGAACACACAATAGACTTCCGACATTATTGCACATTTTAATTATACCACATATTTATATTATGTAAATGATTACCATTAGTTATTTCGAACTAGTTGTAGGTCTTACGAATAAAAATTATTGAATTATGGCAATATTCATATGTAAAACAACATATTACTTAATATTTTGTGACAAATTATAAATTTTTTATAAAATTAGCACTCACCTATTGACAGTGCTAACAAGGCATGTTATATTACATCTAGAACATAAACTTAATACAAATTATTTATTTAGGAGGAATGAATTATGTTATTACCAAGTATCTTTGATAACCATTTTTCAGACAGTTTCTTTGATGACATCTTCTCATTTCCGTCCGAATACCGGATGCCCTCAAGCAAAATGATGGTCACTAATGTGAAGGACCTGGGAAAGGATTATATGCTTGAGATCGAGCTTCCCGGCTTTGACAAGAAGGACGTACAGGCTGAGCTTAAGAACGGTTATCTGACCATCTCGGCAGAGCGTCAGGAATCCAAGGAAGAGAACGATGAGAAGGGCAGATACATCCGCAGGGAGCGCTACAGCGGCAGCTGCAGAAGAAGCTTCTATGTGGGTGAGAATCTGAAGGAGGAGGATTTCGAGGCTTCCTTCGAGAACGGTATTTTGAAGCTGGTATTCCCGAAAGAGGATAAGGCAGCCAAGATAGAAGAAAAGAAATACATCCCCATACGCTGATCACTTCTCTCTCATATAATTTTTCTCCCCCTTATAAAGCGTCATGTGAGGCGCTGTAAGAAGGAGCGGGGTCTTCGGACCCCGCTCCTTTCATTTCATATGTCAATCTGTCATATCCATGCACGGTAATTCTTCCTGTCTCAGCCGGCGCAGCGTCCTTCTTTCGGTCATATCAGTATCAGTCCGTAACCTTCACCGGTATCATCCTTCCTTTCTCATCGAAAAGCAGCCGGTCCATGCAGATTTCCCGGTGATAGCCCTTCCCCTCCGGATATTCCTCCAGGGGAGTCCCGAATCTGTGATAGAAGATATAATATTCATCCGTTCCCTCCGGCCTTAAGATGGTATGATGGCCGGTGCCCAGGATATCCTTCGATACATCCTTCTCAAGGATGCGGTAATGGTATTCCACCGGCCCGTACGGATGATCAGAGGTGCCGTAATTAACGTGATACTCCTCACTTCCCGTATCGTCACAGGACCAGGTGAAATGATAGGTTCCGTTCCGCTTCATTACCGTCACGGCCTCGCGAAAGTCATATAATCCCTCAAGCTGCCTCATGGTGCCGGGCTTCAGGCTCACCATGTCGTCATTCAGGGCAACAACTGCCGCACCGCCGTTACCAAAGTACAGATATGACGTACCGTCCTCCTCGGTGAATATGGAAGGATCGATGGTCTGTGACAGCTTTATATTCTCTGCCGCCGCTAATTCGGGAGTAAGAAGCGGTTCCGCCATTGCCTTGAAGGGACCTGCGGGAGTCTGCGCTACCGCTACCCCGATGCAGGAAGCATGATCGGGACGCTTCCCGCAGAAATAGAAATAATAGCTTCCGTTCTTATGTGCGATTGCCGGTGCCCAGGCACTGCCTGCCGCCCAGGCCACATCCTCCGTCGCCAGATCAAGGATGACCCCTTCAGCCTTCCAATGGATCCTGTCCCCGGATGAAAACACATGGAACTGTGTTCCCGACCAATGGGTAAAGCCGTCCGAGGTAGGATACAGGTAGAAGGTGTCACCTGCCTGCAGGATATCCGGATCTGCATACAGGCCTTTTATGATTGGATTATGTTTGCTGCTCATGATGGGAACCTCTTTTCTGTTTTATAATATGACGCTGTTCCGGAACTCCACTGCCATGCAATTGCGTTCATATTGCTCCGCTTTCCACGGACTATGAGCTTCAGCACGGATAATACCATGTCGTCTTTAAATCCTTCTTCTCATGTTCGAAGATATCCTTCCAGATATAAGGCGGGTTATGCTTTTCAAAATAATCCTTATAACGGATGCTGATGATATCTTCAAAGGGGATCGGCGTCGGCGTATTCTCATGAAGGCTCACGGAATAATTCACCGCGTAGGGCAGAGGCTTTACGCTTTTATTATAAAGCTTCAGTACCGCACAGGTAAATACCGCCTGATGAAGGTATCTGCTGTTCAGTTCAAAGGCCTGGAGCAGCCGGTTGATGTACTCGTAGGACAGCAGGCTGCAGATGGAATCCCGCACCGTGCGGAACAGCTCCCGGTTCTTATTGATCAGCACCATTCCCACACTATAATAGGGATATATCCTCTCCTTGGTGACCCTGGTGGTCACGAAGGGATAGATGTCCGGGATATCGAAATACTTAAACAGCGCCAGCCAGAGCGCGCTTCTTTCCTCTCCGTAGATATCGCCGATGTTCTTCTTATCCACCGGATTGGCATAGATCTCCGTGCTTTTGCGAAATTCCAGGTGCTTGAAGAAATAGCTGTCCACATCCATCCAGATATACTCTTCCTCACAGACAGCCTCCAGCGCCGCAGCTGCAAACATCTTGTCCACATAAGGAATGGCTCTGTACTCCGGAGAGATGTCAAACTGCAGATGCCTGACTCCCGGTATGTTAACGGTCAATTCCAGATAACCCGGAGTAACCGCACAGATCTCATACTCCTCCTCCAGATGCGTATTCTCTCTTATTGATTTGCACAGCAGCCTGGCATGGGGCAGATAGTTCTTATGCCCGATAAAAAATCCTAAACACTTCATATCCTATCCTCTCAATATCATATTCACATACATCCCTGACGGCAGTCGTAAGATATGCTGCCTTTTTACGACGTTCACAAAATATGTCAATCTGATTATAGCCTTATCTGCTGAAATGTTCAAGCTGAAATAACGCCGAAGAACTGATAAATAATACTTTTCATAACAAAGACACCTCCGGATGGACCGGCGCGGCCTTCATTCGGAGGTGTGCTTATTTCTCTTACAGCGTATCGATGCTTAATATGGTTTGAAGCAGTACATCGGCGCCTTTCAGACAATTCTTCGGCGGTGTGTATTCCAGTTCGCAATGACTGTGGCCGCCTATGCTGGGTACAAAGATCATGGTTGCCGGGACCAGGTCGATCATGAACTGGGCGTCATGTCCGGGACCGCTGTAGATCCGCCGGCTGGAATAACCATATTCTCCGGCGCTTTTCTGGACGAGATCAACTAATTCCGGAGTAAAGGCTACGGTATTGCGGGACCAGGCTTTTGCATAAGCGACACCGCATTTCTCAAGCTCGGAGGGAATGGACCGGATTACGGCCAGGACCTGTTCGATCACGGCAGGATCCTGATGTCTGGCATCCAGGGTAAACCGTACCTCGTCCGGGATGATGGTATGGATGTTGGGATGGCAGGATATCTTGCCGGTAGTATACACCAGCCGGTCATCCAGCCGGTCCAGCTCATCATGAAGATATTCAATGAGCCTGGCGGCTGCATACAGGGCATCCTTCCGGTATTTCATGGGTGTGGTGCCTGCGTGTCCGGCCTGTCCGGTCAGGGTGAATTCATAATTGATCATACCGCATACCCCTTCCACCACACCGATATCATAATGCTCCGCTTCCAGCACCGGTCCCTGCTCGATATGCAGCTCCACCAATGCCCTGCATTTGTCCGGGGTGATCCGGTTACCTTCCTCTCCGGCAAATCCGCTGGCAGCCAGTGCTTCCCCGAAGGTATATCCTGGAATATCCTTAGCTGCGGAGGCAAGCATCTCCTCCTTCTTAAACTTGCCGCAGATCACTCCCGAGGACATCATGGCCGGTTCAAATCTTGCTCCCTCCTCATTGGTCCATACCACCACCGTAATCGGATGCTTATGGGGAATCTTCTCCCGTACCACGGTCTCCGCCGCCTCCATGGCAGCCAGTACTCCCAGTACCCCGTCATAATTCCCGCCCTGCCTTACGGAATCCAGATGGGAGCCGGAATAGATGGCAGGGAGCTCCTGCGTTCCCGGAATCGTGGCATACATATTGGCCATATCATCGGTAACCACCGCCGCTCCCAGCTCCTCCATCCTGCGCCTGAATTCCTCTCTTGCCGCCACTGCTTCCGGAGACAGGGAGAAACGGGTAATACCGCCCTTCCCCGTATCACCGAACCGGCTAAAGGTTCTTATCTTATCTTCCATACGTTCCAAACTACAGTGATACATGACATAACCTCCTCTATACAGACCTGCAGCTTTTCTGATAAAGCTTCCTTATGAACTATTTCCATATGGCTTATATCTATCTGGCCTCCGGATCTTCTTTTATTAAACCGGCTAATTCCTGATATGGCATAGCTTTTGGAATATTTCTTTACAGCTGCTGCATGCCCTTAATATATCAATTGCTTACGGATGCTTTAATCTCTTCTTCACTCTGGTTCCCTGGGTAATTGCCTCTACCGGACATACCGTCACACAGAGATGGCAGCCTACACATTTGCCCCCATCCATGACCGGCTTTCCGGTGGCGGGATCCCGGGCCAGCGCCTGGTGTCCGCCGTCATAGCAGGAGAGATAACAGCGTCCGCAGCCCACGCATTTGCTCCTTAAGAACCTCGGGTAGCAGATACTGGATCTGTCCAGATGATCTGCCGGAATGATCTGCGCAGTTGCTTTCCCGATGATTTCTCTGATACTGCGGTGGCCATGGGAGCTCAGATACAGCTTCATGCCTTCCGTCATATCCTCTATGATGCGGTAGCCATACTGCATGACTGACGTAGTCACCTGAATATTCCCGCAGCCCAGAGCCAGGAACTCTGCCGCATCCCTCCAGGTCTCAATGCCTCCCATCCCGCTGACGGGCACCTCCTTAAGCTTTTCACAGCTTCGCAGGGAATGGATAAAATGCAGTGCGATGGGCTTTACCGCTTTCCCGGAGTATCCGCCGATGCTGGTCACGCCGCTCACGTCCGGTCCGGAGGAGAAGGTGTCCAGATTCACATTCATAATACTCTTAATGGTATTAATGGCTGCGATCCCCGCAGCTCCCGACTCCATGGCGGCGATGGCCGGTAGCTCCATATTGCCCAGGTTGGGTGTCATCTTCGCCAGTACGGGAAGATGGGTCCCGCGCAGGACTGCCCTGGTATAGGCACTGACCAGCTCGGGATTCTGCCCCACATCGGAACCTAACCCGTCCGCTGCCATGTGGGGACAGGAAAAGTTGCATTCGATAATATCCGCACCGGCCTCGGTTACTTTAAGTGCCAGATAGGTCCATTCCTCCTCGGTCTGCCCCATGATGGAGGCCACAATCACCTTACCCGGATAATTCTTTTTAAGCTTCTTTAAAAATGCAAGATTATCTGTCAGGCTGTGATCGGATATCTGTTCTATGTTCTTAAAGCCTACGAAGGGAACCGATTCCTTTCTCAGTGCGTCAAACCTGGGAGACACCTCCTCAGGAATAAAGGTTCCGATGGTCTTAAAGACAGCACCGGCCCAGCCCATATCAAAGGCCTTGGCTACCATCTCATAATTGCTGGCCACTACGGAGGAGGACAGGAAGAACGGATTCTCACAGGCCACCCCGCAAAATTCAACGGACAGATCCGCATCCTCCGCTTTTGCCCTGGGGTAGGAGGCGGCCTTCATCATAACCTCGTCAATGGGAACGGGCCGGTTCACCGCCTTCTTTAGGCAGGCTGCCCTGCAGGGCTTTGTCCCGCACTCCGTGCAGGGAAGCTCAGCCGGGAGCCTGTTCACGGCACCTGCCTTATTCTCAAACCGCAGGGACCGTATGACAGTGTCCACAGGAAGCTTGTAGGGACATACCTTGGCACAGGGGGCTTCACTGCACAGAAGGCATCCTCCGACCTCTTCCGCCAGTGATGTGTCTCTGTAAGCCAGACTATTCATGACGATCACACCTAACCTTTCCTAAACCTTTGCCGGTACCCGCCTGATATATTTTCCGTACCCGGGGGTTCCGACGAATTCACCGTTGTCATATACCAGCTTCCCCCGTACATAGGTCTGGACCGGATAGCCGTGAAGCTTTTTCCCCTCCCATATGGTATGGTCATAGTCGGAGTGCATATTGGAGACGGATATGGTGAATTCCTTCTCAGGATCATAGATAACAATATCTGCATCCTTTCCTACGGTCAGTGACCCCTTCTGCTCACAGCCGAATATCTTCGCCGGGTTAGCGGAGCATAATTCTACCGCACGGTTAAAGGTAATCCTTCCTTCATTTGCCGCAGACAGCATATAGGGATAGAGGTTTTCTATACCGGCACAGCCATTGGGGATCCTGGTAAAATCATCCTTCCCCCAGTCCTTTTCATAGCTCTGGAAGGGGCAGTGATCGGTGGCTACCGTATCGATGGTTCCCTGCCGTATAGCATTCCACAGGGCGTCCCGGCTTTCCTTTCCCTTCATGGGCGGTGAGCATACAAAATTCCTTCCGTCCTCCCTTTTATACACATCGCAGGTAAATTCCAGATACTGGGGACAGGTCTCCACATAGATCTTATGTCCCTGCAGCTTGGCTTCTATGGCAGCCTCCAATCCTTCCTTGTCTGCCATATGCACGATGTATAAGGGCGCATCCGCGGATTTCGCCCAGTGGACCGCTCTCTTATCCGCTTCCGCCTCCACATACTCCGGGCGGCTTAAGTAGTGATACCAGGGGGAAGTCTTCCCTTCCCTTAAAAACTGCTCTATATTAAGATCGATCAGATCCGGGTTCTCTGCATGTATATTGGTGACGGCGCCGACCTCCCTGGCTTTTCGCAGTATCCTGACCAGAGTGGCATCATCCACCATCATGCCCTCCTTTTTGTATACCAGAAAGCACTTGAAGCTTGTTACGCCGTAATCTACGGAAGCAGCGAATTCTTCCAGCAGGGAGCCTTCGTTCAGATCCGTGATAATACAGTGAAAGGCATAATCCACGCAGGCTTCCGGAGCACACATGGCATCCCTGGCCCGGACTGTCTCAAGAATTCCCTTTCCCTTCCTCTGCATGGGATAATCAAATACCGTAGTTACGCCTCCGCAGGCAGCCGCCCTGGTTCCCGACAGGTAACCGTCGGCGGAGACCGTTCCCCCGAAGGGCATGGCAAGATGGGTATGTGCATCAATTGCACCGGGGAGAACCAATTTCCCTTTGGCATCCACCTTTTTATCAGCCTCCAGGTCAAGCCCTGTTCCGATGCAGGCAATTCTGCCGTCCTTTACTGCGATATCCGCATAATAGCTTTCCGCTGCCGTTACTATCAATCCATTCTTAATCAATAAATCCATAAGCACGCCTCCCGTCTCATATTATTAAAAGTATTCCCGGAATTGCAGGAGGCTGCTGCAGCTTATCCTCCCATGCCTGCAGCAGCTCCCCGTCTTCCTCTATTAGGTTTATGGTTACAATTGTCCGTCCTGTGCTTCATAAAGCATATGCGGCATCATTCCGGTTTTAACGCCCCGGTCAATTAATTTTATAAACCAGTACAAGTCCTGATCTCTGGAATACCTGCGCCACCTCCAGCAGCTCCATACCGCCCGCATTGGCGGCAATCAGGTTGGATACCCAGGTAACACCGAAATCCACCTGTCCGGTATATACTGCGGTTGTCTCACCGATATCTCCTCCGCCCTGTACGATATCCACAGTTAAGCCCGCTTCACTGTAATAACCCTTGTCAAGCGCAACATAATAGCCCATGAACTGTGCCTGCGGCAGCCATTTCAGCTGGATGGATACTTCCGTCTTCTCAGGAGCAAAGGTCCCGTCCGAAGCCTTGGCAGCTTCCCAATATGAGGTATTCCTGATGTCATCAAGGGTAAGGGTCGTAAGCTTCTCTGCGGCAGCCGAGTCATCCAGCTTTATGTACTGCTTGGCAAGCTCCAGGGTCTGCTGCAAGGCCGTCTCGTCCATATAGCCGTAATTATTAACCGCAGCACCTGATGTATCCGTCTCCACCAGCTTCTTCACCTCACCGGCCATATAAGCCTGATGCTCACCGGATACGGAGGAACCGTACTTGTATACGATCTGCGCTGCCTCCTCCGGATTGGCACAGGCATATTCCCAGCCCTTCATGGAGGCATAGATGAAGGCTTTTACCGTATTGGGATTAGCCTCTGCAAACGCTTTGGTGGTGAAGATATTATCCTCCAGCATGGCAACTCCTTCATCATTCATATCAATATGCTTCACGCTGTCTCCATAGCCGTAGCCGCCATCATAGGAGTTCTTAACCAGACCAAGCTCATTATAGGTCATGGCGGAAGCTAACAGGATGGAATCATCATCAAAGCCGTCCATATCAAAGGCCTGGCTTAAGTATGTGGTAGGCTGGCCGTATTTTGTCAGCAGTGCCTGTATCTCATATTCGTTGCCCAGTCCCCAGTTACCCACCTGTCCCTTGCCAGCCGCATCCACTACGATGCTTTCAACACTTGCATCCGCCGCATAATAAGGTCCGGCGGGCGTCTCCGCTTCCGGTGCATCGGTGGAGGCAGGTGCCTGGGTAGGAGCCGATGCCCCCTTGGTAGGCTCCGGAGTATTATCCTCTGTCTCCCTCGCACATCCTGCAAGCATGGCAGCCAGCAGAATGCAGACAAGAAGCAGCGCACTCATTCGTTTCATTCCTGTTAAAGATATTCTCATCATCATTTCTTCCTCCTTATAAAATTAACGTAACATTATATATTAAGTGAATGAACGCATTCAGCGTATGTCTCATTCATCACCGGCAGAACAGACCGTATGGCTTCGCTGATGATGAGCGGGACAGTACACTAACGGCGTCCCTTCAGCAAAATACCTTCACAGATCAACAGCACGACATACATGATAATTCCGATGGCGCAGGCTACCGTGATATATGCCCAGGCCGATGCATATTGGGCCAATACGATATTCTCACGAATCTGCCTGCCCACGCCGATGATGTATTCGGCGAAATACTCGCTGACCAAAGCGCTGATGACACAGCCCGGAACACTGACCCTTAATGCTGTGAATACATAGGGAATACTGTTGGGAATCCGCAGCTTGAAGAATATGGTTTTACTTCCGGCCGCATAAGATTTCATCAGGTCCAGGGAGAAGGGCTTTAATTCGGTAAAGCCCCGGTAAGCATTGATACTCATGGATACCGTGCAGGTGATCATGACCACCAGGATCTTGGCCAGTATGCTCCTGATATTGGCGTCCTTACTGAAATCCTTGGTCAGATTATTGAGGATCGGCGCTATGGCGATAATCGGTATTGCATTGAAGGCGGAGACGACGGTAAGTCCTCCCGTGCCCCATCTGGGGAATACGGTTGCGATAACCGCCAGCAGATAGCCGAAAAGAGATCCCAGTGCCAGTCCTCCCAGAGCTACGATTACGGTTGCTCTGACATTCTTCATAATACCCGGCAGGTTATCACGGATGATGTTGAAGATACGTTCCGGAAGCGGAAGGGTAAAGGTATCCGCCCCCAGCAGCTTATGAAGAAGCTGGGTCTGCCATAATACCGCTACAATCCCTCCGAATAACAGCGGGTATAATACGGTGGTGATGACCTGCTTATTGATGACCCGGCGCAATTTATGCTTCATGGCTTTCACCTCCCTTGGCCTTTGCAGGCTTTCCCGGGGTCACCAGCCTCTCTATCACCGACATCAGATAGTAGCTTAATATCCCCACCAGGGCGCTGAAGAATACGATCTGCCAGAACACATAGATGGACATGGCATGCTTCAGGGATTGGGACAGCATGCAGCCAAGGCCTCCTCCGCCCTGCAGGGTGTCCACCAGTATGGAAGCCGTGATTGCCATGGGAGCGGATATCTTCAGTCCCGTAAAAAAGTACGGCATACAGGAGGGAATCAACAGCTTCCGGTAGATCTGATATTTACTGGCTGCGATGGAATACATGAGCTCATGCTTCTGTCTGTCTACCGCCTTAAAGCCTGCCAGAGTATTGGTGGCTACCGGGTAGAAGGTCAGAATAGCTGCGATCACGATCCGGCTTTTATTGATATCCTTGGTTACGGCTAAGACAATCGGAGCCATTCCAAGAATGGGAATCATCTGTATCATCATCAGATATGGGAACGCTGTCTTCTCTACCGCACGGAACAGATTCATGAACAGTGCAAGAATAAAGCCTATGATTATTCCGATGCAGTAACCGATGCCTGCTCTGATCAAGGTAATTCCTGCGTTGCTTAGCACGATCTGCAGAGCAGTCTGCCGGTTGCTGACCAGCCTGGTGCTGAATACGGACTGCAGAATCTGGTACAGATGGGGAAGTACATTCTCAGGGGTGCGCTTGGTCTGCTCTACCACCGATGCCACGATCTCCCAGCACAGGATCAGAGCAAGGATCCATACTGCCGTTACCAGTTTCTTTGAAGCAAGTACCTTCTTCATCAGCTTCATATCATCTCTCCTATATGCCTTCAAAGCTATTTCTTACTTTCACCACCAGCTCGTTGAATTCCGGCGTATTCTTAATCGATAAGCCTCTGGGACGGTCCAGGTTAATGTCTACGATGGCCGAGACTCTTCCCGGATGAGGGGACAGCACCACCACACGGTCAGACAAAAATACCGCCTCCTGGATATTATGGGTAACAAAGAGGATCGTCTTGTTGGTCTTCTTCCAGATACGAAGCAGATCCTCATGGAGCTTTTCCTTCGTAAATTCATCCAATGCGGAAAAAGGTTCATCCATCAGAAGTATCTCGGGCTTAATAGCCAGTGCCCTTGCGATGCCCACTCTCTGCTGCATGCCGCCGCTGAGCTCATGAGGATATTTCTTTCCGAATTCCATTAAACCCACCAGCTCCAGCATCTTCGTAACCCGTGCGGTCCTTTCCTTCTTGGGTATCCCCATGATCTCCATGGGCATGCATACATTGCGCCTTACTGTTCTCCACTCATACAGCACGGGATTCTGGAATACGATCCCGTACTTCTGCTGGAGCCTGATCTCCCTCGGCGACAGGCCTCTTACCTGTATGCTGCCCGTGGTAGGCTGCTGCAGATCCGCTATGGTCCTAAGCAGGGTGGTCTTGCCGCAGCCGGAGGGTCCTACCAGGGAGATAAATTCCCCCTGTCTGATATCCAGATTGATATTCTGTAATGCGATCACCGGTGATCCGCCGTTCTTGTCCGGAAAGCTCACATTCAGATTCCGGATGCTTATCTCCTGATTCATATTCATTGTATCCTCCGCTGCCGCATCTGCCGGCATCTCTTCCATGAGAGAATCAAGTACGCTCATAATCCCTACCTCCTGTTTTTTAATGCATTATTCCTCCTATACGGCGGCCTTTGCCTGCGTATTCGTATGGGAAGTTTTTCCACCTGCGGGCTTTTACAGGCAAGAATGGCGTAAGCCTCTCAGCCTACGCCATTGTATAAGAAATTAAAATAATATTTGATTGGTCAGTTCCGCTTACCAGAGTTTTTGATAGATAGAAAGGATATCCTCCAGATTAACCTGCTTAATGGTATTGGAAGGACTGCCGCTTGCCAGGGCATCCCGTGCCATCTTCTCCGCAGCCGCCTCAAACTCCTGTCTGTTAATCCCGTATTCCGCCAATGTCGGTATCTCAAGGCAGCGGCACAGCCTGCTCAGACGATCTAAGAAAGCCCGGGCAGCATCGGCATCTCCGGTATCCTTCCCTGCGGCACCGATTGCTCTTGCCAGTACTGCAAATCTATCATAACAGCCGTCCATGGCAAATTCCAGGCAATCCTTAATCAGCATGGCATTGGATATCCCGTGGGGGACATGGAACAGGGCACCGATGGGCCTGCTCATTCCATGGACCAGCGTTACCGAGGCGTTATTGATACAGACGCCTGCTTCAAAAGCCGCCAGCTGCAGCTCTTCCCTGGCCTTTTTGTCATTGCCGTCCTGAAAAGCCGGGGGCAGATAACGAAAGATCCGCTTCACCGCCGATATGGCATATACATCGGTCATAGGATTTCCTTTTCGTGAGGTGTATGCTTCTATGGCATGGGTCAGTGCATCCATTCCGGTTGCAGCGGTGATAGCTGCCGGTGCCGACAGCGTGTATGCCGGATCCAGGATCGCCAGATCGGGCAGAAGATCATTTCCCTTAAGAAGCAGCTTCCTGTTGTTCACCGTGTCGGTGATTACCGTGAATTTCGTCGCTTCCGAGCCTGTGCCTGCAGTTGTGGGAATCAATACCATGGGGGGAAAATCACCGCTTATCTCTATTCCTGCATAATCGGTTATCCTGCCCGGCAATACCGAC
The DNA here is from genome assembly GCA_023424995.1 of Bacillota bacterium. Classification (GTDB taxonomy): domain Bacteria; phylum Bacillota; class Clostridia; order Lachnospirales; family Lachnospiraceae; genus Mobilitalea. The sequence goes on along the minus strand of JAFADH010000391.1, from coordinate 3,045 downwards.
ATGGCCGCAATTGCCTTCGCGCTGTCCAGAGGACTTCCTCCGCCTATTGAAATGATAAAATCACAGCCGGAAGCCCCGTAGGCCTTCACTCCAAGCTCAATTGTCCGGTCCGTGGGCTCTCCGATGACATCATTAAAAACCACCGAATCAATATCCCAGCTTTGTAAGCGATCGGTGAGCAAACCAACCATTCCCGATTTTGTAATCATCCTGCCGGTGACGATGAAAGCTTTCTTCCCTAATCTTTTTATATTCATCTCACCGGACTTAAGTGCATCTTCCCCAGCTATTACAACATCCGGTAATGTAAATTGATATGCCATGACCGCTCCTTTCAAAAAAACAAGCAGCCCGGGAGCATCCTAAATACCATCGGCTCCTTTGCTGCTAGTTGGCGTTTTATAATATGTTAATTATATATACCCCGGAGAAAAAAATCAAATGATAGATGACCAATATTTAATGTGCATATGCACAAAACATATGGAAGGGAGATGCATATGCTCTGCGGCATCCCCATAGACCATCCGGATTATACGGGAAAGCGTCATAAGAATTCCCGGTCCACAGCTTCCAGAACTTCATCCAGCTTTACCAGTTCTTCCAGCAGCTGTTCTTCGGTTATGATCAGCGGAGGCGCGATCAGAATCATATTCTCGTGGGTGTAGGTCATAAATTTCTTCTCCTTCAGCCTGCCCAGGATCCTGCCCATAATGCCCTCCGGATCCTTGCCGTAAGGCACCAGAGGCTCCCTGGTGCTTTTATCCTTAACCAATTCTACCGCGGAGAACAAACCGATGTATCTTACATCACCTACACAAGGATGCGCCGCCTTCAATTCCTCCAATCTGTTTCCCAGTACCTTTCCCACTTCATTCACATGCTCAAGAATGCCGGCTTCCTCATAATAATTGACACAGGCGACTCCTGCCGCGCACGCCAGGGGATGTCCGCTGTAGGTCAGGCCGCAGGACAGCAGATTGTCGTCAAAATAGGCCGCGATCTCCTTGCTCACTGCCACTCCTCCAAGGGGAACATAGCCGCAGGTTACCCCCTTGGCAAAGGTAACCATGTCCGGTATGACGTCAAAATGCTCAAAGGCGAACATCCTGCCGGTTCTGCCCCAGCCGGTCATGACCTCATCGCAGATCAAAAGAATGCCGAATTCGTCGCAGAGCCTGCGCATGCCCGGCAGATATCCCCTGGGGGGAATGATGATGCCGTTGGAGCCGGTTATGGTCTCAATTACGATGGCAGCAATGCTGCTGGGTCCTTCATATAATATCTGTTCCCGCAGCTTGGCCAGATAATACCTGGTCGCCGCTTCTTCCGATTGGAAAGGAATTGCCTCCCGGTAGACATAGGGATCAAAGAATTTAATAAATCCGGGAATCCCGGGCTCCAGAGGATAACGCCTGGGCTCACCGGTCAGGTTGCCTGCGCCGAAGGAGGAGCCGTGATAGCTGCGGTAACGGCTGAATACCTTAAAGCGCCCCGTATACATACGGGCAATCTTCACCGCATTCTCATTAGCCTCGGCACCGGCATTGGTGAAGAATACCTTTCCCATATTATAAGGCATAAGCCCGATGATCTTCTTCGCCAGCTTCGCCCTGGATTCTGCGGCATAGGCCGGCTGTACGAAGCAGAACTTATCTACCTGCTCCTTGATGGCATCTCCGATGGCCTTATTCCCGAAGCCCAGATTCAGATTAACCAGCTGGGATGACATATCCGTATAACGGTTGCCCTCATAATCCCACAGATAGATGCCTTCTCCCCTCTCAATGGGAATCGGATTGAGATTCTTTTGTTTGCTCCATGACTGCAGATTGTATTGCTTCTGATAACTTTTGATTTCTTCTCCTAGCAAGATATCTCCTCCTTCATACGTCAAAGCGGGGCTTGTTCCCACAAGCCCCGCTGCTACTGTTTTTATCATTATAAATACAGGTCCCGTAAGATTCAATCAATCATTGACCAGATTTCTCTGTGCAACTGCACATTTTAGCAGTTGCACTATGCAACCTGCGCCTCTATAAAATATCCCGGATCAGATACCCGATGCTGCAGCGTACCTTCTCATCCAGATTAAGCAGGTTATAGCCGGTTATCTTCTCAATCTTCTTCACCTGGTTATTCACGGTATTGCGATGGATGTACTGCTGCTCCGATACCAGCTGGGGGCTTCCGTTGCTGTCCAGGTACACCCGCAAAAAGCCCATGAGATCCGTGCCGTTCTCCATATCATACTGCTCCAGCTTGCCTAATATCTCCTGGTAGAATTCCTGCAGTACCTTCTTATCCTTCACCGCCAGCAGTATCTTATACAGGTCAAGGTCATCGTAATAATTCACCCGGACCCTTCTCTTCTTCGCCATTCCATTGGCTGCCAGAGCTTTCTCAAAATTCGAATCCAGACCCGGAAAGCCCTGAATAATGGGACTGACGCCCACATAAACCTGAAAGGCCGCCTTCTCCCTGCGCACCAGGTCAATCAGCCGGTCCACAAAGTGGTGGACCTGATTCATGCTGTTCTCGGAAAGGACCACGATCAGATGGGATTGATAGGTAAAGGAGATAAACATGCTCTGGCTGGTGCGTGCTATCTGTTCCACATACAGGCGCAGCCGTTCCATATTATCGCTGCCGTGATGCTCCCGGACATTCTCCAGGGAGATATTGACGAAGCAGAAATGATTCTCACGCGTATAGCCGTATCGCTCCATCTGCTGGATCTGTGTCTCCGGATCTCCCACTTTAAATATGATATCCTTCAGTGTGGTGGAGATGCTCGCTTCCACATTCTTGTTATGCATGATCCTGGTACAGAAATCCCTGGTGACATCCACCAGCCTGATCTTCCAGGGTATGGTAAAGAGGGGCATATCCACTTCATTGCAATAATCAATAACGCTGTGAGGCACCTCCTTGATGTACGGACCGATATTAATGACAAAGGCGCTGGCCTGTGATTTGTACAGCTCCTTCGTAAAATGTAGCAGCCATTCCTCATCACGGTTCATATAGCCGGCGGTAAAGATC
>JAFADH010000264.1 GCA_023424995.1 Bacillota bacterium | reverse complement strand
GATGGATGGGTAACAATTCGGTTTTCAGATAAACCAAGACAGAGCACAAGGACACGTATCGACGATTTTCTTAGATATTACAGGTAACTCACGCCGCCGATAAGCTCCCCGTCAAGGGGTTACTATAATTCTAAAAGACAGCATCCGTACAATTATGCGAATAGTCATTAAGATGACGGAAGTGAAACCCCTTCCTTTTTTATTAATGCAATCTTCCCTATAATATTATTTTTTCCTTTTAACCTGAATCGGGTTACATGATTAATCACGCAGGATCGTCTTTCTGTATTCGGAAGGAGAATAGCCGGTAGATTTTTTAAATACCCTCCAGAAATAATACTCCTCATCAATCCCCACACATTTGCTGATTTCTTCTAAAGACAGGGAGGTGGTCTTTAATAACTGTATGGCCTGTGTGACCCGGTGGTTAAGGATATATTCCTGGGGAGATATGCCTGTCTGTCTTTTAAATATCTTCGAGAAGTAGGAGCGGTCTAAATTAACATATTCTGCGACTTCTTTTACGGAGATGCCCCGGTTATAATTATATTCAATAAATAGAAGGCCCTTGTTAACATAATCATTTATTGCTTTTTTGGGAGAGGGGATCATAGAATCCTTATATTCCTGCTCTATTATAGAAATAATGGAATACAGATTTGCAAGCAATCCGGTCCGGTAGCTGTGCGGTTTCAGGGAAAACAACTGGAGCATTTGATCCACCTGCTTTTTTATTTCGTGGCAGGCACGTTTGGCTATGGGTTTTACCGGGGTATTCCTGCTGATACCGGAATCTTTCAGATAATCCGCCGCTTTATCCCCGTTAACTGCAATCCAGCAAAAGGACCAGGCCGGCTTTTCCTCCGACCAATATCTCACGATCTGATTCGGAAATATGATGAAATAGTCATTTTCCTTAACTTCATAGGTTGCGTCATCTGCTTTGAAAAACCCGTTGCCCTTTATAACGAAGTGGAGAAGAAATTCATTTTTTTGAAAAGGACCCGCATAAAAATTATCGATACAGTCCTCGTAACCGCAATAATACAATTCCAGATCCAGACCGGTCAGAGGCTGATTGAAATATTCCGCACGCATTCGGTATTCTCCTTGCCGTATATCATAATTTTATCGAACTATAGATTGAGCTATAATATTAAGCTCAATTAAGTTATGCATTTCTTTTTTATTATATACTACAATCAGGCAGGTGTAAATTTATGATATTTCGGACAAAGAAATGAAAACGTGCTTTCTTTGGATTGATCTATAAAGCGGACTTATCCCCGGGATTGCTTTGATCATGTGAACTTACCTTGGATTATTCCAATAAAACAGATTTACCCCGGGACTATTCCTATAAGATGAAATAACCCCGGGGTAAATTTATAATCCTGCTTTTTTAAAACCATATAAACCGGCTCCTATGATACCATTTACACTTGTATCCTTTGTATAGATAAGATGTATGGATTCGGCAGGCAGGGGTTTTCGTACATAGTTTGTAATCCTCTTAGTGAACTCTTCCATGGGGAAAGCATCCATCGATATGATACCTCCCCCGATCATTACATAATCGGGATCCAGAATATTGACCTCTGTTGCCACAGCGACAGCGGCCATATCCAAGAAATAGTCCAGCTTCGGATGCTTACTGTGCTTTTTAAATAAATCACCTATAAATTCACCGTTAAACTCTGCCTCTGCAAGCCCGCTCAGGTATCGTCCTGCAGCGATTGTTTCTATGCAGCCTGTATTACCGCAGCCGCAGGCCTTTTTGTTGCCGTATACGGGGATGTGGCCCAGCTCGCCTGCCACACCGTTCCTCCCTTCCAGTATGTGTCCGCCCACGGATACCACATTACCGATGCCGGTACCGAAATAGCAGCCGATAACAATACCGGAATCATTGATCCGATTACGGTATAAGTCATAGGTAAATAGCATGATCACATCCCTGTCGATCATTATAGGAAAATTAAAATACTCTTTTAATAACCGGTGAATTTCCAGGCCGTTGAGTCCGGGAATATTAGGCGTGGAGATGAGCTTTTCTTTCTTTTTATCAACAGTAGAAGGAAAGCCTGCCGATAAGGCACAGATCTGCTCTTTTGCAGCACTTCCCGCTATGTATTCCCTGATAAAGGTACAAAGTCCTTCCGCCTTTTCATCCTTAAAGATATTTACGGTTTTTTCAATCAGAGGTCTGGACAGATTACCCTTTCTATCCACTAATCCGATGCGGACGTAGGTCCCGCCCACATCAATGCCGATGATCTGCTTCTTTTCCATTTAAGCCTGCTCCTGCTGTTTCTTCTCAATATCCGATATCATATCTATCCTTCTTTGGTGCCGCCCGCCCTGGAACCCGGCAGTAAGCCAGGCATCTACGATCATTGCGGCAAGACCGGTTCCCACCACCCTGGAACCGAAAGAGATAATATTCGTATTGTTATGCTCCCTGGAAAGCCTGGCAGAGTAGGGGTCGCTGCATACTGCGGCACGTATTCCGTGCATTTTATTGGCGGCAAGGGATATTCCTATTCCGGTGCCGCAGATTAAGATTCCTAATTCGATTTCCTGCCGGAGAACGGCCTGTGCCACCCTTTCGCCGTAAATCGGATAATCGGTTCTTCCGCTGTCGTTTGTACCATAATCAATAACTTCATGGCCGGATAGCTTAAGATGATTGACAATAAAGTTCTTCATATCAATTGCTACATGGTCATTGCCGATTCCTATTTTCATATATTTCTCCGTTCCTCCGCCATACGGGCACAAATGTCTAAGGAAAAGACACCTAAGCAGATTTCCTGTTCAGATGTTTTTCTTCCGTACTTTACCCCATCCGTATGCATCTATATTTTTTTTATTTTTTCAAAGATGGCCGTATAATCCTCCGGCTTGCCAAACAGGGTACTGGTTCCGAGAACAAAGCCTCTTACTCCGATCTCTTTTAATTCCCTGATTTTTGATAACGAGACAGCGCCGTCTACGATTACATCGAAGGAAAATTCTTTTTTGTATTCCATAAGGCGCAGCAGCTTGTTGTTTACATATTCCAGATAATCCTGCCCCGCAAACCCCGGATTCACTGTCATGACCATGATATAATCCACAAGGTATAACAGCTCCCGCACAGTTTCCAGCGAGGTGCCCGGATTGACGGCGATTCCGGGCTTTATTCCATGACCGGCTATCCTTTGCAGGGTTCTTGCACAATGGATATCGCTTTCAGGATGAATGTAGATTATCTCCGGCTTCATAGCTGCAAAGAGGTCGATATAATTACTCGGATTTTGTATCATCAGGTGGATATCGGAGGGGATCTTACCATTTCTGCAGATATACTCGATATCCTGTCTGCCCATGCCGAAATTAGGGACATATTGGCCGTCCATAACATCAATGTGGAAAAGATCCGCTCCCGCTTCCTCCAGGAGCTTCATTTCGCTCCGCAGATTCCCTATATCGGCACACATCATGGAAGGGCAAAGAAGTAATTCCATACACAACCTCCTGTTAAATAACTCAGTTTATTCATGGCGGCAGAATGCTTCCCAAGGATGGAGCTGTTATGATATATGGAAATTCATTCTGTACCGGTGTCATTGCCATAGCTTGAGACGCCTTAAATAATCAAGACTCTTTTGCGCAGCATTAAGAGCCGGCATATCCCCTGACTGGTCCTGTTCAACAATGAGCCACTTTGTACCGCTCTCGGCAGCGGCCCTTATAATTTTTTTGAAGTCCTGCTGGCCGAAGCCCACCGGCCTGAATTCAAAGTCACCTGTTACGGCATCTTGGGCTTCTTCTTCCTTAAGTCCGATCAGTTCATAGAGTTTGTTGCCTTTTTTACTCATATAATAGTCCTTCAGATGGACTACCGGACATCTTCCCGTGTATTTACGGATATAATCCCAGGGAGCTTCCCCGGCTACGCTGATCCAGCAGGTGTCCAGCTCGGTCTGTAAGAAGGAAGCAGGAATGCGGTCATACATCTCGTCAAGGGCATATTTTCCGCTTTCCAGACGAAGGAATTCAAAATCATGATTATGGTATAAAAGGGTGATATCCTGCTCCTTCAATATCCTCCCGAACCGCTCGATATTCTGCAGCACCCGGTCATAAACCGGGCTTCCCGGGCGGGCATCTTCTGCCAGGTAGGGGACTGCGATATAGCTGCAGGCGATTGTTCCGTAATCCTGAATTACCGTTTCCAGGCTGTTCGACAGCTCCTGATAAGGGACATGAGCGCTTATGGCTTCAAGGCCCAGATGGTCCAGAAGGCTTCTGACCGCTTCAGACTTATAGCCGAACAGCCCGGCGAATTCCACCCCGTCGTAGCCCATAGCCTTTACTTTCTTAAGGCTGCCTTCAAAGTCCTTTTCCATGTCCTCCCTTATGGTATAAAGCTGTAAGCCTAACTTGAAATTTTCCATGGGACAGCTCCTTTCTACCAGCGCGTACAGTCAATCAGCAATTTAACGGCACCGCTTGCCTTTTTCTCAAGCTCCTCGTGAGCCAGGTCAAATTCACTTAGTCTATAGATCTTTGTGGGCAGGTTTTTATAATTCCACAGGCCCTTCGACAATAAATAAAAGGCGTTCCTGCAGCATTGCACCTGGAATCCGGTTTTGCGCTCATGGGTACTGATCATGTCAACTGCCTTGACATTGAGAAGCTGGACATCTACTAAGCGGCGGCCGCCGGTATGGTAGGAGCCGATTCCCAGACATCCGTCAATTTTGGTCATTTCAATGGCGGTATGAAGGGATTCGTTGGTTTCTCCCCACTCGGAAACAAGGGAAAGTCCGCCCTGATTAATATTACTCAGGGGTGCCAGATATTGATCCGGTATCCCGGAAGGGAGATAGGCTTCATCCGCACCGTATTTCAATGCATCTTCCAGGGCTTTGGGCCGTATGTCAACGGCAACGATCTTTCCGGCGCCCTTTATCCTGAGCAGGGATATCATACCCAGTCCCATATAACCGGTGCCCACCACAGCAACGGTCTCTCCCGGAACCTTTACCGGGAGCTTGCTGGCTGCACTGACCAGGCAGGACAGAGGTTCCGCCACCGCATCCTCATCGGCCAGATTATCTGGGATATGGACAATATTGCTTTTTTCAAAAAGCACATATTCCGCGAAGCCTTCCCAGGCCAGTCCCGATACCCGGTCCCCGGTTTTGAAGCCTTCCACGTTTTTACCGACTGCTGCGACGGTGCCCATGGGCTCATGACCGAAGACCTTCCCTTTTTCAGCGGTAGACCAGTCATAATGCTCCGACATACAGATACCGCAGTACTTCACCTTCACAAGCACCTGGTCGTCATTCGGCACCAGATCTGGTACATCGGCTATTACGCTTTTTCCGGGACCTTCCATAATTAATTTCTTCATGTGAATACCTCCATTTCATAATTTAATATAGACGTAGTGAGCATTATACAAGCTTGCCTGTGATAATGCCGGCGGAGCGGGAGAGCATGAACACGGTATATGTTCATGCTTTTATAAATACAGTTTGCTGGTATTTGCCATTGTTTAAAGCCTGGCATGGCAAATAAAGTGAACACAGTAACAGTTCAGACTTATTCATTTTGCCGCATAAGCCGGATATAATCGGATAAAAGTCCTGAAGGACTTTAAAACCACGCAATTATCTGATCATCAGCAGAATTAAGTTAATTAAATTATACATTATAAAACGGAGATTAATAAGGATTAGAACGACAAACAGGTGGACAAAAACGACTTTTCATATTAACCTTAATATCAAAAGCGGCAAAGACTGCTGTTTAGGATGGAAAGGCAATGGGTATTAATATGAGAATCGAATTGGTCGGCATGTCACCAAAGGCTTTGAGGAGAGCATCCCCGCATCAGCATGATACCTGGGAAATCGTGTTGAACCTGGAAGGAAACGGGGTAACCGTAATTAACGGCAGGGAATATAATTTTTTTCCGGGCAGTATCATCTGTCATCCGCCGGGAGCTGTACACAGTAAGTATTCAGACGATCCGTTTACGGATATTTTTGTTCAGGTAGATGGACTGATACCTCCCCAGAGCGGGGAAGTATCACTATTCACGGATGAAGAGGAGAAAAGCTTTGAGGCGTTGATGTTCCTGGCACTCAGGACATTTTATAAAAAAAGCGGCAACTATAAGGCGGTGCTTGGCTCCCTTGCAGAGACCATGAATCAGGTGCTTATTAGCTGGAGTGCTTATAAGGATCATAACGAATCTGTTGAGAATCTGAAAAATACATTAATTGAGAATTTTATGAATCCGGAATTCAAGATAGGAGACGCCATGGGCAATGTCTCTTACAATACGGATTATTTCAGAAGATGCTTTAAAAAGGAAACAGGCAAATCCCCTTCTTCTTTTATCACGGATCTAAGGATGGATTATGCGGAAAAATTATTATCCCAGCAGGCTTATAATAAAATGACAATATCCGAGATTGCATTAATGTCAGGTTTCTATGACCCCCGTTATTTTTCCAGGGTGTTTAAGAAGCATTATGGAACAGCGCCGAATGAATATATTAAAAAGGATAAGGAACCAATATAAATGGCATCCCATATATGAAATTCCGGACGGTTTTCATGAATGTTATTTGTAATATAAAATTACAAACTAATCAAAAAACTAAAATTTATATTAATATTTATTATTTAATTGACAAATATGCATATATAATGTAATGTATTTACTAGCAATATGCACATAATGTAAGTTGTTAAAAGTTGTATTCCAACTACTGATAAAAGGCGCTTTGTTATGCGCCATGCATGTGATTACAGGAACATAGCACCTGTAATCTAAGTAATCCAAGAAATTGTATTCTAACTACTGATAAAAGCACTTCGCTATGCGCCGTGCATCTGATTACAGGAACATAG
>JAFADH010000183.1 GCA_023424995.1 Bacillota bacterium | reverse complement strand
ATGTGTGATAACCTGAGGGGAAAAATGTCATGGAGGACATTTTTAGTTTCATTGTGCACGGATGCACATATGAAACGACCCGCAGCGTACCACTGCGTAAATTACATAGAAAGCTCCTGCCGCTGTCTCGCTTAGCACAATAGATTTCCGATACCGGACTTCCACCGGGCGTCTCCCTGCCTGCTCCCCGGCTTTCGTGCACTACTTGAATCTTAGTCATACTAAAATTTTAATACATACTGTTTACCACCCATAACCAAGCCGTCCCGTCAGCTCTTCATAACGATCCACCAGCATCATGAATTCCAGGTGGTATCCAGCCTCATCCTCTCCCAATCCTGTCTCCGCAAGATCAAGAATGGTATCCACCGAGGTATTCCCTTTATACTCGGAATTCCTCAGAAGCATTCCAAACTCAGCTACTGCCGCCGCAAAACTGAAATCTCTTGAAAGCTTGCCCTTCTCCGCACCCGTATTCGTATAGTACACCACCTGCTTTATCTCCTTGCTTTCCTGCTGGTCCGGTTCCTTGTAACGCAGACGGATCTCCGATACCTCATCTTTATAACCCGATTTTACCTCGGTATTCCCTGACTGGTATCTCAGATCGCTGCCTGCGGCAGGAGCCGAAGTTCCCGGTATGATCTCGTACAGAGCGGTTACACTGTGACCGGCACCCAGCTCTCCTGCATCTACCGTATCGTCTTTAAAGTCCTCATTCGCCAGAGCCCGGTTCTCATATCCGATTAAGCGGTAACTGCTTACGTGATAGGGGTTGAATTCTATCTGTATCTTAACATCCTTGGCGATGGTCAGCAGAGTCCCGGCCATCTCATCCACTAGGACCTTTCTGGCTTCCCTGGTGCTGTCGATATAAGAATAGTTGCCGTTTCCCTTGTCCGCCAGTGTCTCCATTTTATTATCCTTAAGATTGCCGGAGCCGAAGCCCATGACACTTAAGAATATTCCGCTTTCCCTCTTCTTGGCGATAATTTTCTCCAGCTCGTCAACGGAGGAAGGGCCTACGTTAAAGTCTCCGTCCGTCGCTAATATAATCCGGTTGTTGCCGCCTTTGATAAAGTTCTTCTCTGCCAGGCGGTATGCCAGGTCAATGCCTGCCGCGCCGCCGGTAGATCCACCGGGGGACAGATTGTCAATAGCGTCAAGGATGGTCTCCTTCTCATTCCCATGTACGCTGTCAAGTACCACTCCCGTATCGCCTGCATATACTACGATGGAAACCTTATCGTCCTCTCCCAGTGCTTCCACCAGCTTGGAGAAGGCATTCTTAAGAAGCGGCAGCTTATCCGGTGAATCCATGGAACCGGATACATCGATCAGGAATACCAGATTGCTCTTGGGAAGCTCATAAGACTCCACCGTCTTCCCTTGAATTCCGATCATAAGAAGGTAATTCTCTTCATTCCAGGGACACCTTCCAATCTCCGTATGGATACGGAAAGGCTGGCTCCCGGCAGGCTCTTCGTAATCATATTTAAAGTAATTAAGCATTTCTTCGATCCGCACGGCATCCGCTTCAGGAAGATTACCATCATTTAATTTTTTCCTGAGATTCGTATAGGAAGCCGTATCAACGTCAATGGAAAATGTGGATAACGGATTGTTATAGGTGTGCATAAAGCCGGTTTCATCAATCCTTGTATACTCCTCCGTGCTCCAGTAGGAAGCAGGCTCGCTCATTATATATTTATACCGGATACCGGAATTTAAGTCAGGTATTCCTTCCGCCAGTTCAAGTTCTCCTGTCAGATAATTGGAAGCAGCATCTGCCGTTAATTGCGGAATATCAGACTGGGTACTGATTCCGTCATTATCCCCACTATTTGCAATACTGTCCTCCTCTACATCCAAGGCCGTACCACCGGATGTTTTATCATCTGATGCCGCTCCATGGGGCGTAAGTCCGTTGGTTATATCACCCGCGCGCAGGTCTGAATCATCTTTGCCAGTGCATCCCGTGAATATGCCGGCGGCTGCCAGAATCAGAACCAGTATTAATGATAGTTGCTTTTTCATAATTCTCCTCCTTCTTCTCCTCTTATAAATTCAAGAAACAATTAATTGTTTCTTGGCTTTAATTATTAGACTTGAGGTTTATGAAAAAGGTTCCAAATATTTGTAATTTTATAGCAGTCACATTCCGCCGATATTTGTCACCCGAACAAAGCCGGATGCATATATAAATATTGAAATATATTGCGAAGGAGTGTCCTACAATGTTCAATATAATTACACAAGCTAACTTCTTTGTGGTGATCATAGCGCTTATCATTATTTTTTTCCTGCTCGGACTAATTATCGGGACCATATTTGACCGTCCAAGAAAAGAAAGAGCAGAAAAGATATTAGAGCCTCTGGGAGCTGAAAAGAATAACTTGGGGCAGACAGAACCTCTGGGACAAGACCGGACAGAAATTGCGAATACAACGAATATAGAGAATATTACTGCTACAAATAACCAATTCATAGGACAAAATCAACCGCAGCAGCTTGGGCCGAAGCCACCGGATAACAAGCCCCGTTATCCCAGATATTATTGGTAGGAAGAATAACCCGACGCAGAGTTCCATACTTAACAATATATAAAAACCGGGGCTGCAGCACAATTCACGTAATATGATTATCTGTGAATTATGCTGCAGCCCCGGTCGCAGGTCATTCTTTTTCTGCACTGTCACCGAAGGTGTGATTGATTTTATCCTTGGTATTGCTCTTCTTCTCCATATCGGACTGTGGAACATCCCCGCCGGCCTTTTTCAGATCGTCCCTTTCTTTTACCTTGCGGTATCTTTGGTTTGACTGTTTGCTCAAGGCATCACTTCCCTTACTGCTTCATAAGACTAGTATGCCGGATTCAGCCGCTAATATTCAATCCGGATCAATTCCCAGGTAATCACTGTAGGAATCCGGAATAAAGGCGGCGCGGTCCCTCCCCCAGTTCTTAATGTCTTCTATCCGTCCGGCCAGCTGGCCAAAGGTCACCCAGTCATCCAGCAGTCCTTTGTTATAGGTATTCTTAAGCTCGTTCATCCGCGCTGCATTCATCTCATCCAGAACACGGTTCAAATTGGATGGGGAGAAGGCTCCGTCTATCAGCTCAAGGGTCTTCTTAACGAATATCTGCTTACAATCCTCTCTCCTCATTAATTGTCCGAACAGAGGGCAGGAATCCATGATCTCACCCCCTGCTCCAATGTACCTGGCAAGAAAATTCGTATCCGGTACAGTTCCGTAGATTCCGAAGCTAAAGTCCAAGTCATGGAGAAGATAGCGCCACTTGCCGTCAAAGGGTGCTTTTCCGTAAGACTCCCCCTCTGCCGCATAATACCGGTAGGCCTTATAATTATTATGAGGCCAGTCTTCGTTCCCGATATAAGCCCCCAATGCAAAGTATTCCAGATAGTTCTCCACGTCGATTACCTCGCATACCTTACGGTAATTGCTGTCTATGGTCAGGTCCTGGTAGGCATAGGTACGGTAGAACTCGTTATATTCATCCACAATCGGGGCATTATCCCCGTTCGCATCGTAATTCTTATAATTATCTCCGCCTTCAATCACCTCAAAGGTACCGTCATATTTCCCATAGTGGTCCTCAAAATACTCATCACAATACACCTCGTGGAGCCAGAAGAATCCCCGGTAATCCCCATTCACATAGACTGCCGCCGGGCGGACCGCCTCATAATCCTGATATCCTGCCTGACCGGCCAGGGTCTGGAACAATTCATCACGGATAAAGCCGAATCCGTTATCATTGCCGCAGTTACGGACCACCAGCTGCTTGAAGGTGCCCACCACATCACCGTCCGCCTCGGTTCTGTCCGGGAAGAATTCATATCTTAATTTATTGTTTACTTCATCATATTCTTTTCTGGCAAAGATCTTAAAGGACTTCTGGGTTCTCGCCCTGGACCAGCCTCCGAAGGTACGGATACCCGCAGCCTGGCTTATGACCGGAGTCCCGTCCGGTTCGAAGACCTCCAGATATACCGGCCGCTCCGATTCCCTGCCGCGCATGTTAAAGTTCGCCGGATCATCCGGATCCGGCATTACTCCGGGATTCTCGTCCAGAAAGTCGTCCCTCAGCTTACCCTCCACGAAGATGCCATATTCGTAATCATAAAGATTATACGGATCGGTGGTAACCGAGAAAACCAGTGTGTCAAACCGTGTATCCGCATTCGGACCTACAAAATAAGTATGTACGATAGTATCTGACTCCGTGCCGTCATCAAAGTATGCCTTTGCCTTAAGGCAGGTAGCTTTTACCACCCCTCCTGATTTCAGCTTTATGGGTTGTTCATACGGGTTCCGGGAAATATCCACATCCGACCCGTCCGTGGTATAATAAATCCTGCCGGGCTTATCGGTGATGATCTCAACCTCGATGCTGTCCGAATAAAACCCCTTCTCCACGGTGAAGGCTATTCCTTCCTTCAGCTCCCCCGCATTCGCCGGCTCACCGGAATTCAACCCCCCGGCTGCTTTGTTCTCGTTGTCTCCGGCGGACGGATCCGCGGTGCTGCCTTGCTCATTCATATTCTGTGGTTTGCTGCAGCCCGTCAGATAACACATGACCAGCAGAAAGGCCGCAGTAAAAATAAATCCTCTTACATTAAAAATATTCTTCATTTCACTCCCCCAAGCGCATAATATAGAAAATAATTATAATATAAATATTTCTGAAAAGGTATTGCATTTTATAATCTTAGTGATATAATAAAAACAGTAATCGTTCCTATTATTGGGGCTATTAAAAAAATTTAAAGGAGAATTGAATATGTCAAAGGTAAATTTTTATCGCTGCTCCGTATGTGGTAACACAGTGACTCAAATTAAGGATGGCGGCGGCACACTTGTCTGTTGCGGGGAAGATATGAGGAGGCTGAAAGCAAATACCACCGATGCAGTACAGGAGAAGCATGTTCCCGCCCTGGAGATTGAAGACGGAAAGATCAAAGTAACCGTTGGTTCCGTTATCCACCCCTCCCTGCCGGAGCATTATATTGAATGGATCGCCCTTGTGACAGAGGATAAGCTTCAGTTAACCTATCTTGAGCCGGGAATGGTTCCGAAGGCTGAGTTCGAAGAAGCAGAGCACGGTGAGGTATATGAGTACTGCAATCTCCACGGATTATGGAAGGCTGACTTCTGATCTTACATAAATTCAGTTACTCTTCATCAGCTCGGTCAGATCATTGAACAGCTCTTTATCCGACCCGGTTACTTTAATATTCGTACTAAGGGTCTTGCCTTCGGCAGTTGTTACGGTTATCTCAATAACCGAACCCTCTTCAATGGCCTGGCTGCGGACTGCGTTAATAAATAACGGAAACTTCGGATGATTGCCTACAAATTTGTCCCAAGCTCCCTTGAATTTTAATAATTTTGCCGGATTTATCATTTCTTTTCACCTCTTGCATTCTATTATATACCAAGAACCAGGCTCTTACACCTGGTTCTTTATTTATTATCTCACAGGAAAGCTCTATTCCGTTCTCCCGTCGGGCTGATTCATCTTTTCATACTGTTTTGCCACGAATTTGCCGATGGTTTCGCTTGGTTCATCGAATTCACAGCTGTAAAAGAATCCGGTTCCATTCTTAAACTCATACGAACGAACGATACTGCCGATCAGCTCTTCACGCTTATCCTCATTGACCAGGAACGCAATCTGGACCCGCGCCAGTTCATCGATGCTGTCCCTGCTGATCAGACTCATCCCCGTCATGCTGATATCCTTCAGAATACAGTTAATATAGCGTTGGGTATCGTCCGGATACAGCAGCTTAGTTGCAATGGGTGCTCCGACAAACAGCCTGTAGGTATTCTTTACCCTGACTTTTTTCGCCTCCTGCCCGGAAGGTATGGCATATAGCTTTTGTCCGTTATAGGAGGTGGAACGAAGGGGTAATTCCTTGAACAGATAGATATCCCCGTCCACCCGGTATATAAGGATCACGTCCTTCAGCTTTGCAGCAGGAATGGACTTTCCCCCGCCCCTGACTGCGGAGAAATACATCGTAGCATCCAGCTTATAGAGCAGTGCCGACTTAACCCTGTAATTCACTCCCCTATAATTAAATTGTAGCTCCACAAGTGTATTCACCGGTATCTGAAGTAATTTCATAAAGTAAGAGCAGCTCCCTTATTCGCACCATTTGTATTCGGATTATTCCTTCTTTAATTGGCAACTTAACTTAAAATGTATTTTCATATCAAATGTTTTTCCTATATGAAATATTTTTCTTATGTGAAATATTTTTCTTATGTGAAATACTTTTCTTATGTGAAATACTTTTCTTATGTGAAATATTTTTCACATTATACAGCTCCCTGCCGCAGCTTGAGCTTATGAACCAGACTGATGTCATTCTTGTTGTTCCGCTTTACCTCATACATGGTCATATCCGCCACATAGAAGAAATCCCATATCTTATTCATCTCATGGGGAATTGTATTGCGGATCCCCTGAGAGATAGTGATTACCGGCATAGCAGAGGAATTCTTATTCTTAATATTCATATTGATGACATCTTCCTTAAGCTTGGAGGCAATCTCAAAGATCTCATCATCCGTCATGTCTTCGTAGATAATAATAAATTCATCACCGCCATATCTGGCACAGAAAATACCCCGTTCCATAAGGCTGTGAAGAAGCTGGGCCATCTTCTTAAGGATCTTATCTCCTGCCTGATGTCCATAGGTGTCGTTGTATTCCTTAAAGCAGTCGATATCAAAGATCTCCACACCCAGTCTTGTTTGATTCCGGAATGCCCGTTCAAAGGCCGCTTCAGCATAGTGGTTCAGCTTCTCACGGTTTGGCAGCTGGGTCAGCGGATCCCGCTCGGACTTCTCCTGAAGCAGCTTATTCTCTTCCTGAATCAGGCTTTGCTTCTCCCTGACCTGCTCCAGATCCAGACGAAGTTCGATTGCCCGCTTTGCAATGGTTCTGTTTTCATTCTCCAGCTTCTCGGATAATTTCAGATATTCCGCACAGGCCTGGAGATACTCCTTCCCCATCTTTAACTGCTGATAGCACTTTATCTTTATCTTTAATAAGCGAAGCAGCATATTCGTAAAGCCTGCCTGTCTTGTAAGCTTTTGCATTCTGTCGAGTACTCTCCAGAGATCCTCATACCTCTTCAGATCAGCTAATATCTCACATAATGCAAAGGCTTCGTCATATAAATCCATCAGTGACGGTATCTCATCGATGAGCCGGATCAATCTGCTGATCCGGTCGTCTCTCATCTCCTGCTCGTTCTTCTTATCATAAAATAAGATCTCATAGATTAAGAGAACCATTTGGATATGATGATTATTCTCATACTTGTCCCGTACCTGTTCTATCATGCTAAAATAACTATGAGCCGCCTCCATATCATCCAACCGGTAATAACAGGTCCCGATGGTGGCTCTCGTCATCAGGGAATGCATCTCCGACTGACTGTTCTCTTCGCTCTTCTGCCAGCATAAAAGTGCTTTCTCCAGATAGGATATGGCCGTTCTGTAATCCTTTAATGCCACATAGATCTGTCCGATATTACCGTTTGCAAGTCCCGCCTCATATTCCAGTCCGTATTCCTGGCTGTATTTCATGGAAGTCAGATAATAATCAATGGCTGCAGAGATATTGCCCTGATTATCCGAGTTAATCCCCAGCATATTATAGGAGCGGGCAAGCAGCTTGCCCATATCTGCTTCCTGCTGGTATTTCAAGCCTTTAATCAGGTTTCTGATGAATTTCTTATAATCATTTTCATAAAAAAATGCTTCAGCAAGATAATAATGGGCAAAACCTAATAATTTACTGTCCTTATCTTTTCTTCCCCGGGCAATGATATTAACGCAGCATTCCTTTGCCTTATCCGGGTCGGTAATGTGAACAGCAAGCACTTGGGTAGTCCATTCTCTTACAATATCATCATACTCATTAAAATTCATTCTATTTCTCCATGATTATCCTGATCTGAAGTTAATTTTGACAGAATCATATCATAAAGAAAAAAAAATTGCAATATAATGGAAGAATTTCTATATACTATTCAAATATGGTTTAATTATTATACGGCTTTTGTGTATTAACGCGTGTTAATCATTGGAAAAACGGGATAAGGAATGAATTGCCACGCATCCCAGTATAAAAGTCCCAAGGGATAACAGGACGGTGGAGACTCCCCAGAGCACCCCCGGCTCTACCGGAACGGAAGGCAATACCTTATCCCGGAATATCTCAAAGGTGGACCCCAGCACAAATCCAATGATCATGCAGTAGGTCTGATGGGGAAATTTATTCATGGTCCATTCAATGGGTTTTGTTATCAGGAATACGCCGATTAGCGTGGCGATACCCAGAATACCGATGTAGATCACATCAAACTGTGTTATTGCGGCAAGCAGTGTATCATACATCCCCAGCACCAGCAGCATATGGGAGGTGCTGATACCCGGCAGCACCAGGGCAAGTGCAATTATGATGCCGGTCAGCAGAAGCATCAGATAATGGGCCAGGCCGGAGCCTGTGCCGATCTGGATATTGCCGGTGGGGATAAAGCCGATGGATATGACGATGGACAGTCCAAGGATAAAATATAGCACGGAGGAAATTCCTATGGAGGAGGTCTTCGTTCTCTTATAGAGCGCCGGGATGCCTCCGATTACGGCCCCCAGGAAGAAGAAGGAAACCGGCAGCGGAAAGGCCGCCATCAGCCACTTAATGACAAATGCCAGCGATCCGATACCGATTCCCGATCCGATACAGAATACGAATAAAAAGATAAAATTGTCTTTAAAATTTTTAAAAAAATTACTGATTGCACCGATTAATTTATCATATATTCCAAGCAGGATCGCCATGGTTCCTCCGCTCACTCCCGGAACGCTCATGGAGGATCCGATAATAAATCCCTTCAGCAGCAGGCTGAACTTATTTTTTAATATATTCTTCATATCCGC
The DNA here is from genome assembly GCA_023424995.1 of Bacillota bacterium. GTDB lineage: Bacteria > Bacillota > Clostridia > Lachnospirales > Lachnospiraceae > Mobilitalea. The sequence goes on along the minus strand of JAFADH010000183.1, from coordinate 82,325 downwards.
ATTGCTCCTCTTCATAATTACTTACGCTTTAAAAGTATATATACTAAAAAGTATAGTATGAAAAGGAAGCTTTGTAAAGAGATTCCATCAATAGCTGCTGCCGGCTTCGGTGTTTACTGCCTAAATTTTAAATATGCTGACCGATTTCTTAAGATTCTTTGAATCCCCGCTGAGCTCCAGGACAGCCTGATTCAGAGCTTCAACCGCATTCAGCTGGTCTGTTGCCGTTACCCCCAGTTCACTGGAAGCCGCCGCTGTCTCCTCCGAGACGGCGGAGATGCTTTCCATGGCGCTTAAGGTATCCTCCTTCGCCTGCTCGATCTCCTTGATTCCCTTTGAGATTTTCTCCATGTGGAGAGCCAGTCTCTCCACTTCCCTGTCAATGTAGGAGAATGCTTCTACGGTAACCACCAGCGCCTTCGACTGCTCTGCGACGATATCCTCCGCATGATTTGCCGTCACGACCGTATCCAGGGTGCGCTTTTGTATCTGTATAATTATGTTTCCGATTCTGGCAGCTGCTTCTGCGGATTGCTGTGACAGCTTGCGGATCTCCTCCGCCACTACGGCAAAGCCCAGACCGGCATTCCCGGCTCTGGCAGCTTCGATGGATGCATTTAACGACAGTAAGTTCGTATGCTTTGCTATGGTATCGATGGTAGCGGTGATTTCCCCGATCACCATGGATTCCTCCTTAAGGCCCTCGATCTCACTGATGACCTGCCGGGTAATTTCCGAAGTGCCCTTTACCTTATCTGACAGGTTATCCATGATATCCATACCTTCCAGGATGATTTTCTTGGCATTCCCGGCGATTTCGTCAATCTCGCCTGCATTCCCGTTCAGCACGCCGATCTGGGCCGCAAGGGTCGACATCTGGTTGAGGCAGTTCTCCGTATCCTCCGCCTGCTGGACGATTCCCTGCTCTATATCCGTTACTGTCTTGGTAATATTCTGGGTCGCCTGAAGCAGAATATTGGAATTGTCCGCCACCTTTTCCGCAGATACGGATACCGTATCACTGACTGAGGTTACCTTTTTAATCAGGTCCTTCATGCTCAGCATCATGTGGTTAATGCTCTTGCCCAGAATACGGAATTCATCGTTTCTCTTTATCCTCACCTCGGAGCTTAAGTCACCGGTTGCCGCTAATTCCAGGATGCTGTTGGTCCTGCGGATGGTAATGCCGATGCCTGCTGCCATGATGCTACCGATTACTATGGCTATGATACTGGCTACGATCACAAATCCGATGGTGATCAGCTTCAGATTCTCCACCAGCTTGACCACACTTGCCTTTGGAGTAAGAGAATAGATCACCGAATCCGCGTCTTCAATTTCGGAATAGATGAACAGACACTCCTCCCCTTCGTAATCAATATAGGTATATCCGCTTCTTTCCTCCCTGTCCAGGATGTCTCCATAGAAAGCCTGCTGTGCAAAGACAAAGGATTCGCTGCCCAGCATAATCTCCCTTTGATCCCCGGTTATAATTCCGGTGATGCTGCCCTCCGCAATATTGGCCTTCTCCAGGATATCCCGGATGAAATCCATCTTAACATCGATAATGATGTAGCCGACATGCTTGCTTGCCACATTCTTCAATTGCCTTATGAGGGAGAAGCAATAAGAATCCTGATTTACCGCCAGCTCCTCATCCAGAAAGGCATGAGAACCGATCCAGGTGTTCAACCGCTTTCCTTCCGCATAGTTCCTGCCCTCTTCCGATTCCCGGAAGCTGTCAAAAAGCGTAGTCTGGCCTTCCTCGGGAATGGCTGTGCTAAGCGTCCCGCGATAAGCGATATTCCTGCCATAGTTGGCAAATACCAGGATGTTATTGATAAATGGATCCGATACCGCCGCAGCCGATACGGACTGGGCCATGTCGGTATAAGCGGTATGCTCTTCATAGGGATCCAGCTTAAGGCTTCCGCTGTAATACTTAATGGTCTGATTATCCAGGGCGATCTCGGTTGCCTTGGATTCGATCCTGTCCAGTCCCAGGGTGACATAATCGGCAATCATCTCCATACTCAGCATGCTGGAATTCTCATAATTGGTTATGATGCCCTGGGATGCTCTGGTATAGGATATGGTGCCCAGTGCGATGATCAGCGCCACCGGAATCAGAAAGCAGGCAGTCAATTTGGTTCTTACTCCCACATGGGAGCCCTGCTTTTCGGTGCTTTTTTTCAAGAGTCTGTCTTCTGCGGCCTGTTTGATTCCCTTCTGCTGTTTCTTTAATTTCTTCACTACCTCTCTCATTTGTATACTCATATTTACTCCATTCCTGCGCAGCTTTACGCATTTATATTGTGCCGAAGATTTACGGACACAAATTCTTGAGGCTGAAAAGTATTTCTATCAACAATGTTCCTTACATCTCTATCATGATATGATGTGTCTTATTATCCGTAAAAATCGGTATCTGATTCCCTGTGACCGGAATCCCGTCCACTGTGCAGGAAGTTACTCCTTTTTGCTTTCCGTTACCGTTGCGTATGGTTACCTGGTAGATATGACCGCGGAAGGTTCTTGTATAACTGCAGCTCTTCCAGTCCGAGGGAAGGCAGGGCTCCAGTGTGATCCCCCGGTATCCGGGGAAAAATCCCATCATGTACTGGGTGATGGCACGATAGATCCAGCCGGCTGTTCCTGTCACCCAGGCGAACATGGTCTCTCCCGCTCTGGGATTCTCCGGTCCAAGATACATATTGGTCAAGGCATAGGGCTCACAGCCGGAATGCTCGGAGGGATTCCACTTACTGTCCGGCAGGATCTTGCACAGGGTCTCATATGCCATATTACCTCTTCCCGTAATACAATCCGCCACGATCTTGAATGCCCCTCCGTGGCAGTAGGGTGTGGAATTCTCCCATATGCCGGGCACAAAGCTGCTTAATCTTCCGATATTCTTATTATAGCTCCGGTAGGCCGGATACAGGGTCAGCGGTCCGTAATCCGAATCGAGGTAGGTATCGATCGCCTCCAGGCACTGCTTCATCCTGTCCTTCTCCGCCACCTTTGACAATATGGCCCAGGTCTGGCTGTTGAGATATATCCTTCCTTCTTTCTCCCTGCTGCTTCCCACCGGATCTCCCAGGTCATTGATGGCAGCCAGGTACCAGGCGCCGTCCCAGGCATTCCGGTTGATTGCCTCCTTCATCTTTGCTTCCCTGAAAAGCATCTCCTCTTCCACGGCAGTGTCCCTAAGGACCTCCCTTGCTATCTCAGCCGTATTACTGAGCGCGTAGCATAAGGCGATGGAGGTCCAGACACTCTCTCCGTTCCCGCCCGTTCCGATCCCGTTGAGGGAATCATTCCAGTCACCGTCATGCGCCAGCACCAGGCCGTGTTCTCCCGTATCCCTTGAAGAGTACCTGGCGGAAGTCAGAATATGGCCCCATACGGTATCCTCCCCTTCATCCAGATACGGAACCGTCTCCTCCAGGAAGGAAAAATCTCCCGTTTCCTTCAGATATGCATTCACCGTAGGGGCGATCCAGGCAGGACCGTCCGAATAGATATGGTGGTCCAGAGGCAGCCAGCCGCGGACACAGCTGCCGTTGCGGTATTGGTAGCGCAGGGTTTCGAGTATCTTTTCCCTTGCCAGCTCCGGGTTGAAAGCGGCGATTGCCCAGGCATCCTGCAGCTGGTCACGAAAGCCCTTGCCCGTATCCCGTCCGGCTTCCGCACAGAGCTGGACCTGCTTCTTCAGCCAGCTGTTGGCCAGGTTATTTATTTTTTCATCCGGGGTATTAATATAATTGGCCTCGATCAGGTCTCTTTTCTTCTTCAGAAGCTTTTGAAACTCCTCCTCGATTCTGCCTTCCGGGAACAGGGCTTCTGCTGTTTTAACAGCAGTCTCCATGCTGTCCGCGGCTCCCAGGAGCGTATGGTAGGTTACCTCCTCCCCGGCCTTAAGGTGAAAGGTATGCTCCAATACCCCTGTCATGGGTTCGCAGGCTGCAAGTCCATCCGTCAGCCTGTCTCTGTGTACTCCCGCGGGAGCTTCAAAGCTTCCGTAGGTACCCAGGAATGCCTTTCTGCTGCTTTCGTATCCGGTTATTTTCCGGTCCGCCGCCACGAAGCCGTTGAACCATCCATGGGGGCGCTCCTGGGCTTCGTTATGACAGAGCAGCAGATTGTGCCCCTCGTCGAAGCTGCTGAACACATAGGAATTGTAATCACTGTACCTGGCATATCCCTCCAGCAGGAAATCACAGGCAAAGTAAACCTTAAAGTCCTTAGCATGCTCCGATTCGTTCTTCAGTGTCAGTGTCCAGATCTCCGCAGGCTGGTCCTCATTTACAAAGACACGCGCTTTCATGGTGAGCCCGTTCCGGCTTCCCTCTATGACGGAATAGCCGATGGAGTGGGTGCACCGGTAGCTGTCCAGAGCCGTCTTCGCCGGATACCAGCCGGGATTCCACACCGTATCCTTTTCCTTCACATAGAAATACCTGCCCCCGTCCCGGATGACACTGCACCGCCCCTTGCCCTTCGGATCAATATAGCTGGCGGTCCTCCCGCCATAGGCTCCCTGGCCTCCTCCAAAATGATTCACTGCCGTAAGAAATCTGCCGTTCCAGGCATAATTCATCAGAGGCCGCGGTGTGTTTACATCGGTAACGATATATTCCTCTCCATTATTATTAAACTGTCCAAAGCTGCTCATATTCCATGCTCCTCGTCCCAAATATTTGTATAACCGGTGATAATGCCTATATTTTGTTATATAATTCCGCCCTCATGATACCTGTTCCCATATGATATTAATATGCATTATAGTTAGTAATTTTTGTATAATAGTAAGGAATAATCTTTGATCCTGTCGTAAAACAGGGGAAAATCCGCCTCTGTATGACCTGACAAGGCTATCTGTTCATGGGCACGTTCGTGGGCCGTATCTAGGTGCCGTAAGAGAGTATCGCGGTAACAGTATTAAAAGGGGCTGCCGTAAAATAAAGCTTTGTAATTTATACAAAAATAAGTATTTATACCTAAAAAATGAGCTTTGAAAGGGATTTATAATACCACTCAAAGCTCATTTTTGTACATTATTTTACAGTAAGGCTATTTTGCGGCAGCCTCAAGATCATCTCTTAAGCCGGTTTGTTGACCATATTGATTATATTGCCTTCCAGATAGGATCTCAGATTCTCCACGGCAATATCCATGAGCCGGCTTCTGGCCTCCAGTGTTGCCCAGGCTATATGGGGCGTGACAATACAATTCTTTGCTTTCACAAGGGGATTATCTTCGGCCGGAGGCTCCGCGGACAGTACGTCCAACGCCGCTCCCGCTATGACTTCTTCCTGCAGTGCGTCTGCAAGCTCCTGTTCATTAATCAGCGGCCCCCTGGAGGTATTGATCAAAAATGCGCTTTTCTTCATCCTGTGAAGCCTGTCCCGGTTGATCATACCCTTTGTCCCGGAGGTCAGCGGGCAATGAAGGCTGACGATATCGGACCTCTCCAAAAGCTCCTCCAGTCCCGCCCAGGCAAAATCCGCGCAATCGGGCCTGCCATCCTGTGTCCTGCTGTATCCCAGTATCTTCATATCAAAGGCGTCCGCAAGACGTGCCACCTGCCGCCCGATCCTTCCCATGCCTATGATTCCTATGGTTTTGCCGGCAAGCTCCGTCAGCGGATAATTCCAGAAGCAAAAATCGCTGCTTCTGCTCCAGTCTCCAAAGCAGACCGCATCACTATGGGCCTGTACATGGTTGCAAAGCTCCAGTATCAGGGCAAATGTCATCTGTCCCACGGATTTGGTACCGTAATCCGGTATGTTGGTTACCACAATACCCCTTCTCGCTGCCGCAGCAATATCTACCACGTTATAACCGGTGGCAAGAACCCCGATGTATTTTACATCCGGTAATTCCGCCAGCCGGGCCTCCCCCAGGACGGTCTTATTCGTAAAGATAATCTCCGCTCCCCGGGAGCGCTCCGCCACCAGTTCCGGCGAGGTTCTGTCATATACCGTAACTTCTCCCAGCCTTCTTAAGCCCTCCCAGCTGAGGTCTCCGGGATTTAGCGTATATCCGTCCAATACTGTAATCCTCATGATATCCTGTTCCTTTCTTAATCCGGCAGCGGAGGAATGCACCTGCCGCCGGTAAGGTTTTCCTTTCCCTTAGATGTTATCCAGCACCGCACCTTCTGCCTTATACCTTGATCCAGGCCAGGTTCAGGGTCCTCTTGGCATTGGCGATTACTACTTCCGGATCTTCCTCCCCGTAGGGCTTTACTTCAAAGCTGACTATGGGAGGATTTTCTTCATTCAGGAAACCGATGTCCTTAAGTACCTTCAGATAATGCGCCAGCTCCTCCACATCATTCTCGCCTCCCGGGAACCCAAAACGGGGATGGGCGTCACCGTAAGCGGCCAGCTCCGGCGACTTCACCACGCAGTTCCCCATATGGGCATGTACGATATAATCCCTGATAGGCAGGATCGCCTGCTCCGCAGTCTCCCTGATGAGAGGTAGATGGCTCAGATCCACCATCAGACCGAAATTGTCATAATCCCTGCGGATCTCCTCGGCATATCTTTTTGCCAGCTCTGCCGGTCCGATCAGGCTCTTCTTGTCGATATCGTAATCAAATATCTCATGTACGATCTTTAAATTCCCTTTTGACCCGGCATAGGCGCATAATTCCCGGGTGGATTGCAGCAGGGCCTGAAAGGACTGCTCCTTGCCCGCCTCCTCATATTTTCCGCTTAAGAACGCCAGACCCACGGCTCCCAGCTCATAGGCCTCGTCGATGCCCTCCTTTAATGTGGCGACCGCCCTGCTCCTTCCTGCCTCATCCAGATCATTGATATTCAGTCCCGTGGTAAGCAGCCGGGGCTGGGCACCATAGGATACCGTCATATGGGAAGCTTCCAGCAGCCTTTTCACCTGCCGCCTCTCTTCCCTATCCTTGATCCAGGAAAGCTCAATTGCGTTAAAGTAGCTGTCTGCCGCGATATTCCTGACCGTCTGCAGAATGGGCCCGTCCCCCTTCATGGTGGAAGGGTAGGCCATAAAGTGGATCAATCCCACCTTCATATACTTATACATGGATTCGTTCATATGGTTCACACTCCAATCTTATGCTTTAATAATTCCTGCGCCGCCTCTATCATATCAGCTGCCGTCATCCTGTATCGTTTCAGCAATTCCGGATAGGGACCGCTTTCTCCGAAGGTATCCTCAATTCCTATCCGTCTCAGCCTGGCCCCGGAGTGCCGGGAAAGGCTTTCCGCAATCACTCCTCCGAGCCCGCCCAGTATGGAATGCTCCTCGATACTGACTACCACACCTGTTTTATTTGCATATTGCAATAATAACTCCTGGTCAAAGGGCTTCAGGGTCGGAAATTCCAGTACGGCCGCATCGATTCCCATTACGGCCAGCTCCCCTGCCGCCTCCAGCGCGAAAGAAAGCAGGGTACCGCATACCGCCAGGGTAACCTCGCTTCCGTCCTTTATGATCCTTCCCTTTCCTATCTGAAAAGCTTCTTCTCCCTTGTGCAGGGAGCCTGCCGTATCCCTGGAGAGCCTTAAGTAGACCGGTCCTTCATGGGCAAGCATGGCCCGGACCGCACCTCGGGTAGTCTCCATATCGGAGGGGACCAGAACCGTCATATTCGGCATCGCCCTCATCACCGCCAGATCCATGACCGACTGGTGGCTGGCACCGTCGGCAAAATCAGAGAAGCCGGCATATCCTCCGGCCAGTTTTACATTCAGCCTGTTATAGGCGATCAGGCTTCTTATGGGATCTCCTGCCCTCAGGGTCATAAGAAACGCAAAGGTTGAGGCCACCGGAAGCAGTCCGGCGGCTGCCATTCCCGCTGCCGCACTCACCATATTGGCTTCCGCTATTCCGAAATTATAAAAACGCTCCGGATACCGCTGCCCGAATAACCTGGTCTGGGTACTGCTGGACACATCGGCATCCAGAACCACCAGACGCTCATATTCTGCCGCCAGCTCACACAGGACTTCTCCGAATACTGCTCTCATGGTTTTTGCCATTGTCATAGTATCCCTCCCTTCAGCTCTTTGACAGCCTGCAGATACTCTGTCTCGTTGATGGGCTTTCCATGCCAGGCGGACTGCCCTTCCATGAAGGAAACGCCTTTTCCTTTTATGGTCTCCGCAAGCACCGCGGCAGGACCTTCCCAGGCAAGGGCCGCGTCAAAGGCTTCGGCTAAGGACTCTGCCCGGTGCCCGTCACAGCAGACGGTATGGATGCCAAAGGCCTGCAGCTTTGCTTCCAGATCGCCCATGGGCATGACCTCCTCCACTGTTCCGTCCAGCTGCACCCGGTTTCTGTCTATGATAAGGGTCAGATTGTCAAGCCTCCACTTGGCTGCCGCCATAAAGCCTTCCCAGTTCTGTCCCTCCTCCAACTCCCCGTCCCCGCAGAGGACAAAGGTCCGGCAGCTTTTGCCAAGCCTCTTTGCCGCCAGTGCCATGCCCACTCCTACGGATATTCCCATTCCGAGGGAGCCGGTTGACATCTCGATTCCCGGCAGCTTGAACATACAGGGATGACCCTGGAGTATACTGTCCAACTGCCTCAGGGTACTTAAATGCCCGCCGTCAAAATATCCCCTGCCGGCAAGCACGGCATAAAGCGCCGGTGCGGCATGCCCCTTGCTCAGGATGAACCTGTCCCGGTCTTCCCAGTCCGGCTCCTCCGGCCTTATATTCATCACCCGGTAATACAGAACGGTCAGTATCTCCGCACAGGATAAGCTTCCGCCGGAATGCCCGCTCCCTGCCCTGTATATCATATCGATCACAGAAAGCCTCAATTCCTGTGCGATCCTTTGAAGCTGTTCCATTGTCTTCATCTTCCGCTCCTTCCTTCCGGTTCCTGCCATATGTTAAAAGGCATACCGGTTTTTCTTATACCTGCATGCTTTTGTTGTATTTGTCCATCCGTGCAAGAATATACCGGGCAGCCTGTCCGGCTGCCTGATCCGGGTTGGGCACCGGCAGAATCTCAATGGCTGCCCAGCCGTCAAACCATACCTGCCACAGCGCATCAAACACTTCATCAAAATCAATATGTCCCCGGCCCGGCGCCAGCCGGTTGGAATCCGCAAAATGGATATATTTGATATGTTTCGCATTCCTTATGATGCTTTTTCCGATTCTGTCCTCTTCGATATTCATATGGAATAGATCCGGCATCAGCCCCACATTCCCGCCTTGTAATTCTGATATGATCCTGGTGCCTTCATCCAGGCTGTTAATAAAATTAATTTCATACCGGTTAACAGGCTCAAGGATAATGGTGACCCCATGTTGATCGGCTGCTTCACTGATTCTTTGTGTGGTTTCAAGGAAAAGCCTTTGCGCTTCCTCCCTGGTCTGCCCTTCTCCTACGAAGCCCCTTGCTCTTCCGATGTTCACCATTTTCCCAAAATCCATTGCCAGGCCGATCAAGCCCTCAAATACCTTCACTGCCGCCTCCCGGACGGTTCTGTCCGGATGTGTAAAATAAAGTCCGAGACAGGAGAATACCTGGCCTGTGCTGATGCAGCTGACTTCCATTCCGCTCTGTGCCAGCCACCGGTACAGCTTATCCGGGTCTATATCCGCAGCGGATTTTAAAGCGAGCTCTACGCCCTGATATCCGTACTGGGAGGCTTTCTTAATGGATTCTTCAAATCCCCTCCATACCACAAAGGCGGAAGAAGGAGCATCCTCCGATGCAATGGCCACCGACAGTTTCATATCCCGTCCTCCCCGTCCTTTAAACCGGGCTCCGCCGGGATATCCCCGTAAGCAATATTGCACAGATGTTCTTCCGCATCTGCAATCAGGCCCAGGGAGATAGCATGTCTTCCGCCCTCATATTCTGTTGTAAGCCACGCCTCCAGTATATCGATGGCCTCCAGCACACCGGTTATCTTGCCTCCCAGGCACAGAAGGTTGGAATTATTGTGCTTTCTTGTCATCTTCCCCATATAGGTGCTGGTGCAGAGGGACGCTCTTACGCCCTTATATTTATTGGCGATAATGCTCATTCCGATTCCGGTGGAGCATATTAATATCCCCCGGTCCGCTTCCCCCCGGGACACTGCCCCGGCAACCTGCACGCCGTAATAGGGATACCTTACGATTTCGGCGGAGTCACTGCCCACGTCCACATATCCGATTCCCTTTTCTTCAAGATATCTCAGGATGGCAAGCTTTAACTCATAGCCCCCGTGGTCATTTCCGATCCATATTTTTGTATGTTCCATGTATCATCCTCCTGTCTTCCGTCTACCGGTGATCCGGCATACATATGCCTAAGATAAAAAGCTTTCCTGTATGGTAAGGGTAATATAATTGGACCGGACATGAACTTTTATCCGGTATATATTATGCTTCCAGGCCTGTTTCAGTCTTGGGTCGGCAATAGGAATTTCCTCATATTCCATGGATGCATTCCCGTCCACCCTGATATCCCCCAGGTCTCCGATGGTAATTATGTTTCGGTGGATCGCCGGTTTTTCATAGGTCATCAGTGTCAGCATGCACTGGCCCCGTCCCGGCTCCTCCCGATACCGGAACCTGTCTTCAATTGTTATATTGCCTTCCTTTACCAGAGTGATCTTCCGCCGGTAGCTTTCGATATCCGCTTCCCTGGGATATGCCGCCGCAATATCCATGGAAAGGGATGCCGCATCCTCCTTAAGCTCCGCCTCTACCTCCGTCGCATAATAGTTCCTGCCGCCGGACTGCATCACCCCGTTGATGGTGGGCAGGTTATGATAGGCGGACTGCATGGTCCAGATCTCGTAGCGCTGGGGAGAGAAGGTCTTCTGGGAATAGGTTTCCACTCCCACATCGATCAGGAAGGGCTTTCCGTGCTTATATACGATAAAGCTTCCGGTATCGTTGTGATTGTGGCTGTCACCGTTATGGCCCGCCTTGGCGGCGAGAAAATAGCGGGAATCACTTGCCAGAAAAACTCCGGCGCTTTCATAATAGATATCCTTATGTTCTATGGCTCCTTCGGTAGGATAGGCTTCCATCTCGTCATTGGCAAACAGGGATTGTACCCGGTAGAAGAGATTTAATTCCTCCGAAAGTATCTTATCCTCGGTTGCCTTGTATTCCAAGGCCGCCAGCTTCATCATGCCGGGATCTTCGATCCGTTTTCCGAACAGGAACTCCCTGGCGCCGCAGCGTCCGGCAACTGCCGAGCAGTCCGCAAAATTAACATAATAGATATCCTCCACATGAACATTGCAGATATAAGCAGCGATATTCCTGATCTTTGTTACGTGATAGAAATCAAATTCCTTCTCTGTTATCAGGTTCAGTACCTCCATGGAGTTAAACAGGCACAGGCCCGCATGACGGTAATATACGGCCCCTTCGTCACAGCAGCCGTCCTCGCCGTAGCCCCCCAGGAAATAGTCGATGCTTTTTGCCGCCTTCCCGAGCACCTGCCTGCATATGCTGTCCCAGCTTACTACGGTGGACATGGCGATAGGCGCCCCGGTTTTAAATTTGGAAGGTTTGGAGGCCAGCAGGAACACTGTCAGCAGTACATTCTGCGTACACCATATGGTCCAGTTGTTGGTATCCTCCCCCTCTCCTCCCATCCATCCGAAATGGCAGTTGAGAAAGGGACGGATGATGCGGTGCAGCAGCTCCTTCTCTATCCGGATGCAGATCAGTTCGGAGACCCGGTCCAGCCTTTCCTTCATCAGGTAATACAGCATGGCCAGCTGCGCACCCGTCTCACAGGCGAACAGATCCAGGACCGGGCGGGCCGTATCCGGCAAAGAATATACTCCCGGTTTATTGTCATAGGAATTATGCGCCGGAAGCTGCCAGGCACTTTCCTCACACAGGAAAAATATTCCGTCGATGATGGCATCCAGGAATCTTCCTTTGTCCTCAAGGCACTCGGCCAGTACATAGGTATTCAGATATCTCCGCCTTGTCTTATAATTGTTTTCGAACCGTATCCGGTTGCCGGTCCTGCTGTAATCCATATACAGGGTAGCCGGGGTTGACGGATAAGCATGCTGAAGGTTTTCTTCCGCCAGCGCCGTCAGCTCTTTCCTTCTTGCTGCATTTACGCTCTCCCAGCCGTCACGGTCCCCTATTGCGGGATACGGTTCAAAGTCCTTGATTCTAAACTCCTTCCGGGCTGCTTTTTCGTAAAACATAATCCTCTCTCCCATCCTGCTTAAATATTTGATCCCATAAACAAATAATCCCTTCCCCAGCTGTCCGTCCTTGTATGAAAAATCCCTGAATCAATCTACATATGCTTCGGTTTTAAGCTTGTCATCCCACTCATAGCGGATCGTCCTGTCCTCTATCAGCCAGTATTCGGGGACCGTGGTGCCGAACCAGTCAAGAGGCCTGGCGGGGACATGCGGCACAGCCGCATACCGGAAGGCCTCCGTAACGGCTGCCTCCACTTCCTCCGTGGCCATGGACTGATCCAGGGATACAAACAGCGGAGTCCCGCTTTTTGCCAGGATATCCAGCCATTGCCGGTTTTTCTCCCAGGGGATCTGTTTCGTTATCCCGACGCAATCCGCATCCACATGGTAGAACCGGTTATGCTGGGGCATACGGAAAGCCAGGGTATTCACACCCATTTTTCTGGTACGCTCCCAGTTAAGTCCGCTGGTATCATCTCCCGTACGCTGGAGATGAACATATCCGGCAGCCAGATGCCCTATGGTATTGCACCCGATGATATAAGCGCCCTTCCCCCCTTCGCAGACGGCCTGATAGAACAGCTTAAGAGCCTGGGCTGTGGTTTTGGACCTGTCCGCGAAGCGGTATTCCCGGTTCGTGGTAATTTTGCCGCCCATCTGAAAGCCCCACTGGCTGTCAAAATAATCATAGGTGGAAAAGTCATGCTTGATCAATTCATAGCCCCAGCCTACAAACCGCTCCATATCCCCACGGATCAGCTCCAGTACCTGGGGCACCGTAGGATCCAGGACGGTGGGAAACAGATAATATTCCTTGGGCAGGGACTGAAGTGTCTTGGACGGGCGGCACCAAAGTCCCGGACGTACTCCGGTATCCTTCATACGCCGTGCCAGACGCCTCATATCCGGGAATCTGTAGTTTCCTTCCCCGTAAGGCCCTCCGGAAGCAATATCTTCGTTAATGCCGCAGGCCTGCCAGCCCGCATCGATTACCATAAAGGGCTTGTTGGCATTACCCCTGGCATACCGGGCGATGCGTGCACTGTCCTCCAATATCTGTTCCTCGCTGCTGTCGCCGTAGGCATTGTACCAGTTGTTCCCTCCATAGACAGGCTCTGACGGGAAAATTCCGTTATCGCACATCCTCCCGCAGAAACGGCCGGCAAAATCAAATGCCTGCCCGCCTTCCTCCTTCATAAATACCACCCGGGCAACCTCCAGGGTGTCCTTCAGCTCCACACCGCAGCTGCCGCAGCGTACATCCATATGCAGGGAGATATCCGAATTACCGGTCTGCCAGAAGCAGAGGGCGTTCGCACCTGTCTTCACTCCGATTCCGTAGAGGCTCTCCCGGTCCGCCAGATAAAAATACCAGGGCATAATACGTTCCGGGTTCCGGCTCCGCCACTCCAGATCTCCATAGCCCCGTTCCCATGCATCCCCCAGGATCCTCGCCTCATCCCCGATAACCGCCTCCCAGCGAAATATAATTCTTTTCACCGGCTGTGTGGCAGACAGTCCAATCCGCAGTCCGTCCTGAGTCCTGTCCACGGACACCCCTGCGCCCGGGACAGCAAAGACCGCTTCCTTATCCGCCGCCTGTGCTCTGTGCCATCCGCTGTCCGTCTGCAGCAGCACATAGTCCGGCAGCCTGTCAACTGAAATGTCTGTTGTTCTCATCATTAACCATACCTTTCTTATGCTTGTAAGTTTATTATGTGAAAGTTCTGACCTTCTTTCCCCAGGTACATATTCAGCCTGCGAAAATCGTCAATTATTACACCGGCGTCTGTGAATACGGCATGATCTACCCTAACGTCCGAATCCAACGTAAGAATTGGGTTTTTATTTCTCCTTTTTCTCCTTCCGTCTGCCGGGTTCATCAGTTCATCTTACTATATAAGGAAAGAAGCTCTCAGTCGGGATACTTTACATAAAATTCCGTCATCTGAATACCTCTGGATGTAACGAACAACTCATACCATTCGTCTCTTGTAAGCTCAATTTTAAGTGCATCCGTCGCATTTTTGATCCGTCCGGGATTAGTAGAGCCGATCACCGGCTTTATCTTTGCCGGATGCTTCATCAGCCACGCCAGAACAACGCCTTCCGGAGATACCTTTCTGTCCTTTGCGATGCGGTCTACGATTTCCTTTGTCTTATGCACCGTATCCGGTGTATCCCGGTCAAGGGGCTTTCCGCTGTATATTCCCTTAGCAAGGGCACCCCAGGACTGAAGGCTTACCCGGTTCATCATGCAGTATTCCAGGGTTCCGATGGGGAAGTCCAAATTCCTTCCGCTCTTGTTATTAAAGCCTGACCCGCTGCTGATAAAGTCCGTCTTTGACAGGCTCAGCTCCAGTTGGTTCACGGTAATCCTCCTGCCGGTACAGGCTTCTATTAATTTCATCTGATGATAATCCATATTGGATACCCCAAGGGCACGGATTTTTCCTTTCAGGAACAATTCGTCCAATGCCGCTTTTAATTCCTGCCCGTCCATAAGCGGATCGGGACGGTGCAGCAGCAATACATCCAGATAATCCGTTCCAAGGCGCTCCAGGGTGCCTTCCACGGAATTTTTGATATGTTCGAAGGAGAAATCAAAGCGGGCTCCAAAATCCGTTCCGGTAAGCCGGATCCCCGCCTTGGACTGTATCATAATTTTCTCTCTGATCTGCGGATTTTCCTTTAAATACTCCCCGAAGACCAGATCTGATTTTCCTGCCCGGTAGACATCCGCAAGATCAAAATAATTGATACCGCACCCGATTGCCGCATCGATTGCTGTCTTTCCGAGCTCAATATCCTGTGCCGATACCGGAATATCCTCTTCCCAGCTTCCGCCAAGTCCCATAATTCCATAGATCAGATACTGCTCCGGTAACCGTTTTTCCATCATTTCCATAATAGCCCTGCCTTTCTCATTGCCTGAAGCTTTTATGTGAAAATCTCTGACTTCTTATATGCCGCAGGCACAAATATGCCTTGTAAAAAACTTTGATTTCCACACTTGTGTCTATGCGGTGCGACTTGCCTGCATGCCTATATTCAATACATGAATTATTTCCTCTATAATTCACACCAGTCTCCATAACTGCTGCCTTTGTACTCATTATTCCGCTTTCAAGATCCCGGTCCTAATCCTTAAGAATTCCGCTTTCCTTCACAAAGCGCAGCTTCTTCTCAATATGCAGCGGACCGGTTCCGTCATGGCCGTTAAAGGGATAGATTGCAATATGCTTCGGCGCCTTGATCCGGTTATAGGAGGCAAAATAGCATTTGGCCGGGCAGACCTCGTCCATCAGAGCCACACAAGCAAAGACTTCACATTGAATCTTATCCGCCATGTTCATGGTGTCAAAATAACTCAAAGTATCATAAGCCTGTTCCAGATATTCCGGATACCGTCTAAGAAAATCCGCTACCCTTCCGAAGGTGCTTCGGGATTCCTCCACCATTTTTTCAAGATTGCTGTTGCTGGGTATGTCCGCCAGAGCATACCTGGGACGGTGATCCAGGCAGCTGACCGCCATGGCAAGCGCGCCTCCCTGGCTGCCCCCTGCTACGATGATCCGGTCCTTATCGACCTCACGGCAGGTTTCGGCGAAATCGATTGCTTTCACACAATCCATATAAACCCCGCGAAAATAATATTCATTTTTATCTAAGATCCCTTTGACTGCCACATTCCCCAGCCAGCCCGAGGAATATCTCCCGCTGTTGCCGGTGGCGCCTCCCTGGTCGCGGCAATCAACAGATAAGACTGCCATTCCAAGATTCAGCCAGGCCATAAAATCCGACGGGATTCCCCTTCCTCCGCCATAGCCGTGATAGTGTATGATGCAAGGGTACTTTTCCTTCTTCAAAAATGACGGAACCAGATACAAGCCGTGAATCCTTGTATCGTCAAAGCCATAATAGGAGATGGTATACGCCTTCACATGATCCGACGGGTAGTCATACGTCTCCATCTTCGGACTAAGCTTAACTGATTCCGCCTGTTTTAATGTGTCCCGCCAGAATTGGTCAAAATCCTCCTTTTTTGTTAAGGGAGGCAGGTATTCGTACAATTCCTTTTTTAAATCCTCCAAACCAGACATATTTCGGTCTTCCTTTCATTTTAATTGCATGGAATTCCCCATAACTTTATATAATTCTTCTCATAATAATAGCAAAGGCAAATTCTTAATCATATGAAATAAACTAAGAAGATTTTGTATCTATGTAAGGAATTATCATCCCGGCCAATACAAACGGAGTAAATGGTACCCTGCAGGCCGGACACAGAAAATGAGCTGTGCTTAACTTGCAGGGCAGCATTTACCCTTTATGGATTTCTATTCTGTCATCCGGTTATTAATGCAGCAACAGGTTCCGGACATACCTTCATGGATTCCTATCCCGCCATCCGGTTATGATGTGGCGGCAGATTCCGGACACAACCTTATAGATCTCTGTTCTGCCATGGCTTTCTGTCCCTGATCCTGCTTATAGGTTCCGTATTCTTACGGTTAAGGCCATATGGTCACATCGGCCAGCGGTCTTAAGGTTGCCAGGCTGTCCCACAGATATACTCTCATATAATGACCGGTCAGATCCTCCGGCAGGGTAAGTCCTACCGCCAGATCCACAATGCTGTCTTCAAAAACCGCCTTTTCAAAGGTGCCGTACCGGACAAGGCCCTGGGGGGAATATAAGGCTGCCACCAATACCATTCTCATTTTTTTCTCCGTAGAATTGACAACGGTTACCGTCGTATTAACCGTACCCCCTGTAAGAGCCGTAAGCTCCGTTCCGTTGGCATCGGTAAATACGGGCGGTCGGATCTGGAATATCCCGCCCACGAACAGTTCAAGCCGGTTGCTGGTAATCTGCCTGCCGCTCAGGTTAATTCCGGCGCTCAGGAAGGTTGTTCCTTCTGCCAGCCCTGTCACGATACCATTATCAACAGCTGCGATGCCCGGGTTATCAACCATATATTCCACTTCCGCCCCGTCAAAGACAAGATCCAGCTGTCTGCCGGCTCCATCCACGCCGGTAACCGTAAGGCCGGTGGTTTCCCCGATTGCTAATTGAAGCTTGTCGGTGCTGATATTCACCGTCTCAATGTCATCATAGCTGAAATCGTCAAGGTAGACGAGCTTTACGGCATCTGCCGTTACGATTCCGTTGGCGTTGTTGGTCAATTGTATATATCCGTCCGTTCCCTGGCTGAGCCTTTGAATGCCGATATTCTTCCATCCGCTTTCCAGGGGTGTCTGATTGATATAATAGGTTTTCGTCCTTCCGCCTGAGCTTACGGTGAAGGGAGCATTCCTCGCCCTGTCGGTGCCTCCCCTGGTCATCCACGCATAGATGGCATAATAACCGCTCTGAGGAATATCCGGAGTCCAGGTCAGGGTGCTTTGCCCCGTACCTGCATTCGCTCTGGAACAATCTCCGTCATAGGTTGTCATATCCGTGGTAGATACGGTCCAGGTTCCTGTCTTCACTGCCTCCGAATCATCCAGGAATACCGAACTGCGGGTAGTGACCGGAATATGGCTGCTTTCCCCGGAATAATTTCCTGCCGCATTCCTGACCCGCAGGCTGAAGGTATAGGAGGTATCCGGTGTCAGGTTTTTCACGGTTATTTCATTACTGAACATAGCCGATGCCACTACCTCGCCCGAAGCCGTATCATATACCTCGGCGTCCGGAGGAATACCGTCTTCCAGGGAATCCATCCGAAGAGTAACAGAGGTATCCAGAACTTCCGTCACAGTTACCTGAGGTATATCGGGCGTCTCCGGTGTCTGGCCGGCTGTGCTGCCGGGAAGCTCAAAGGCTCCGATATCCGCTCTGCCCGCATACAGGCTGTTGCCCCAGAAATCCCCGCCAGGGTTGCCGCTGATGAATTTTCCGGCTCCGATGAGGGGAGAATCCGTTCGAAGCTTATAGCCTTCCAGGGAATCCCTTCCGTCACCGCCCTGCCCCGGAGCGATGAACCCGGGATCACCGAGGATGCTGGCTTTTGCCTGGGCAGGAGCAGGCTGGCCGTAAAAGGAATTATAGTAGAACTGGCTGCCGGCCGGATATGACGCGGCAGATGTATCCGTAGTATAGAATATGTTATTTACAAACACCGCTTTGGGATTATTTTTCATGGATATCCCGTCGCCTTCGTCATTATAGAAAATGTTATTGTAATACAGTCCCGTATCGGTAGTATTCATCGTATTGCTGCTATGTCCGTCCCGCTTGTCATTCTCGCTGATGTTATACCGCAGAATGTTCTTTCCGTTCACCAGTCTGCCCATATCCATGAAGAAGCCGCCTTCATTATCATGGGAATAATTATACTGGAAGATATGGTCTCCCGACGTTAACACATCGGTGTCAAAGGCCGCTGAGTCCGAGAATTCCTTTTCCCGGGCATATACCCTTCCCACCTCGTTATACTGCATGAGACCGTTGTTAGTCCGCCAGAACCATATACCGGCAATCCACCTGGAACCGTTGCCATATCTTCCGGCATTATAGCTTACATTGTATTCCACAATGGGGGCGTCACAAACTCCTATGATGATTCCGTCGGCACCGGTCATGTTTACGGAATTGCCTCTTACAACAACGTTCTTATGATAATCCGGTACCTGCTGCATGAAGCCGTCGATGGAGATTCCCGGACCGGCCACCTCATAAATCGTATTGTTCTCCAACAGCAGATCTTCATAACGTGCTTTTGGCGCTCCCTGTACCAGCTGCCAGGAATTCATCAGTATTCCGGCATTGGCATTTTTATTGACGTTGGTATCTCCTTCCTCGGTGGTTACCGTGGTTTCACCGGTAACCGACATGCCGGTAACCTGGTGAATGGTCATATTTTTAATGGTAATTCCCCTCTTGGGTCCGTTATCGTAGGCTTTAATCCATATACCGGATCTCCGATGGTATTCCGTCAGAAAATCCTCCGGTTCGCGGATATTATAATTGGTCAGTTCAAGGTCCTGAATAGTGAAATACTGCTGGTTGTTTACATTGATGGCGGCATAGGCTCCATTCCCGTTAATGATGGGCTTCGGTCCTTCTCCATAGCTTCCGATGATAATGGGATTCCCCGCAGCACCTGAGCTTGCCAGAATAAAAGGTCCGTCACTTCTGCCCCCATCGGGAATATTGGCTCCGGTGAAGACAGAACCGCATTTGAGTAAGATTCTGTCGCCCGGCTGAAAGGTCGTCTTATTGCTTACCTTCGACAGAGTTCTCCAGGGGGTGCTTTCACTCAGTCCGTTGTTACTGTCATTGCCGCCTGCAGAGTCGATATAATACGTTGTATTGGCAGCACTTGCAGGAAGCTCCAGTATGGGTATGGGTGCCGCCAGCGCAAGCGTCAATGCCAGGGAGACCAGTATTCTTGTAAATCGTCTTATTTTCATTGTATTCCCTCCTCACAACCGCTAATTTGAACCGGTGAATTCGAAGGTTGTCTGTTTTGCAACCGACACATCCTCACCGCCGATAAGCACCGTATAGGTACCGTTGCCGGCTTCCCCCGGGGCAAGGCTATAGTGGAAGGCAAAGTTACCCTCCCCATCGCTCCTTACCTGGTCAAAGGCCTGTATATTACCGGACGGATCCCTGACCACCATTGCCACATATTTATTCTGAACCGCCAGGGTACGTCCCGTGACCGTCACAAGCCGTGTCTGGCTGTCCACGCTTGCGGTAACCGTAATCTCATCCGTTGGCTCCGGCATGGCTTCAAAGACCGCTCTTCCCCATAAGCCTCTGGATTTCTTCGTTTGTTCGCTGTCCGTGGTCCAACCCCACTGCCCTCTGCCTGCAAAAGCTCCGTCATTTAAAACCACGTTCAGGATGGTTTCCCTGCCGGTACCCTGCCAGGGTTTGGTAAAGCCAAGGACCTCCAGGGGTATGGCGGCCTCCAGGGTATAACCCCTGCCGTCTGCGTCCGGTTCAATATCCATGAGTATTACCGGATAAGTCGTTACTCCGCCCGTATACAGATAGTACTGGTATCCCAGGGTCTTCCCGCCGCTGATCACGATCTGCCTGTCACTGGGCGCCATGGCATCCGCAGGATATACGGAAAAGTCCAGATCTTCATCTCCGATAAAGATTTCAAGACAATCACCGTTCCATATTCCCGAGCCTGTCCTTGTATTGACCATGGGAGTAGGATCTTTGATTTTCGCGCCCAGGTAAAGCATCTCATAGTCATATTTTAAGTACACATCGGCCCCATGTCTTCCGGCAGAATCCACGGTTCCCTCCAGCTTCACCAGCTCGGCACCCGCCCATTCGCCGGTTGGATTGCCGCTGCTGTCCGTCTCTATGCTTCCGTCCAGCAGAATGGCCGATGCTGCCGGCTTGATCACAATATCCGTATCCACAGGGAAACGGTATATGAATTCCGCCGGATCACTGTCCAGCATATAGGGCGGTTTTCCTGCATATGCCGTGATTGTTACGGTCCGGTCAATATGGATCGGCCCGGTATACGGGATCCACTCAGCCGCGTCATCAATTTTATAATAGATCAACGCATCTTCGGTAGCAGTAGCCAGGGATATCTCTGTCGGCTCCTGCAATAATCCGGCTGCCGGGCTTGCGGTCACATTGGCCACTCTCTCCAGCTGCGCCTTCTGCAGCTTTATATAATCAAGCCCCAGTGTGTAACCGCTGCTCAGGGGGTCCTTGCCGGAGGACACAAACCGGAAGGCTTTCACTCCCGCCGTTTGGAATACAATTAATCCAAGATCTTCTTCGGCATAGCTTACCGTACTGCCGTACTGGCTGACCTCCTGACCCTGTTCCGTTCCGTCAACCGACAGCCGGTAGCTTCCTCTGTCGGCATCCTTCTTATTGTTGATCTTGACGGAATATACGCCTGCTTCCGGTATATCCAGCGCATATTCGATATAATCCCCCGGCTGTGACAGGCTGACCATATCCAGCCTGCCGCCGCTGGAGGCTTCGTCCTGGGCAGTTATACGTGTTACGCCGTTTGAGACGGCAGCCGTCAGTTCCTCACATTCATACCGGTCCATCTGAGGTGTCAGAATAAGCTCCGGTCTTCCCACGGCAGCCTCACTGGAATTAAAGTATACCTGGTTATTGGATGCGGTGCCATTGGGGGAGGTATCTCTGACCCATAGTACGAAGGATACCCTTTCGTCGTCAATCCTGCTCATTACATAATCCGTCACATCGATTTCATACCATTGTCCGCCGGTCCACTGGGTACCCGGAGAAGGATTCGTTATCACCAGATTGGTTATAAATTCACTGTCATTCTTGGCAGACGGAGCCCCCGAAGCGCCGCTCCAGGTGATGGCACCGGCATTCCAGGCATTGGTCACACCGCCGATCTCTATGGTTCTTGTATCCGTAGCTCCGATGGTGTTGGCGTACAGCCTCAGGGTCGCCCTTTGTATATTCCTGTCGAAGCCGGTAAAATTAAATTTAATATAGGATCTCCGTATCAAATTCCCGTCAAAGTTGTGTCTGACTTCCAGCCTGTCCAGGGTATGATAATGGCCTGTATTATCATTTCCCTTTATGAAGGTATCCTCCTCCGGAAGATAGACCGAAGGGGCATTGGGATCAACGGGTCCCGGTCCGTTTCCTTCTGTTTCGATTACAAGCTGCGGTCTTTTCTCCTGAACCGCCTCTCTTGCACCGAAGCTTACATTGCAGCCGGAAGCCTTCTGGCTCACCACTGCCAGGAAGGATACCAGCTGATCGGGAAGCTGCCCGTTCACATACTCCGTCACGTCAATCTCATACCACTGCGCCGAGACTTCGGGATGCTCATGATCCCTGTATACGCCCCCATGGCTGCAGCCGAAGGTGGGGTTTGTCACCGTGATATCGGCTATATGTGTACTTTGCGTAACCGAAGGAGCATTATCCCAGTTAATTCCTGTCTCTGTCCACGTATTAACGGGATTGCCGTACAATTGTATTACTCTCGAAAGATCAAAGCCCACAGTGGCGGCATATAATCTCAAGGTTGCTCTTTCAACCGTTCCTGCCACTGAACTTAAGTCGAATTTCAGATGTGCCCTCCGGTTATTGTCCGCATTCTCCTCCTCCTTGACCTCCAGTACCCCGCTTGAACCAAAATTTGCTGTTCTGTAGGAACCGGATCTTACATATGCGTCAGCCACAGGGTTCAGTGTTACCGTATTGCCGGCGGTATCGGCCCGGACCTCATTGCCGGGTGCTGTAAACCGGAAGGATGTGAACAATACTGCCATGATACAAATTGCCGCAAGTATCCTGTTACGTCTTCGTTTCATCATTTTCCTCCTGTTTTCTTTTATTTTTTCTTCGCATTAATGCCGGTTATTCCGGCCTGTGTCTCTGAAATTCAAGTCTTTGATTCACCTGCTGACTTTTGCTGCGGTCACCACCCCCTTCACTACCGCAGATATTCTTCTCCCAGCTTTCCGTAGACCTCCTGGTTAATAACGATTTTGGCGTCCCTGGCCAGCCTGTCCGTCATAGCGGCATACTCCTGTTCAAAAAGCTCCTTTTGGATATCTTCCCTGGCTTCCTCAAGGGTAATGATATCCCCCGCATCCTTTCCGGTGCATATCATTACAATCAGAGTCCCATTCACATCCAGTATTTCACTTACCTCTCCCTGTTCCAGTTTCCCGGCGGCCTCCAGCAGCTCCGGGGAAGCCATATGATCCCCTTTGGCTGTCAGGGGGCCGAAGCTTTGTTCTCCAAATTCCACAGCCGAAGCCGTATCTTCAGTATATTCACCCGCAATATCACCGGGACTTTCTCCCTGCTCCAGCCTCTTCTTTATCTCCTTCATGATCTTTTCCGCTTCTGTCCTGCCGGCTGCCTCATGGCCGGAATATCCGGCAGTGATTTTATATACCGTCAGGGTATCGCTCCTGCGGTAGTTTTCCTGATGCTCCAGGTAATAGCCGGATATTTTCTCCTCTTCAAAGGTCATTTCCCTTAGCAGCTTCTGCTTCAATCCGGCAATCATATCACTGAAGATAAGGTCATAATATTCCTGTTCCCGGTACTGAACGGGTCCGTATATCACCTGGTTATTCTTATACGCCTTGCTTCGTCTGGCATTCTCCGTCTTAAGCTCCTCCATAATGCTCCTGTAGGAGATGTCCCGTACGATCCCCTTATCCCTGGCCAGAATCTGCTGGACCTTTCTGTTTGTGATATACTCAAGAGCGGTCCCCTTTACTCTGTCAAGGGGAACCTCCCCCTCATAAGCCTCGGTCCAGAAGCCTGTATGATCCTCCGCACCATACTTTTGCCTGAAATAGGCATAGGTATCATACCGTTTCACCAGCAGTGCCTGGGTGTATTCCCTTACCGTTACCGGTTCTCCGTTGATATATGCAACGATGTCATTATCACCGATCCCGGCAAAAGCACGGCTGCCGAATATAATAACCGAAACCAGTACCGCTCCCGCTGCCAGCAATAATATGGGATTTTTCCAGGCCCTCCGTTTTCTGTGCACATCCGCCTTTTTCATGGGAATTAGCCCTCCCGCCTTCTCCTGTTGATTTTAATCGAACAACTGCAACAGTCTAAAGGGCGTATTGCATCCTACTCATAATGTTAGTCATACAACACGCCCTTAATAATATGTCTTTATTTAGTTTGTAAATTACTTTAATTTGGCATTCAGCTCATCCAGTGCCGGCTGAACTTCGGCAAGCTTCTGATTCACCCAGTTCGTCCAATCGGTCGCAATGTCATTGGAGGTCATAAGCTCGGCAATCTTTGTATATACCTCTGCTTCCAGACCTGCTGTGGCATTGGCATACGCTTCGCTGCTGAAGAATTCCTTCTCCACATCGAGGGGTATGATATTCGCCTCGGGACCGGAATATATTTCACTTGCTTTAATAACTATGTTACGCTGCCATTCCGGATATGCCGGATTTAATAATGCAAAGCCGTCTGCCGCACAAGCAGGACGAGCCCAGGGCTGTGTTCCGGCTCCGTAAGGATTTACCAGATTCCCGGCTTCATTGGTCGTTGTCCATAAGCACACCGCCTCACCGTTGGCATCATATTCCCAATCCACGCCTTCGATACCGTAATTGATAAAGTTATAGCCGTCATCCGATACCAGGAAATTCAGGATAGCTGCCCAGCGTTCTGCCTTTTCATCGGAAATCTTATAATTCATAGCGGTCTGTGACCACTGGTCCGTACCCTCCCAGGAGAGGAACTTGCCGTCAATACCTTTTACATAAGCAACACCCACTGCTTCCTCCGCATTAACATCCGGGTTTGCATTGGTGAAGTTATTGATCGTTCCGTTAAAGCCATTGGCCGTAAGATTGGAATTTGCAGCGGCAAACAGCTTTCCTGCCGCAAAATTGTTCTTACCGTCATCCGGAGTAATCATAGGCTGATCCGACCAGATAATACCGTCATCATATAACTGCTTTGCTGTCACAACGGCTTCCAGACTTTCTTCCAGAGCCGGACCCCATACCCATTTGCCGCTTGTATCCTTGGTAAATGTCATTAAATAAGGGGAGACAGAGCCTACGATAAATTTAGGAAAGCCCCAGGCCTGAGCGGTAATGATACCGATTGTTTTACCTGCTCCGTTATTGCCGGGATCTTCTTCGATAACCGTTTCTACAAGATTGAACCATTCCTCCCAGGTATAGATGTCATCCTCGTTCCACAGGCCTACCTGCTTAGCCCAGTCTTTTCTGTAAAGATATCCCAAGGGATTTACATATTTATACTTTGATGAGTCCTTGTATGCCGGCCATGCATAGATCTCTCCGTCAACTTCAAATTTCTTTCCTGTTGTCATATTATCAAAACGCATTTTTAAATTCTCATAACCCGCCAGATCAGGATATGGCTTAAACAGCCCGGCTTCCACGAATTCCAGGTACTCCCCGTAACGTGTGGGCGCAATATCCAGCATAATAAGATCCGGTGCGGAATCGGAATTGAGCCACATACGTGTCTGGTCAATATAGTTGGACCAGGTTAAAGGCCAGAAATCAAATTCCACATTGAATTTCTCCTTCAGCCACTCAAAGTTGGCAGCCGGCTGTCCGTCATTGGTCAAGCCCGCTGTCTCGGCTCCGATCACGCTCATGGAAAAGGTTATTTTCTCCGCATAAGGATTCTCTTCTTCCTTATCCGCATCCTTATCATCCCCGCCTTGGTTTCCTGTGCCCGTCGGTGTACCGGTGCCGCCTTGATTATCCTCCCCGTTTTGCTTCGTATCACCTGCGCAGCCTGCCAGAATGCTTACCAGCATGATGGCTGTCAGTAATAAAGCAATCAATTTCTTAGCTTTTTTCATACTATACCTCCTTGATATGTGAATAAGTAACTCTATACATAAATTCCGCCCTTTTGTGACGGACTTTATATACTAACCTTTGACGCCTCCAAGTGTCAGCCCCTTGACAAAATACCTCTGAAGAAACGGATATATAATGGCTATGGGAAATATGGTTACTAAAATTCCCGCCATCTGTATACCGGCCGGATATGCGGTCGGCCTTATGGCCTCCGGTATCTGGTCCACAATACTGGTGACCGACTGGATCATATTCCTGATATGCAATTGCAGTGGCCATTTTTCCACCGACCTCATGAACAGCATTCCGTTGTACCATTCATTCCAGCGGTCCACGCCGTAATACAGTCCGATGGTGGCCAGCATGGGCTTTGATAAGGGCAGGGCAATGCGCAGAAGAATCGTATATTCCCCCGCTCCGTCCAGCTTTGCCGCTTCACTGAGCTCCTCGGGTACTCCCTGAAAATAAGTGCGCATAATCATCATGTTCATGATATTTATTCCCATGGGCAGGAACATGGCCCCGTAATGATCGATCAGCCCCAGATTCTTAATTAATAAATATCCGGGAATTAGGCCTCCCTGGAAAAACATCGTAAATACTATCATCGTATTTACTATTTTTCTTCCCGGAATCGGCTTGGACAGTACATAGGATAAGGTAACCGTAAGAAACAGATTATATGCCACTCCCAGGATCACGACAATGATCGTTGTCCGGAACCCGTACCATAAGGTTCCCCAGCTGAATATAAATTCGTAGGAGCTTAAATCAATCCCCTTGGGATATAATAAAAACGAATTGCGTATGGCAACGGAATAGGGAACTATGGAAGTTAAAACACTGCTGTAAAAAGGATATATGATAAGCAATGCATATAGGCATAAAACAGCAACCAAAATGAAATGCGGCACGTTAAACTTCTTCTTTTTCTTTCTTATCTGCATTCTTGTCTTTTCTTCTATCATCTTCGTCACCCTCCTATATCATTCTTGCTTCCTTATTAAATCTGCCGACGATATAGTTGGTCGCCAATAACAGAATACAATTGGTTATGCCCTTAAATAATCCCACCGCGGTACTCAGCCCGTAATCCGCCGCCTGCAGGAAGGATATCCGGTATATATATGTATCAATAACATCAGCCACATTATAAACCGTCGGATTATACATGTTGAAAATCTGGTCAAAATTGCCGTTCATCGCATGCCCCACCTGCATGATAAGCAGAATGGCAGCGGTGCCTTTAATCGAAGGCCAGGTGATATAAGCGGCGCATTGCAGACGGTTTGCACCGTCAATCCTGGCGCTCTCGTACAGTGCCGGATCAATCCCGGTGATGGAGGCCATGTATATGATACAGGACCAGCCCGCGTCCTTCCAGATGCTGGTGAATATGATCAGCCCCCGGAATACCATACCGTTACTCAGCCACTTAATCTGGGAGCCGCCCAGCGCTTCCAGCATACCGTTCACCGCTCCCTCGGTGGCAAAGAGGGCTAGCATTATTCCGCCGATGGTTACCCAGGACAGGAAATGGGGTAATGTAAATATAACCTGCAGGCTTCTCTTCAGCTTACTGGACAGAATCTCATTCAAGCCTATGGCCAGAAGGATCGGTACCGGGAATGCAATCAGGAGCTTTAAAAACGAAATGACCAGCGTATTGCGGATACTGTCCCAGAATTCGGCTCTGGCAAATAATATTGTAAAATTCTTAAGTCCGACCCATTCGCTTCCGGTAATTCCCTGACCTATTTTATAGTGTTTAAATGCTAACTGAATTCCATACATAGGCGCATAAGAAAATACGGCGAAAAACAGAACACCGAACATCATCAGCGGGTAAAGCTTGCGGTAACGCCATATTTCATTGCGGAGCCTGCGCCTGTTCTCCAGCCGCATCAGCTTTCTTTGATCCTTTAATTCATTCCTAGCTATCACATTCATGTCGTGTCCTCCTTGTTGTATCTGAGTATAGAGGATTTCCGGCCATACGGGAATGTGCTCAGCTAAGTAGTTTTGGTATAAAAATCAGATTTCTGCAAGAATCAAAAAGGACGTATCATTCGTACCCGAATAAAACCGCCCTTTCTGTTAAAAACATCCTCTATATTTCCAATAACAGCTTGATCCTTATGGTTACCAGTGTCCCTCCGCTCTCCGGACTTTCGAGCTTCAGGCCGCATTCCCTGCCATAGTGAAGCTTTATCCTCGAATTGATATTCGTAAGTCCGATGCTGCTTTTTGACCGTCTCACCTCAGTGATATCCTCCGAAGCATCCTTATCCAGCGAAGCATTGATGGCCTGAAGCTTATCGGGCGGTATGCCGGCCCCGTCGTCTTCAATAAAAAAGACGGCATATTCTCCTTCCATCCGCCCCCTGACTGCCACATTCACCCTCCGCTCCGTAGCTTCAAGGCCATGATAGACGGAATTCTCGATGATCGGCTGCAGGGACAGCTTCAGCATACTGTAGGGATACAGCCTGTTGTCCACATCTACGGTTAATATCAGCCTCTCATTATAACGGATCGCAATGATCTTATAATAATCTTCCAGGCACTCCAATTCCGTCTTGATGGTAGTGACCATGCCTCCCTTGATACTGTACCGGAAGATCTTGGACATACTCGTAGTAATTACCGGTATCTCCCTGATATTATGGATTACCGCAATCGCTCTGATGCACTCCAGGGTATTATATAGAAAATGCGGGTTGATCTGGCTCTGAAGTGTCAGCATCTCCGATTCCTTCTGCATTAATTCCTTTTCGTACAGCTTGGACTGCATGTCGAATATCCGGTGATTCATATGATTCATATTATCCAGCATCATGTTGATCCTGTCACTGATAATACCGAATTCATTCTTTTCCGAAACCCTGACCCTGTATTTCCGATTGCCGCTGCCGATGGAATCCAGGGCATGGGTGATCTGATCCAGAGGTCTGGTTATGCTGCTGATCATATAGATGCCGAAGCCGGTCAGGATAACTATGGATACCAGCACTACCCCTATCCCAAAGTACAGGGTCTCAAAGGTCTCCCTATATACCTCCCCGGTAGGAACGATATTGACTGATTTCCACCCGGTATCCCTGTGCTCCTTCATCAATACAAAGCTCTCCCGCCCCATGAATTTCATCCTCTGGATCTCCTCCTGGGCTTCGTCACCGTCGTGATTTTGAAGCATCGCGTCGATCTCCTCACTGATTTCCGATATGGAATAGGAGGAATTGAGCGCCATAACATACCCGTTGGCATCCGCAACCAGAACGGTAGCTCCTTCCGTGGCTGCCGTGGATTCCACGATGTCCACCAAAGGAGTAGGCTTTGACCAGATGATGCAGGTCCCCAGTCTTGCCGACTCAATTTCAAAATCACCGGTCGTATAATATACCGGTGCGATATAAGCAAACCCGTTATTTCCCACCTGTACCGGTGCAAAATACAGCCAGGAGGTAAAGATGCTGTCCTTCATGTTTTTAATATCATATTCCATGGTTAACTTCTTATAGGATATATAATTAAACTGAGTGGTGGTTGCGATGATTCTCTCGTTATTATCAATAAGAACAATATCATTCAGCATCTCATTGGCATTAATAATGCTTCCCAGATAATTCGACAGAATATCGATCAATTCCTTTCTGCGAATCAGATTTTCCTTGCTGCTGTCATTATTCAGGTTTAATAATTCCTGGACATATTGATTCCCCGATACCGACTTCCCGACGGAGGAGATACGGTCCGAGATCTGGGTCAGCATGGAATTGGTCTGCATTATGGTACTATAGCAGTTGGCTGTATTTTCATCCGTTTTCTTTCGGAATATACTGATGTTATAGAATAACTGCGTGGATAATACGATAATGATACAGGCTGCAAATATAACCACTAACTGCTTTCGAAGGCCCATACGCTTTATTTGTTTGATCATACTGCCCTCCGTATCCGTCAGTTGACGGTTCTTACCGGCTTTTGCCTGTATTGGGACGGTGTTACACCGTAGGTCCTTTTAAATAATTTGCTGAAATAAAAATAATCCGTATATCCCGCCTTTTCCGACACCTCCGCAA
This sequence comes from Bacillota bacterium, assembly GCA_023424995.1. Taxonomy (GTDB): domain Bacteria; phylum Bacillota; class Clostridia; order Lachnospirales; family Lachnospiraceae; genus Mobilitalea. The sequence continues at coordinate 52,719 of JAFADH010000183.1, read as the reverse complement.
TGGTATAAGAGGTAGCGGCCAGCATCTCCCTGGCACGCTCCATTCTGATTTTGTTCAGATACTCCGAATAGGTCATGCCTGTGTAACGCTTAAATAAATAGCAGGCATAATTCTTATTGATATAAAACATCTCGGATAAATCCTTTAATTTAAGCTGTTTGTGGTAATTCTTATTAAGGTATTTCAGTATTTTTGTAAAGTTGGCTCCTCCCGCATCCGCTTCCTCCTCCGACTCCAGCTCCGTATCATCATAACAAAATTGGACGTCATTGATCAGTATCTGGCACATTGCCTCGATCCCGTCGAATTTTGACCCAAGCTGCTGCCAGTCAAAAAGCTCCAGAGCCGTATTTTCGGACCGGTCCTGCGAATGCAGTTCCACATGCATTGTAATCTGATTCCACAGATAGCATAAATCCTCGATGCCGTACCCATTTTCTACAAACAATTGCGGAAGCTGTTCCATTAACTGCACGAAATCCACCATCCGGCCTTCATTTAATATCCTGGTGATTCTGAGAATCAAAGGCACCAGTTTGCCGGACTGCAGTTCACGGTACCGGTAGGTGCCGGCTTCATTTGTGATAAAATCGTCCGCCGCTGCCGCTGCCGCCTGGGTAATAAGCCTTGGGATCTGCGAAGCATTCTCCGACAGTCTGCTGACCCCCAGGGTAACCGGAAAATTCCGCTGCTTCAGTATCTCATATAAATCATCCTTACAATTAAGGATGTAATAATACTTGTTAGACATCTTAATTTCAATATGATCGGCCTCCTGCTGCCGCAGGAATGCCGTCAGCTCCGACCGGTCCGGATCGCTCCAGACTACCACCTGATAAGCGGGAAACCGGTCAGGCAGGCCGTACTGCTCCGGATTTACCTGCTCCGGCTCCTCAATGATCATCTCTATGATTCTTCTTTTCTTCTCTTCCTGCTTTTGATCCAGTCTTTTTTGCAGCCGCTCCAGCAGTGAATCCGTCAGCTCTTCATCAATAGGCTTTAAGATATAATCAAAGGCTCCCTGCCGGATCGCTTCCTGGGCATAATCAAACTGCCCGAAGCCGCTGATGATGATCACTTCCGTATCCAGGTTATTCTTCCGGATGGAATTCAGTATATCGATACCGCTGATGATGGGCATACGGATATCGGTAAACACCGCATCCGGTTTCTTCTCCAGAATCTCCTGCAATGCCTTGGTGGCAAAGGTATATGTGCCGATCACCTCCAGGCCGTAATCGCCCCAGTGAAAGGTTTGGGCAATTCCCTGCAAGGTCCATGGTTCATCATCAATCAGAATAACACGATACATTCCGCAGCCTCCCTCTTCCGTTAAGCACAATACTTTGTATCCTATATCACCATTATAGCCTCCGGCTTATCATCTTTCAAGGGCTGCTTCCAGCAATAGCGGAATGGAAGTATCTGCCACACACTGATACCGGTCCGATGCACCGTAATATAACTTCACACTTCCATCCTCCTCCACTACATGGGAGGATGCAAAAACCACGTTAGGCGCATGTCCGGTCAGCTCATAGGTCTCCTCGGGCGACAGGATCGGTTCCTTTCCTACACGGATTATTCTGGAAGGGTCCTCCAGCTCCGTCAGCATTACACCCGTATGATACAAATACTCATAGTCACAGATCGTCTGCACTCCGTGAAAGATGATCAGCCAGCCCTTATCCGTCCTGATGGGGGTTCCGCAGGGTCCGATCTTACTGATCCCCCATACTCCCACCGATTCCTTTCCTGCCTTCAGGACCAGCTTATGGTCACCCCAGAATCTTAAGTCGGGAGAACTGGTCAGCCATATATTCCCGATACAATTGGGACGTTCCAGTGCCATATACAGCCCGTTTATTTTTTCCGGGAACAGCACCGTGTTCCGGTATCCGTATCCGGTAATAAAGCCCCTCCATTCAAAATGGTCAAAATCCTTCGTAGTAATAAGCGCCATCCGGGCTTCATCCGCATGGCAGCAAAAGGTTATGTAAAAGGTATCCTCCATCCTCGTAATTCTCGGATCATAATAGTTATCCCCAAAGATCCGGAATTCCTCCGTATCGGGCATGGGAATTACATCTCCTTTGATCATCCAGTCATCATAGCCGTTACGGCTCACCGCTACCATAAAATAATCCCTTAAGTTATACCCTTCACAACGCAGTACCATATAATACTGATTATTATATTTTACAGCGGAGGAATTATACACTCCCCTGCAGCTGTATGGAACTAAATCATTGGTGATAATCGGATTCCTTTCATATCTGGTCACAATCTTCTTCTTAGAATTAATCATATTCCGGTCTCCTATGCTTCTCTGTACTGTAATATAAAACATACCCGATTAATGATAACAGTATTATTGTTATACAGTACAGGTAGGATATTCAGCATTTTATGGATTAAAATCAGTAGTTATCCAATTAAAACAGAGCGGGCCGGCAGATGCAGTGCAGGATGTAATAGCTTTAATGCCATTTACAGCAATAAAATAAGATACCCCACTGCTCGGGCATCTTACTTTGACAGGAATTATATCCTCTATTCATATATCCGCTTACTCCTCTACAGGGAAACCGTCTGCAAAGGTTTGATTTCCACAGGTTCCTTATCGGCAGAGATCCATACGGACTGACCCCAGGGATTATGGACTATCCTTTGGTCCGCACTGAAAACAAGTCCTCTGAGTGCCGTAATATAATCCTTGATCTCTATATTCGTCGCATACCATACTTCCTCGTCATGGGAAGCCGCTTTGCAGAACTCCTCCATAAGCTCCCAGTTGTTCATACGGTGGAATTCCTGGCTGTGGCCCCAGATATAGAATAAGGGCATAACCACCCGGGGTGCCGGATTCTTAAAAAACTCCAGTTTATCCATTATTCCGTTATTGTGATGGCAGGTAGGGCCCCATTTCATAAAGTCCCCGGGTATCGAGAACCTTGGATTATCCTCACAGGTTCTTGCATATTCCATCCCAAGCAATCTGCAGTTTCGTATAATTTCCTCATTATATGCCCCATAGGGATAGGACATTCCGCGGACAGGATATCCCACAAGCTTTTCCAGGTTGGACTTGTCCTCCAGGACTTCATGCAGCAGGGTATCCTTCGGCAGCATGTCCAGATAAGGGTGATTTAATGTATGTACGGACACCTCGTGCCCCTCATATAATTCCCTTACTTCGTCCGGCTTAACGATATGCTCTCTTCCGAAGAAGCCCGAGTTAAGATGAAAGGTTCCCTTGATATGATATTGGTTCAATATACCGACGAGCCGGCGGTCATGGATATGTCCGTCATCGTAGCTCATGGTCAGCGCCTTTTTCTTTCCCCGGGGATAAAATCCGTATTCAATTCTCATGTTGATCTTCCTTCCTTTTAATAATGTCAGTATCATTATATCAGACCGTCATCGGATTCCTATGTATTTATCTATTAAATAAATGTAATATGCAATGCAAAAAGACTGCCGGATAACCGGCAGCCTTTTTGAACAATCAGTGCGAAATGAAAGAGTTAAAGCATTTTTATAATCTTCTTCGTATTATCCTTTGAAAGATCCACAAAATCACCGGATACTTTTATGATCGGACAATACGGAAGATATTGGGGGATGAATACGATTTCTCCTGTTTCCCCATTGTCAAGGAGCACATGATTGCCGATCAGATAATTTACCAGATGCTTGACAAATACATCCACTATCCTCACATCGAACAACGTTATGCCTTCCGTTAAAAACATGTTTATTACCTGGAACGGGGTGCTTTTGCCTTGATACACCCGGTCGGTAGTCATTGCATCAAATACATCCGCTACCGCAACGATTCTGGAGTAAAGATTAATGTGTTTTCCAAGATAACCAAACGGATATCCCGAGCCGTCCATCCTTTCATGGTGCTGAAGTATGGCTTTCTTAACATCATCATTAATTCCTTTCATATTCTCCACTATATCATAACCAATATCGGGATGTTTTTTGATTATTTCAAATTCTTCCCTTGAGAGCCTGCCCGGCTTCCTCAGGATATGATCAGGTATCTTTGTTTTCCCTATGTCATGCAACAAACCCGACAGAATTGCTTTGTATATTCCTTCCTCAGATAAACGCAGCCCTTTTGCAATCAGCATGGAGTAAAATGCTACATTAATACTATGCATATAGATATATTCGTCTTTTGCCCGCAGTTTGGATACAAATTTCAGAATTTTCTTATTTTCATGGATATCTCCATATATGAGTTCAATCAGACTCTGCAATTTGGAGTAATTCAACGGCTCCCCGGAGATCATGCCATGGAAAATGTTCTTGGTCAGCTCTACTTTCTTCTTGTATCCCTGAAGAAAGCGCTTCTCATCCTTATCGTGCAGAAGGTCCATCTCATCTTCTTTATATATGCAGACGGAACTGATTCCAAGACTGATTAATCGCTTCATTATATAATCATTCATAACCGCTTCTTTAGCTACAAGCAGGTTCGTTCCATTGACACTGTATATATCCGAGGCCAGGATATCGCCTTCATTGCATTTTAATATATTAATATTTGTAAAACACATATGTTCTCCCTGTTGCCTTCATGCAAATTATGGTATAATCTGCGTTGTATTGGTAATCTCATTAATGATTCCATGTCATCTGGAAGTCTTTTTTACCATAATTTACCTCCGCACTGTTAAAATCCATACCTGATATTTGCGCATAATAATTTAAATTCTTATACATCATTTTGTAATTACTTGAAGATTGCCGTCTATGTAACAATTTTATTATTTTGTTACATAATAACCTCAACTTCTAATGCATTAATTTAAAGCTGGCAGTATAATTAAGATATATCGTTCATTATGTAATCAATCAGCTAATTTATAACAGGAAAGAAGGAATTTTATGACTGTTGAACCCATCAGAGATAAGTTAAAAATCGATGAAATGTATTATCATTTGGCAAGCAAGGATCCAAAGTACGGATTGCTATTTAAATTCGGATTGAATACTGGTTTACGAATTAGTGACATTTTGCCATTAAAGCTAAAAGACCTTCAAAACAGCGATGGACAGTTCAGGGAATATCTGACGATCATCGAAAAAAAGACAGGAAAAGAAAAAAAGATAAAAATAAATGCTTCACTAAGTCATGAAATCTTAAATTATATTGAAAAAGAACGCATTACTTGGGACAGTTATCTGTTTGTCAGTCGTAAAGGCCGGTATGTAGGCCGTGTGCAAGCATATCGTGTCTTAAAATATACTGCTGATTCAGTGGGCGTAGAGAATTTTGGAACTCACAGCTTAAGAAAAACATGGGGTTATTGGACTTATAAGATCTCAAATTACAATGTCGGACTGATCATGGATACGTTTAATCATAGCTCTCCAAGCGTAACTTTGAGATATATTGGCATCAGCCAGGACCAAAAGGATGAGCTTTATACCATGGTTCAATTTTAATTGCGCACTTTATGTCATTATTTGAGAAATTATTCAAAAAAATGTTGCCAAATGTAACCACACGCATTATAATGGAATACAACAAAATAATAATTTTATTACATAAGTCTGCCAGATAATATATATTAATCATATTAATAAATCATTTTAATTGTTCGGAAGCAATCCAACCTGTAAAAATCCTGTCTAAAAAAGCAATCAGCCTATATTCCAGTTACTCTGAATATAAAGCCGATTGCTTATATTTTTTCGCAGCTTACAAAACCGCCGCCTAATTTTGTTGTCCGCAACCATTCCAGGAGGTCAATCCGCTTGACGAGACCGCCATCCAGGATCTGGACCCAGGAAGAGCCGTTTTCTTCCTGGTAATCCAGGGATATTATCGTAACCCAGTGCCAGGATTCAAGCTCTTCAATTGTACCATGCTCCAGGTTTAAAAACGCAACCGGAGATTCCTTCTCAAATGCATGTATGATGAAGCTGTGAACCTGATCTATACCGGGCCGCTCCGATTTATTCTTTGGTATATCAATACTGCGGATCTTTATATTTAACTTTTTCTTCTTTATATATTTATCAATGCCTTTGCTGAACATGCCTGTAGACGACACACCGCCCAGTGTGGGCGTAACATAATACCATAACTCATTCATCAGAGCAAGGCAATCATCCTTGGTCAGGAAGGAATTTAGGCCGGTGTCATGCATATGCATCAGATAATACATGATGTTGGCAGCTGCCGATGGACCGCATCCGGCCATGCGCTGCCACTTCTTGGGATACCATTCCTGATTGCTGCCGTAATAGATCTCTGCCGCCGCTTTATCTTCAATTCGGAATGCGTCTTTATCCTTAAGCTGAAATATCGCCATCTGTTCACCTTCTTTCTCTGTATAAATCTAAATGATAATACATTCCTCATATAATTACAATATGAAATATATTCATCCAGGTGTATCAAGAAAGGATGTATTAGCTATAATATAAGTTATCAGAAGTTGTACTGTACTTCTGATAAAAGGCGCAGCTTTTGCGCCGTGCATCTCGATTATCGGAACCGGGGTTTGTTCCGATAATATAAGTTATCAGAAGTTGCATTCCAAACTTCTGATAAAAGGTGCAGTTTTTCGCGCCGTGCATAAGTTATATTCATAGTTGCACTGCAAACGTACCGGTAAGTTGATGCGCGGCGCCCTCCCTGGCAATCATGGTCATATGGTATATGATCCCGGCAATATCATTTGCCGGCTGGATTATTCCACTTTTCAGCCAATGCTGTATAAGGCCGATGCTTCCGGTGACTATAAACAGAAAATACAATTCCCTGGAAGCGTTGTCCCCGCTGTAATCAGCTAAGGAGTCTATGCCGCACTGCCGGTATATCAGTGTAAATAACTCCTTTTGGAAATTTATATCCCCCTGTTCGCTCATCAGGACCTGAAGATGCTTGCTGTTATCCGCAAAATATTGGCAGATCCCTTCGAGAACCTTCTTAATTTCATGTTCGCTCCTTTTTTCGTTAAGAATGTTAACGGCATCCTTTGCCCAGGTAAGGGTTTCATCCTCTATGCTCCGAAGAAGGTCATATTGATCGGTATAATGGGCATAAAAGGTCGTCCGGTTTAAATCTGCATTTTGACACAGCTCCTTAATGGTTATTTTACTGATGGGCTTTTCTCTCATCAGCTCAATCAGACTGTCTTGCAGCACCATCCGGGTATAACGGGTTTTTCTGTCCTGCTTCATTTCTTTCATAGATACTCTCCTCCCCCCCGATAATAAATTTCACTTTTGTTCTGAAAGCGACATATACATCATGTCTTGTTGTAAAACAATCGCTTTATATACATCTGACGGTTGCCAAATCAACATGGTGTCTTTATAATAAATCGTTAACAGATAAAAATCAAGTGATAATCATAATTCATCATGGAGGCTTTTGTGGAATACATCGAATTTAAACACGTTATAAAGGAATACACTTCCGAGGGGGTAATGATCCGGGCATTGGATGATGCCAGCTTCTCGGTAAAAAAGGGCGAGCTGGCTGTCATTCTGGGGGCTTCAGGCGCCGGCAAGACCACCGCCCTTAACATACTGGGAGGTATGGACACCACAACCTCCGGGGATGTGATTGTTGACGGTGAAAACATATCAAAATACAACAAAAAAAATCTGATAGGATACCGCCGCAATGATATCGGCTTTGTATTCCAATTCTATAATCTGGTCCCGAATTTAACAGCTCTGGAAAATGTGGAACTGGCTGCACAGATCCGTCAGAATTCACTCAGCGCTTCAGAGACACTGGATAAGGTGGGTCTTGAAGACCGTAAGAATAATTTCCCGGCACAGCTGTCCGGAGGAGAGCAGCAGCGTGTATCCATTGCACGGGCTATTGCCAAGAATCCGAAATTACTTCTGTGTGATGAACCCACAGGAGCGCTTGATTACAATACCGGAAAGCAGATCCTGCAGCTATTGCAGGATATGTGCCGCCGTGAGAGGATCACCGTACTTATTATTACCCACAACTCTGCCTTAGCTCCTATGGCAGACAGGGTAATTCATTTTAAAAGCGGCAAGGTTGTGAAGACTGAACAGAATATGCAGCCCACACCCATTGCACAGATTGAGTGGTGATAACATGAGCAAAGCCTACCGAAAAGATGTTCACCGTTCTATTATAAAGGGCTGGAAGCGGTTCCTGTCCATTGTCATCATAACGGCACTGGGAGTGGCCATGCTCACGGGCTTATATGCAGCCTGCCTTGATATGTATTACTCTGCAGATAAGTTTTATGACCGGCAGAACTTGTTTGATATCCGGATTCTGTCCACTCTGGGACTTACGGAAGAAGACGTGGAAGCCCTGTCACAGACGGAGGGAGTAGCTGCTGCCGAAGGCGCATATACGGAAACGGTCCGCACGGAGGTAGACGGAATCCGAAAAAGTGCGGAGATGACGGTGTTAAGCCAAAAGGGCCTGAATATTCCCCATATACTGGCCGGAAAGCTGCCCGCCGGTGAGGGGGAAATCGCCGTTACGCAAAAGTACCTGGAGGAAAGCGGCAAATCCTTAGGCGATACCCTTACTATTGAGGAAGAAGATATCAAGGACAATGACGAAGAAAATACCGCTTCTGATTCCTCCGAAGATGACAGCAGCACTGATGCAAAGGCTGACACAGCCGCAGATACAGTCATTGATGACGATATCGCCGCATCTGTTGATACGGATTTTGATGTAGATATGGAGATTGATTCAGGGGAAGAGGCAGAGTCTCCGACCTTCGTAAACACCGTCTATACCATCACAGGAGTGGTTATAGATCCCATGGATATACAAAGCGACGGCATAGCAGGTGCAATCCGAACTACTGCGGCCACGGATTATAAATTTTTCGTAACTGCCGGAGCCGCCCGGCATGACATCTTCACTGCGGTATATATTTCCCTGGAAGGTACCGGGGAGATGGACTGCTATTCTGAGGAATACGAAGCCGCCGTCCGGACAGTAATCGGCAATATTGAAAGCCGTATAAAAAGACAGCGGGAACAGATCCGCTACGATCTGGTACTGACAGAAGCGCAGGTTAAAATCAAAGATGCCGAGACCACCATGAATGAAAAATTTGCGGAAGCAGATGGGAAATTTGCCGATGCATGGGACGATATCCGCAATGCGAGGCGGGAACTGGCGGACGGTGAAGCTACGCTTAACGATGAGGAGAAGACTGCTGCGGAGAAAATCGCGGAAGCCCGCTCGGAATTAGACAGTGCGAGGCAGAAGCTGGAAAAGGCAGAGGAACAGCTGAAGGAGGGTGAAGCCAGGCTGCTGGAGGGTGAGACCGAGCTGAAGGATAACGCCCAAAAGCTGAACGAGGGAAAACAGCAGTTAGCCAAAGAGCGGCAGCAGGCTGAGGAACAGCTGCTGGCAGCCGAACAGCAGTTAACCGAAGCCCAGAACCGGCTGGATGCATCCCGTACACAGCTGGAAGCCGGTATATCACAGCTGAAAGATACTCTGGGCGGCGCATGGCCGGCCGGTGAATGGGATGCTCTGGTAAATGCGGCTGCCGCGCTGGCGGTGACCGGTGCGGATGATAACGCCATCGCGGAGGGAGTCTCCGCAGAAAGCGCCCTTCTTGCCGGCATATTAAAAGAACAGGCTGATACGATGAATACCGCTCTGTCGCAGCAGATAAGCCAAATGCAGGCGGCACTGGACATGGCAAACCGGGATATGGCCGCAATAAACGGACAGCTTGGGTCATCTTCACAGGCTGCAGCTGACGCGCAGGCTGATCTGTCCAAAAAGCAGGCCGCAGCCGATACAGCCCTGGCCGCCTTCCGTACTGAGACCGGAAAGCTGAACAGCCTGAAGGAAGGAACTCCGGAATTTAATGCCCAGCAAGCCGAAGCGGATGCCGCCGGCAAGGAGCTGGATGCTGCCAATGCTGCCGTAACTGCAGCTCAGAAGGTATTGGAGGATGCAAATGAGTCCGTAAAGAGTCTGACCGGTGACTATGAAGCAAAAGCAGCGGAGGCACAGCAGCTTACCGGTACCATCGGACAACTGAGTGCGCAGGCAGTACAACTGGATACCCTGCCTGAAACCGGTGTGCAGACTGCCATAGGTCTGGGCAAGCTGAACGGCGGCCGGCAGTCTTTGAATATTCAAAAAGAAGCATTTAAAAAGCAGAAGGAAGCCGCCATGAAGCAATTAGCCGATGCAGAAGCAGAACTGGCGGAAGGTGAAGCACAGATAGAAGATGCCCGTCAGACAATCGAGGCCGGAAAGGCGGAACTGGAAGCAGGGAAAACGGAGCTGGCCGACGGCAAGGCAGAGCTGGCGGAGGGTGAAGCAAAGCTTGAGACGGAAGTAAGCGATGCCGAGTCTAAGATAGCTGACGCCCGGGAAGAGATTACCGAGGGAAAAGAAGAACTGGCGGAGGGTGAAGCCGAATTAATAAAACAGGAGCAGGAATACGCCGACAAGAAAGAAGAAGCGGAGCAAAAACTGGCGGAGGCATACTCCAAGCTGGATGACATTGATATGACCCTGTGGTATGTACAGGACCGCACCTCCCTGGACAGCTATTCCAGCCTCAGCAACGATCTGTCTTCCATCGAGGCCGTGGGCAGGGTCTTCCCCGTTATCTTTTTACTTGTGGCGGTACTCATGAGTCTTACCGCCATGACCCGGATGGTGGAGGAGGAGCGGGGACTGATAGGCACATATAAAGCCTTAGGGTTCAGTGATGCCGCAATCTACGGTAAATATCTGCTGTTTGCCTTTTTGGCCTGTCTTCTTGGGGGACTCCTGGGTGATATCATAGGTTTTATCTTCATGCCGAAGTTTGTAGAGATTGTCCTGAGGGTCCTCTATACGCTTCCCCGGCATTACCTGTCTTTCGACCCTGCTTATGGCGTGGGCGGCGTAATGCTGTTCCTGTCCGGGATAGTGGGCGCAACAGCCCTTGCCTGCAAAAGCGAGCTGGCCCGGATGCCTTCGGCCCTCATGCGTCCGAAAGCGCCCCGTGCAGGCGCCCGCGTATTCCTGGAGCGGATCCCCGGCATATGGAACCGGCTTAAATTCCTCAATAAGGTCACTGCCCGCAACCTGTTCCGGTATAAAAAACGTCTGTTTATGACAGTCGGAGGTATCGCCGGCTGTACTTCCCTGATTATCTGCGGCTTTGCCATCAAAGATTCCATTGCAGTTATGGGGCCGAAACAATATGAACAGATCTATCAATATGATCTGACGGCTGTTTTCGATGATGCTAAGAATGACGACTTCATCCGGCAGCTGTCTGAAGATGATAATATTAAGGATTTTATAAACCTGCAGTTAGGCAGCATGAAGCTGTCGAATGCCCGGGGGGACGAGGAGAAGCTGCAGCTCATGGTCATCCCTGACGGGACCTCCATAGAGGGATTCCTTCATTTGGAAAATCCGAAGGGTACTCTGATCCATCCGGATAACAACGGAATTATTATAACGCAAAATGCGGCGCAGATACTGGATCTTAAGCCCGGGGACAGCGTATATCTGCAGGACATGGAGCTCGTGCAGAAGGAGACGGTTATTTCCGATATTACGGTAAATTATCTTGGGAATAATGTGTATCTGTCACAGACTCTTTATGAAGCTCTGTTCGGCGGTTATTCTCCCAACGGTGTGTATGCCCATCTGTCGGATGCCTGCACCGATCCCGGCGCGTATGCCGATTCCCTCCGCGAAAGTGATTCTGTCCTTTCCGCCGTGAGCACGTCCGTCCTGGTGGAAGACTTCGGATTCGACCTGATCAACGCAGTGATGCTCCTGATTCTTGTCATGGCCGGAGGGCTCGCTTTCGTCGTTCTCTTTACGCTTTCCAATACGAACATATCGGAACGTGTCAGAGAGCTTGCCACCATTAAGGTACTGGGCTTCTACGATAATGAAGTGTATCAATACGTCAATAAAGAAACACTGCTTCTGACAGCAACCGGAATAATCATCGGTCTGCCGATAGGACGGCTGCTCAGTGAATTTCTGACCGTAGTTCTGCAGATGCCCTCCATATATTTTGCGGTGCATATAGAACCTGTCAGCTATGTTATCTCCGCTGCCATTACGTTGGGCTTCGCCGTCATCGTGAATTGGATAACAAACCACACGCTCAACCGCATCAACATGGTAGAAGCCCTGAAAAGTGTGGAGTAATTTATCTTTTATATACTGAAACCTGTAAAAATCCGGTTCTGTAAAGTGTGTTTATTGACATACCCCAACACTTATCATAGAACCGGATTTTTACAGGTTTGTTCTCTTCCATAGATTAAGTAAAGGCTTTCATCTTAACTGCCGCTTCCTGCAGCCTGAACTTTCCTACCTCATTCTGCAAAGAAGCCGCCAGGGAGGAGAGCTCTTCACTTGCCGCAGAGCTTTCCTCCGCGGTGGAGGCATTCAGCTGCACAACTGCGGATACCTGCTCGATGCTGTCCGATATCCGTATTACGGCAGCTGCCTGTTCCGCGGAAGCTTCTTCGACACTCCGTATACTGTCCGTCACCTTACCGGTCTCCTCCGCCACCCTGATAAGTGTTCTGGCGGTCTGATCAGCGATTGACGAGCCCCGGGCAACTGCTTCCGATGATGATTGGATCAGCTCCGCTGTCTGCTTTGCCGCTTCAGAAGATTTCGCAGCCAGATTACGCACCTCATCCGCCACTACTGCGAACCCTTTTCCGGTATTGCCCGCCCTTGCTGCTTCTACCGCAGCATTCAATGCCAGGATATTGGTCTGGAATGCTATCTCCTCTATCACTTTCGTTATGCTGGTGATCTGGTCGGAGGAGTTTGATATCTTATTCATCGCTTCCGTCAGCTGCGTCATCTGGTTTTTACAATCCTGCACACCGGTATTGGCTTCGGATACATACTGTGCCGCCTGTCTTACATGCTCCGCATTTATTTTATCCTGATCGGCTACCTTCCTGATATTATCCGACAGCTCTGTTACCGCTGTCGCCTGCTGGGAGGATCCGGCTGCCAGATTCTGTGCTCCCATGGATATCTGGGAGACGCCGGAGTTCACCTGACCGGTGGAGTTATTGATTACCGACAGGGTATAATTCAGGGACTCCGCTATATGTTTGAGCGCCTGCCTGATCGGTATAAATTCTCCCCTGTAGGAAGCCGTGCTTGCCGCTGTGAAGTCATTGCCCGCCATGGCGGTCAATACGGTGGAAAGGTCATGGATATAGCTTCGCAGCTCCGTAACTGTATCTCCTAAAGCGACGGACAGGCGGTTGATCTCATCCCTGCCCTTAACAGCCGGAATCGGACTGCTGAGATCTCCTTCCGATAACAGCTCAATTCGTTTGGTGACCGCAACGATCGGCTTTGTCATGGAGCGTGAGAACAGGACCGCCATAGCTATGCTGATCATTAAAATTATGACACCTACGGCCGAGCAGATGGCAATTGCCTGATATACGTTCGTCATGACCTGGGTAACGGGGACTGTCACCGTGATGGACCACTGCTCCGGACCTTCAATGGCTGTAAAGCCATACAGACGCTTAATCCCTCTGTATACGGTATATGCAGTCCCTGTTTCCCCACGGATCATACGGCTCATGGCATCCGCCACGGACCGGTATGTACTGTCCTCCTTGGCCACCTCGATATAATTCACCATTCCGGATACTAAGGATGCATCCGGATGCGCAACGATTACACCGGTCCGGTCAATGACAAAGGCATAGCCTCCGTCCCCTATTGTAATATTTTTTATGATTTCACTAAAGGTATCATAAAGAAGACCTCCGTATATTACACCGTTATAATCACTCCCGTTCTTTACGGGAGCCGCAACCATGATTGTTACGGTCTGGTCCACCTTGTTGATCAGCGGACTTGACACATAGGTCTCCCCTGCCATAGCCTGCTTGAAATATTCCCGTTCCGCAATATTGCTGTTACGGGTGGTCTGTCCGGTGCTGTCGGCAAGAGCGAGATATTCAAAACCCGAGGCTTTGGCGAGACGGGAAAGCAGCTCGTCTCTTTGTGGCGTGTCCTCCTGTGTAATGTCCTTCAAGGCTGCCGCGATCTCCAATTCCGATTTGTAGCCTTGAATCTGGTTATAAACAGCATGGCTGTAGGCTATTGACAATGCCTGTGAGTCTTCTTCCAGCTGAGCTGTCATATTACGGTAGAATATTACTAATACAAAGCCCGTTACGACCACTGCCGTGAAAAAGACCAGTGCCATTATAAACAGATTCAACTTATTTTGTATCGATTTCATATCCTTCTCCTTTCACCTGTACCCATATCTCTCAGCCGGCAGCAGATTTCTGTAACCTCTAATATTTTCCGAATGCATAGGAGCTGTCCGATACCGGTATCTTCAGATCGGGTATCTCCTTCAATAAGGAAATATGCTGCAGGTTCCCATTCTCATAGCTGTCCTCAAGCCTGAACTTTCGGACCTCTTCCCGAAGAGTGGTAGCCTGTGCGGACATCTCCTCACTGGTAGCCGAATTCTCTTCCGCGGTAGCCGCATTGGTCTGAACCACGGAGGATACCTGGGTAAGACCCTGCTTCACCTGATCAATGGCAATTGCCTGGTCAGCGGAGGCACGGTCGATCTTTACAATGCTTTCGTTGACCAGATTGGATTTCTCCTCGATATTCTGCAGGATCCGGGCCGTCTGGGCCGTAATCTGCGATCCCTCGGCAACGGTTACTACAGAACGCTGAATCAGCTCTGCGGTCTGCTTGGCGGCTTCCGCCGATTTTGCGGCCAGGTTGCGTACTTCATCGGCAACCACCGCGAAGCCCTTGCCCGCATTGCCTGCACGTGCCGCCTCAATTGCGGCGTTTAACGCAAGGATATTGGTCTGGAATGCGATATCCTCTATTGTCTTCGTTATATTGGTAATCTGACCGGAGGATTCTCCGATGTTAGCCATTGCCTCGGTAAGCTGCTTCATATGCTCGCTTCCGTCCCTTACATTCAGGCCGGTCTGCTCCACATACTGGGTGGCTGATCTTACATTAGCCGAATTCTCATTTGCCTGTTCCGCGATCTTATTCACGGATACGCTGAGCTGCTCCACCGAAGATGCCTGCTCCGTGGATCCTGCCGCCAGGGCCTGGGCTCCGCCGGATACCTGGGTCGCGCCGGTATTCACCTGCTCCGCTGCAATGTTGATGGTGGACAGGGTATGATTTAAAGCCTGCACGGTATTCAGCATGGCTTGCTTGATTGCAGCAAAATCACCGATATAATCCAAATCTATCTTTACCCGCATATCTCCATGGGATATCATGCCGAGCTTCTCCGAGATGTCACTGATGTACGCCGCAAGAAGAGCGTTGGTCGTTCTGATGCTGTCTGCCATACGGCCCATCTCATCCTTGCTGGTGTACATAATATTGGATTTCATGTTGCCCTTCGCCATCTCATCATATACGCTTACGATTTCCCTTACCGGCCTCAGGATGGATGACCGGATGATGAATATAATGATGACCGTCAGAACAACAGACGTAATGCCAAAGATAATCAGTAAGGTCCAGGCCAGATTTTCCGCCGCTTGTGCCGCTATCCCCTGAGCCTCCGCCCTTTGGTTACCGATTTCATTCCAGGAGATGAATATCTCCGCCAGCTGGTCGTATTGCGGCAGATACTCGGTTACGAACTTATCATATGCCATAGCCACCCTGTCCTGCGCGCCGCTGTTTAAAATCTCAACAATCTCCGCTCTCTTGGCACCGGCAGCCGGAAGGAGATCATCCAATACATGGCTGATCTGTTCCTCCAGGGAATTATCCTGCTGGTTATCGGCAAAGGCTTCAATTGTTGCCTTAATGGCTTCCGCTTCCTTTGCGGCAGTATCAAGATAAGCCTTTATATCGTCCGGCTGTTCCTCCATCATAGCCGACAGCATATTTCTCTCGACTGATACCAGGTCCCGTCTTAAGCTCCAGGAATAACCGTTGTTTGGTACGGTATACCGGCCATATAAATCGGTTTGTTTTGAAATACTTGTGATACTGTACACAGACACCCCTATGGAACCGATTAAAAGCAACAGTACGACACCGAAGCCTGCGATCAGCTTCAGGCTGATTGATAAATTTTTCATGAAATAGTTCCCCCTTATGTAATTGGATTTGCTGTTCCTGTTTGATTGGAATAAATATATGCTCCGGGTTTCCCCCCTTCTATTTGGTACGGTCAATGAGAACAAGATCCATAAACTCCGAAGCGGTAATCTTTACCGGCATTCTGCCGGCTTTGTTGAAGATCAGGTAATCTCCGTCCGTCTTCACACTTTTGAACAATTCTTCATCCTTTAACATTCCGAAACGCGCCGTATTTAACCGGGTACGAAAATCAAAATGGATGCTTGTGCCGGTTTCCATGGTTACTTCCAGCTGATAATCCGTCAAGGCCCTCACCTTTTTAAAATAACCGTCCCTGATGCCGGCAGCCTCTTCATGCTCCGCGGACAGTTCCTTCTGATCATGGTTTCCGGGCTCCGGGCTCTCCCAGACTTTCTTTTCCTTTACTAACCCCAGTTTTTCCATTACCTGGATCAGCTTGGCCGTATCGATAGGCTTTGCGGCATACGCCTCGCAGCCATATTCAAATGCTGTCCGAACCAGCTGGGCATCTGCAAGCGCTGTTGTCATAATGATCTTCACACGGTTTTCCGGTGTAATTCCATATTGCTTCTCCAGATCTCTAATTGCTTTTAAAGTCTTCACTCCGTCAGCCTTCGGCATCATAATATCAAGACATATCAAATGGTAGGGATCCCTGTCCTTAAGTGCAATGAGAAATGCATCAATCGTCTCCAGTCCGTCCACAACCAGATCGCAATCACCGAATTTCCCCAGGAATTCACTTAAGAACCTTCTGCTGACCAAATCGTCTTCCGCAATCAGTATTTTCATCTGTTAATCCTCCTTATAGCGTGTGTTGAATTCACCTATCATCCTCCGGCAATAATCCGCTGCGGCTTCCCACTTATTCTTCCGTAATGAAAGCTCCGCCCGGAATGCTAAATCCATCATCGTATCGTCGTCAATGCGAAGTGCCGCCTTCTTCACCATATGCACCGGCTCCTCCATCTCAGCAAACCTGCCCTCCTCCAGCATCGTCAATATCCCGCCGAACAGCTGTTCCAGCGTATGCAGCTCGGCTGCAATCTCACTCCTGGCTGCCGCCGTACCCTGCCGGTCGAATATGATCTCTCCGTTCTCATCCAGCCGTACCCGGCTGCACCTCTCTTCTTCCGTCTGATTCTCCATAATAATAATCCGGCCGGCCTGTGCTGTCCTGGGCAGGATCACATTATTGATCTCACTGTCATCTACGAATATCGGAGCTGCTGGTTCAGCGGACTGCAGCTCCGGATCCTGTACGGTATTAACCGTATTGCAGCCCGTAATAAATCGGAAGGTGCTTCCCTGTCCCGGCACGCTCTCCGCCAGGATCGTCCCGCCCATCAGCTCCGCCAATTGCTTGCTTATGGCAAGTCCCAGTCCGGTTCCGCTGTACCTTCGGGTGTTGGAGCTGTCCACCTGGCTGAATCTCTTAAAAAGCAGATTCATCTTTTCTTCCGAGATACCGATGCCCGTGTCGGAGATAACGAACTCCAGCCGGGTATATGGTCCGTTTTGATCGGCAGTCCTTAGATCAATCCGGACTTGTCCTCTTTTCGTGAATTTAATGGCATTTCCGATCAGGTTATTTAATATCTGCCTGAAACGGTCCGGGTCTCCGCGGATAATTCCCGGTGTATCCGGTGAGACCTCATATATTAATTTCAATTTCCTGCTGTCAGCAAGAACTCTGTGGATTTTTATGATCTCCTCCATTAATTCGAGGATATCAAAATTAATATTGGATATGGATATCTTTCCTGCCTCCATTTTTGAAATATCCAGAATGTCGTTAATCACCCTGAGCAGGGAATCGGCACTTTGTTTCGCCATTCGGATATATTCCTTCTGGACACTGTCGGTATCCGTCATCTTAAGAAGCTCCATCATACCGATAAGGCCATTCAGGGGAGTCCTTATCTCATGGCTCATATTGGCAATAAACTCACTCTTGATCCGGTTCGCAGACTCTGCTTCATCCCTGCTCCTTTGCAGGACTTCTTCATAGTTCTTTTGCTCCGTGATGTCTTCAATGGCAATTACAATCTGCTTTTCCTCCGTAGTGGTTAGAGGTATGAAATTAATCTGAAGCCAGTAGCAGTGTTCTTCCAAATCAACAAGGAAGGACCGCTTGATAACCACATCCATATTCCCCCGGTCCTCTGTGATCCCTTTAATGATATTCTGCCTGATCTCGCAGAACCGGCACCGTTCATGGTTGCCGCATCCCTTTTCAAGGCTGTAGATGCAATGGGTCGCATCCCCGAAGCATCTGCCTATTACATGCTCCTTAGTGATATGAAACATATCCAGGACAGGCTGATTGACCCACTTTACGACAGCACCTTCCCCCACCAGCAAGATCCCCGTGGGCAGGGCTTCCAGAACATTCTTTAAATTATTCTTTTCCTTCTCGATTTCATACTCGATACTTTTAATGCGGTTGATATCGCGAAATACCGTCACTGTTCCGCTGATGCCCCAGTCCTCCAGGCAGATGGGAGAACAGCTGGCCGACAGAAAAAGCGTTCTTCCATTCCTTGCCGCCAGGGCGGAATGATTGCGCAGTCCTACGGCATCTTTTGACTGTATCGCTGCGGGCAGCGGACTCTCCAGGGGTTCTCCCGTAAAATAATCCACCAGGGGGAATACCTCCCCGAAGGATCTCCCGGCTGCTTCTTCATTACTCCAGCCGGTCAGTCTTTCTCCTGCCTGGTTGATATACTGCACCCGGCCCTGCCGGTCGGTAATTATCAATCCATCCCCGATACAGGTCAGGGCGGCTGTTATGTACTTTACACGGTCTGCTTCCTGCATATTAAGAAACTGCATGCGCACCTCCTTATGCCATGAGCGGCTGCCTGTATACCTCTACTGAACCGGTCTTAACTTCCATGACCAGGGATCTGCTTTCATTCCCTCTTAGGTCCGCCTTGCATACGGGCAGTCCCATTTTCATCAGAATATTTCTAACAGCGTCGATATTCTTATTGCCCACCCTGTAAATATCATGATTTCGCATGGAATCCGCTCCGCCGTACATATGGATGAGCAGCTCTTCCTTCCTGCAGCGGTATTCATTGCACATCTTATCGATTAATAACGGGATCCCCGTCTCTGCAAAATATCCGGGCCGTTCCTTCCTGTCCTTTGAATCCAGGGGAAAAGGCAGAACCACATGAATCATGCCCGCTGTCTTTCTCTCCGGACTATACACGGTTACCGCCACGCAGCTGGCCAGTGCAAAGGTTCTGAGAATATCCTCCTCCTTGTCGGTAACCACCAATTCTCCCATTCCTACGATCCTTACCATTTTTTATCCCATGCCTTTCAACTTAACATATCAAAAAGTACCTGCGGTATGGCATCCAGGGATACCTGCTTCTCTACGGCGCCCACATCGTACGCTACCTTCGGCATTCCGTACACGACTGCGGAGGCTTCATCCTGGCCTATGGTCCTGCAGCCTTTACGGCGCATCCCCAGCAGCCCTCTCGCTCCGTCATAGCCCATGCCTGTAAGCAGGATACCCACCGCATTGCCTTTCGACTCTCTGGCCACCGAATCGAACAGGACATCTACGGAGGGACAGTGTCCGTTGACCTTTTCTCCGTGAAAGCACTCTATCTTATACCGGTTTCCCAGCCTCACTATCTTCATATGCCGGTCACCCGGTGCAACGAACACCTTCCCCGGTTCTATCACATCCCCGGTCTCGGCTTCCTTCACCGCAAGCACGGTCTGACTATTCAGGCGTGCGGCATACATCTGGGAGAACACCGGCGGAATATGCTGGACTATCACTATTCCGGGAACTGTCGCGGGCAAGTCTTTCAAAATACTGTATATTGCCTCGGTTCCCCCCGTGGAGGCTCCGATTGCGATTATTCTGCCTTCATCGGGACCCAGCCTGCCCGTAACCGCATTGCGCGGTTTTTCGCTCCCCGCCGCGGTCTGCTTTGCGGCGGAAGCCGCCTTTATCTTCTGAATCAGATCCCGGAGGAATATCTCATTGGCCGAAGGCGACCGCATATCGGGCTTCACTACGAAATCCACCGCTCCCGCTGCCATGGCCTCGAAAACTGCGTTGCTGACGGCACTGACCATGACAATGGGTACATAATATTGGGGAAGCAGCCTCCGGACGAATTCGATCCCATTCATCCTGGGCATCTCAACATCGCAGGTAATGACATCCGGATGCACCTTAAGTATCTTATCCCTGGCTTCGAAGGGATCCGCTGCCACCGCGGCGATCTCGATCATCGGGTCGGCCAGGATACCCCTGGTAATGAATTCCCTGGATACAAGACTGTCATCCACCACCAGCACCCGGATCTTCTTCTGATTTACCATGTCCCCTGCTCCTTTCGATAGACAGCCGGCATCACATAGCGGAAGCGGGTCTTATCACGGTTTAGCCCCTCTGAATGGCCGATGAACAGGAAGCCTCCCGGCTCCATTGCGTCATACAGCCTCTCAATGAGTTCATCCTTGGTATTATTATCAAAATAGATCATAACATTCCTGCAGAATATCACATGCATCCTGCGTTTAAAGGGAAAGGAGAGATCCATCAGATTCAGGTTGGCAAAGATGACTTCCTCTCTTATCCTGTCAATCAGGATACTATTCTCCGCATCATAGGATTTGAAATACCTTTTTCTCCATGTCTCCGGCAGATCCTCCAGCTTTTCCTTCCGGTAGATCCCCGTCCTTGCACTGGCTAAAACACTGCTGGCGATATCCGTGGCCAGGATCCTGGTATCCCATACCGATTTCTCCCGGCCAAAAAATTCATCCATGATCATCGCCAGAGTATAGGGTTCTTCGCCGGTAGAGCAGGCCGCGCTCCAGACGCGAAGATCTTTATCCCTTACTGTATTAACCAGATATGGTAGAACCTTGTCCCTAAAATAGTAAAAATGCTCCGCTTCTCTTAGGAAGAAGGTATAATTGGTAGTAAGCTTATCCAGCATGTCGGCGGCAGCCCGTCCCGTCTTATCGGCTTCCACGTAATCCATATATTCCTTCAGATTATGGATATCCATACCGGTGAGCAGATTGTTCAGTCTGCCGGCAACCAGGCTCTTTTTTTCCTCTTTGAAATAGATGCCGTAATTCCTTCGGATATACTCCGAAAATTGTTTAAATTCCTTCTCGTTTATAACAACCATCCGACTTGCCGGCCTCCATTAATTTATGTTATTAATCAGATTCACTTCATCATCCGTCAAAAGCTTCTCACAATCCAGCAAAAGCTTCACATTCCCGCCGGCTTTGCCCACTCCCTTTATGTATCGGTGTCCGCCCTTATTGATCTCCGGCGGAGGCGCGATGTCCTCATCGCTCATGGCCAGGACCTCGGATACGCTGTCTACGATTAATCCGATAGAGATATCATTGGTGTCGATTACAATGATGCAGGTCCTGTCATCGTAATCCCTGGCAGCCTTCTTAAACCGAAGGCGGGCATCCATCACGGGAATTATCTTTCCCCTCAGGTTCGTAATGCCCCTGACATAGTCCGGCATCTCCGGAACCGCCGTGATCGGCTGGATTCCGATGATTTCCGTAATATACTTGATCTCCATCCCGTACATCTCGGTTCCCATGGAGAATATAAGATATTTTCCCTTCAGGGTGTCCTCCTCTTCTTCGAGGTTGATTATATCTGCTTGTGACATTTTATTGTCTCCCTTCTTTACCCATCGGTTTATATATTGACCAGACTGCCGATACCCAGAATCAGGCTGATGCTTCCGTCTCCCAGGAGCGTGCAGCCTGCCAGCCCGTCCACCTTCTTCTTTTCCCTCAGATAAGCGGGCAGGGATTTCACCACCACCTGATGCTGGCCCAGCAGCTCGTCGGCGAATAGGCATACCCGCTTCTCGTCCTGCTCCACCATAAGCATAATTCCCTTCGTCAGCTCCGTGACCCGTGTCTCCACGGAGTAGATTTGGTGCAGCCGGAGGATGGGATAGCAGACTCCCCGTACCATAATCATCTCATTATGCTCCGGATCGATTATGATATCCTTCTGTTTCGCCTGGAAGGTCTCCTGGATGGAGGTGGTAGGCAGGGTATAGGTTGCGTTTCCTACCCTGATATTCATTCCGTCGATGATAGCCAGCGTCAGGGGTATCTTCAGCGTCGTTACCGTGCCCGCTCCTTCGCTGCTGTCCACATTTACCGTCCCGCCGATCGCTTCCAGATTCTTCACCACAACATCCATGCCGACTCCCCGTCCGGAGAATTCCGTAACATTTTCATTGGTGGAGAAGCCCGGGAGGAAGATGAGGTTATATATTTCCCTGTCCGTAAGCTCCTGCACCGGTTTACCGATTAATTCCTGCCTCACGGCCTTCTGAAGGATCTTATCCCTGCTAAGTCCTCTGCCGTCATCCTTGACAGTGATCATTACGTCGCTGCCTGCGTTTCTTGCCTCCAGGATGATCTGTCCCGCTCCGGGCTTACCCCCGGCGATCCTCTCCTCCGGCGGCTCGATCCCATGATCGATGGAATTACGTACCAGATGCATCAGAGGATCGGAAATATGCTCTATAATGTTCTTGTCCACCTCTGTTTCCTGTCCGATCAATACAAGCTCGGCCTCTTTGCCCAGCTTCCGGTTCATGTCCCTGACAATACGGTGCATCTTATGAAAGGTCGCCGATAACGGGACCATCCGTATGGACATCACCATATCCTGCAGCTCACCGGTAATCTTGCGAAGCTGGCGGGACGCCTTATAGAAGCTGTTCAGCTTAAGATCCGCCAGCTCCGGATTCTGGGTCACCATGGCTTCCGCGATCACCATCTCTCCCATCAGATCCATCAGCTTATCCAGCTTCATAACATCCACACTGATCATATTCTGATGATTGCTCCTGTTGTCCGCCCGGAAGCTTTCGGCCTGCTCTCTGGTCAGAATATTCTGTGCGGCTGCAGCCGCCTTCCGCCCGTCTGTTTTCTTTGATGTGGTATTGCCTTCTTTCTCATTCAATTCATTTATCTCTATATCCCTGACAAATGCCGTCCTGCTGAAAAACTCATGAAATTCCCTCAGGCCCTTATCACTGCGGATTATAATGCGAAACCCCTGCTCCCGTATTATCCGTATACTTTCCATATCTTCAATCAGGTCTTCCGGATAATGGGCATATTCATCCACGAATTCCTTCAGATTGTGGATGACGGCATATGCCCGGATATTTTCCATCTCACAGCCGTCGTCAAAGTGAATGATTGCCTCATAGCAGCTTAGAGCGGGGCTGCCGGTATTCCTGCTCTGGGCCAGGTAATACTGCTGCTGTTCCTGAGGACGTGCCTGCAGCTGCGTCCTGCTCCCCTGATCCGGTTCAGCCGTATCCTTAATGGATATTAAAAAATCCTGTATATTTTGAATTAAAAGAGCCGGATCCCCATCCAGGGTACTGGCATTCTTTACTTTTTCAAGCTCCAGCTTAATAAAATCAATGCCTTCCAGAAGCAAGTCCGATAAGTATGCACAATCCAAATTCTCTGGCTGCCCTTCCCTGATGAAATAAAAAAGGTCTTCCATGGAATGGGCCAGAGAAGCGATATTATTGTACAGCATCATGGCAGAAGAACCTTTTATGGTATGCATTATTCTGAATATCTCGTTCACTGTATCCGGTGTAAAGCAATTTGCTTTTTCACTTGTCAGGATGCATTGCTCCAACTGCCAGGTATTCTGGGTCGTCTCATATATGTAGATATCCAGCATGGGTTCATATGTAAAACTATTTTCCAAACCTCTTCCCCCTTTTAATTTATCCGACAGACTCCCTCGCCGGACGAAAAAAATCTGCTGTTTGTAAAATACAGCAGATTACGGTTTTATTCATACCCCATTTTGAGGTATTTCTGTTTATTATGACATATTACTGCTATTTAACATAACTTTCGTCATATTTCAACCAAATTCAATTCTTGTTTCGAATGGATATCCAGCTTGCTATAGATATTTTTTAAGATCGTCCTGACCGTAGCCTCCGATATATACAGCTTATCTGCAATTTCTCTGGCACTCAGCCGGTCTCTGGCTAGTACGGCGACCTCCCGCTCTCTTATGGTCAGAGGGGATTTGTTAATTACAAGGGATTTCCTGATAACGGACGCTCCCCTCTCCTGACGCCTGCACAGAGCCAGCAAGGCATCCATCGACTCTTTATCATGTGCCCGATACCGCACCATCTCAAGCATCGCCACGATTTCTTCTCCCTGCTGTGCAAAGGGAAGGTAGATTTTGTCCGGAAGCGCCAGGGCCAGTGCATCCATAAGATGTTCTCCGGCCTTACTGTCGTTTTTATGACGGTAATCTGCAATGGCAAGAAAGATATAGTGGAATATCTGAGGTATAATATAGGGGAAGCTTCCCGCCTCCTCCAGGAAAGCCTGTGTGATCCCATACAGCTCATTATGACGCTTATCAAGCAGCAGAAGCTTTGAATAAAGCAGCCTGGCAAAGGGAACCGCCGGGGTATACAGCACCTTCTTGATATTCTCCATATCATACAGCCAGGCAGCCACATTATCGCGGATACCAAGCACAAGATTAAGAAGGGATATGCTGTAATCCACCATGCGCAATACATACAATAACGGACTTTTTGCCGCATAATCCTGTATATTCTGTATGGCGGTGAGATAATTATCCGTGCTGCCTCTCATAATAGCCATACGGGCAAGGACCAGTTCGGCGCAGATGCTGATACTGATCTGCTGGTTATTCTGTGCATCATAGAGCGCTTTGTAGCACAGGATCTCCGCCTCATTGTCTTTCCCTCTCATAAGAAGTGCTTCCGCTCTCATGACACTGTCGGCGCCGGCGCCGTGTCCTCTGGTCAGCCTGTTATAGCAGGGCAGATATTCGTCCATATCCTTCAGCTCTCCCTCCAGATTGCCGGCCTTGCGATGGAACATATAGAGGACCGAAGCGCTGCCGAAGGTCATGGGTCCTTCATATCTTTGGCTTGTGGGCTCCTTAAGTATATCCCAGGCAGCCTCGTGGAATTGATGCATCTTATTAATATCATTATAAGCATCCAGAGCCCAGACCATGGCAAGCTCTCCTCTGATTCTTCTTATTTCACCCGGATTAAAATCCGCCTGCTCTCCGGCAGCTGTCTCCACCAGCCGGCACAGCTTACGGTACGCTTCCCGGTATCCCCCAAGATAAAGCTGATAACAGAAGGACAGCAGAGCGAAAGGGTATCTTCGCAGAGTGTCCTCCGGGCATTTCTCCACAAGTTCTACAATGAACTCCAGAATCTTCTTTTCTTTCTGATTACTGAGATACTCCCAGGTAAAGGGCGCCGAGAGAATCGCATCATAATCGCCTATCTTATAGAATAACTGCGCCGCAGGATAATACTGGGCCTGTATGGCATAAGACTGCCCCGCGAGACCGAAGACCCTCCTCTTAAATTCCTCCGACTGGTTATGATAGAACCGGTTTTTAAGATAATCCTGCAGGATGCTGTGTATGGTATAGATATTCTTATCCGGATAATACCGGATAAAATCGTTATTCTTAAGCATATCCTCAAGGCTCTCCGGCAATGTTTCCCGGTCAAGCATAATTGCAGCCTGCTGGGCGGTAAAGCTGTCCATCACGGATACGGACAGCAGCAGTTCCTTCTCCAGAGGCTCCAGCCTGTTCCATATGGCATTCTCCACCAATTGCTCAATCCCGAAGTTGCGTTCGAAGGTCCCGTTTTCCTGATAATTAATAATCTGAAGACGTATGGCCGATACCCAACCCTCCGTACCGATATACACCTGCTCTAATTCAAGCTCCGTTAAGCGGAGGCCTTCCATGCGAAACAGGCTGGCAACCCCTTCCCTGCTGAAGAAGAAGGCAGAGGCATGGATGGTGTGGATATCGACATTATGGAAGGTTAACAGCCTATTGGCCCGGATCTGCTGGGTGATTATGATGATGTGCAGGCTCCGGCTTCCATGCATGGATAATACACTCAATAATTCATATGGGATGTCGCAGCTGATGAGCTGGTAGTTATCGATTACCAGATACGTCTCTTTGCTGCACCGGATATCCTTAATGATCTCAGTCATGTAGATCAGCGTCTCTATGGTAGGCATCTCCAGAGACTTAAGGACCTCCGCCTTATTCTTATCCGCGTTGGCAATCAGGCTGCATATTCCCCTCCAGGCTGTGGACGAGGGTTCACCCAGACAGGTATACCAGTATTCACCGGTATCCTGAGGCAGATTTTCCTTAAGATATTCCCTGACGGCTGTGGTCTTGCCAAAGCCGGAGGGCGCTTCTACAATGGTTAAAGGATGATGTGAAATCTGTTCCAGCTGTTTCCTCAGCTTATCTGAGAAAAAATATATCTTTTGTTTGTCTTTATTACGCATATCTCCTCCAAATAATTGTTGGTGATTTTGCAATAATTCATATAATAACTGTTTTATAATAAAATTATGGTGATATAAATTAAAACATAAAATCATTTTAATTTTTTACATTATTTAGTATATCGCATATTATGACAGTTTACAACAATAAATTACATAATATTGCCAATTTTGAAAATTTATGTAATGTGCCGCGAACCCTGACGGCATAATAAAAACCATGGATCCTTCTTACGGAAAACGATCCATAGCTTTTACTTCATTACATTTTATTTATATTATTATATATAGCCTGCATGGCATTACTTGGCGCAATTCCCAATTCCGTCAGATATAAATTTTTAATGGTATTGTAATGGGATGCCAGGGCAGTCCGGTCCTTTTTAATATAATATAATCTCAACAGCATCTCATTGAACTCATCGTTCAGCGGAGATCTCTGAAAGACCTCCCGAAGAATCTTCTCGGCCGCGTTATAATCGGATTTTTCAATAAAGTACTTAACCAGCACCGAGGTCATATTATTGTATTTTTTTAAGTATTCTCCCGCCTTAAGCAGGGACCAGGGATAGCCGTTCTCCTCCAGATAACCGCCCCTGTATAAGGAAAAAGCCGTATAATATCGATCCACCGTATCTGAGGTAATGATATAATCCATGGCGGATACCGCATTAAACTCCAGGGTATCGATATATGCCTCCGGTAATGTAAGTTTATAACAGCCGTTCTTAAAGCTCAGTTCGTATTTCACATGGACCGAGGATAAAACCATTTTCATTTTATAGACGGTGGTATGCAGATGAACATCAATTTTATTGATATCAAGATCTGACCACAGAGCCTCGCAGATTCTCCATTTTGAAACCTCTTCATTCAGGTTCTGCAGCATAAAAGCGAAGAGCTCCTCCGCCTTTGAGGTACGCCACTTGACAGCCTGTTCGCTGCCGGCTCCGTACACGGCTAATTTGCTGAAACAATAGATGCGTCCAAGATTCTCCGATCTTGATGCGACAGCCTGTGACGGCCACTTTCTTTTATTAATGCGGTGTATCGTCTGCCTGACATCCTCATAGGACAAGGGCTTCAGCAGATAATCCAGGGCATTGACACGAAATGCATCCAGGGCATATTGATCATATGCCGTGACAAATATGATCTCGGTTCTGCTGTTGGATATAATAATCTTCTCGGCTAATTGCAGTCCCGTAATCTCAGGCATCTCAATATCTAAAAATACAACATCGGGCTTTAAGCCCTGAATATGCCAAAGGGCACCCTCCGCATTCATATAGCTGCCAACCACCTCGACCTGACCTGTTTTCTCCAATAATATTTTAAGAATATCAATTGCAGGTTTTTCATTATCAATAATAATGGCTTTCAACATATCGATATGCTACCTCCGTGATTATTATACATCAATCAATGATAATTTGAAAGTGTGCTGTAGAAATTTACTACATTTTGTCATATATAGCTATTTTGTCTAGAAAATGTTCAGAGTGTTCCTTCAAAATTAAATTAGTATAACACAACAAAGGATGAAGGAGGAATAAGAAATGCAGAAATCAAAATTAGATATTCTTTCACAAGAGATCGAAATCAGGCGGGCCGAATTAACCAGTATGGTGAAGAATTCGGATCATTATACCTCAGCTGTTATACTGGAAAAAAGCCAAATGCTCGATACCCTGATCATTGCTTACTATGACTTACTTCCGGAATCAAAAAGCTATATTAAAAAGGTTTGTTAATATCTATTATTGATTCAGCTTAGGAAAACCATTAGAATGAAGTAATAGAATATGATACGGCTGGAAGGATACTTGGATCGATTGGGTATGAAGGTGATTATGGCATGAAAGGGGATATTTTATCCGTTTCCGTAGAATTATGCGGTACGATTCTCTTCTTTTTCTTTGGTCTGTTTTATATATTTTTATATTCCATCGATAAAGAGAAAAAGAACTTACTGGCTACAGCCACGAGCTTTTTTTTCATCTCTCTCTTTTTCCCCTTGACGGGAACACAATATATCTATCGCTTCCTGCCGGAGCTTCCTTTTAACCTGTATATTACAGTGAATACCCTAACGCTTCTCGGCCTGCTGCTTTCTATTATTGCTTATTATAACGCGATTAATAAAAAGATTCTTTCCGATGCTTTTACGAAGGCCATATTCTTCATAAGCTCCGTCTACAGTATATCAGTTCTTTTTATATCCTTGTCAAAACCGCAATATTATCTGATTCTTACTATGGCCTTTATAGAAGCGGTGATATGCTATGTGCTGTTCCGGTTATGGAAATTATTCCGGATTACTCCGCCGAATTCCGATGTACGAAAACGGATCCTGCTTAACTTCATATATATGGGATCCCTGCTTATTGCCATGCCCTGCAATTCCTTTTACAATATAGGCCTGATTTCCTTTAAGCAGGCGGGTTCCGTATCTTTTATCCTGTTTGCCGTAAGCGCATTTTTAGTGCCTGCCTATCAATTCTCGCACATTTACAAAAATATGATTCGTATGGATCTGGTGAAGGATGAGTTCATAACAAAGACCTCCTATAATTTAAAAGCGCCCCTGGTCAGTCTGATCAACATTGCCGATGCTCTTACGGCAGGGGACGGCAAATATGATTACCTGACGGAGGATACCAGCCAGAAGGCTGCGGCAATCAAAAATTCCGCTCTCAGATTGCTGGACATCGTAAATTCCACACTGGATGTGGCATTACTGAGAAATCACCAGTTAATGCTGGATATCTCCTCCGTGGACATGCGGGTATGCACGGAGCTGGTTGGGGAAAGCTGTTCCGAGCTGGCACTGAACAAGAACATACGGATACTGAACCATGTTCCTTCCGGTTTGATGACCGAAGCGGATGAACGCAGGGTAAGGCAGATTCTATGGAATCTTGTGGATAATTCCATCCATAACATGGACAAAGGAACCATCATGATCTCCGGAAAACAGACCGGAGGCAGAATTTACATTGCCGTGGAGGATACCGGCTATGGAATTCCTCCGGATAAGCAGGAGGATATCTTCCATCCCTATGTGTCTTTACGGTATCAGGGAATCGGTCTGGGATTATATATATCACGGCAGCTGCTGGAGCTTATGAATGGGGAGATCCATCTGGAGTGGTCCAAGCTCAATAAAGGAAGCCGGTTTTCCTTCTCCCTCCCGGCCTATCACAGAAAAAACAAAGCCTCCGATATGGACAGCAGGAAGGAAATGCCTCGTCTTAACTCACTTCTGCCCGCTTATTCCAGCCCGGTTGTCAATAAGGTAGCCGAGCATAATATATTAATTATCGATGATGAGCAGCTTAATATCCACACTGCGGCGTATATCCTGGAAAAGGAACATTACGGAGTATATACCTCTTATTCCGGGTCGGATGCCCTTGATAAGATAAAGAATTATGATATTGATCTGGTGATCCTGGATGTTATGATGCCGGGGCAGTCCGGCATCAATATATGCAGGAAGATCAGGGAGCAGTATTCCTTTATTGAATTGCCGATCTTAATCTCCACGGTCAGCAATATCGATTATGATCTGGATCTGGCCATGAAAGCCGGTGCCAATGACCTGATTACCAAGCCCTTTGATGAAAAGGAGATGGCAGCCAGGGTCAGGACCCTCATCGCGCTGAAATCCTCCATGGAGAATGTATTGAAAAGTGAGCTGGCATTTCTTCAGGCCCAGATAAAGCCGCATTTTATATATAATGCGATTAATACCATGGTATCCTTCTGTTATACGGACAGTGAAAAGGCGGCACAGCTTCTTGTCAACTTCAGCAAATATCTGAGGTTGACCTTTGATATCGACTATAAGCTTATGATCGTCCCCCTGAGAAGGGAAATCGAAATGATAAAGGCCTATGTGGAGATAGAGAAGGCCCGCTTCGGAGAATTAATCCATGTTGTGTATGATATCGAGCCACAGTTAATGGATATCGAGCTTCCGCCCCTGTGTATCCAGCCCCTTGTGGAGAATGCCATTAAGCACGGCCTGTGTAAAAAGGAAACAGGCGGAACCGTATCTGTATCGGCGAAGGTAGTGAACGGAGTTATCCTGATAAAAGTCAGGGATACCGGAATCGGAATGGCGGCTGATACGGTTGATAAATTAAAGAACATGGAATATAAAAGCGAGGGTGTCGGGTTCTTTAATGTAAGCAGAAGAATTAAGAGCTGGAGGAATGCAGGAATAAATATTGAAAGTACACAAGAAGAAGGAACCACGGTGACGATTACAGTCGCCCGGTGAGGAGAACACTGTCATGAGGATACATAAGAAAAGCTCTTTAATAAGAATACTGCGGTTTAAATCCATCAAACTGTGGTTTACGATCCCATATCTGCTTATATTGCTGGTGACCATAGGGTCCACCGGCTTCTATCTGATCCATGCCAATACCGTTAATTCCCATATTATCCTGAAGGAATTGCAGCAGCAGATGCTGCAGCAGGTCAAGGACCAGCTGACGCAGCGGTTACAGGCCGCCGTGCAGCTGAACCGGATTAATTATGATTCCCTGCAGCATGGGATATTGGACCTTGAAGATGTTATTGAACGGGAGCGGTATTTTGTAAATCATCTCAATTCCTACCCGGATGTGGCCATGAGCTTTATCGGCCTGCCGGACGGTTCCTTCTACGGAGCACGGCGCACACAGGACGGAACGGTACAGGTCGTCCGTAATGACAGCTCCACCGGAGGAGCTTCCTGGTATTATGAAACAGCCGCTTCCGGTGAGGGGACCCGGCTGGTTGAACAATTCCCTGATTTTGATCCGCGAAGCCGTCCCTGGTATATTAAGGCCCTGGAAGCCGGCTCTCCCACCTTCAGCAGCGTATACAGCCACTTTGTATTTCATGAACCGACGGTAACGGCAAGCCATCCCGTCTATAACGGGAAGCACGAGCTGGTCGGCGTACTGGGCGTGGACTACCTTCTGTCCTGGCTGGGGGATACTCTGGGCAATCTGCCCATCGGTGCGGCCGGGCAGGTATTCATCACAGACGAGGAGGGCATGTTAATCGCTACCTCCTCTGATATCGTCTCCTATACGACCGTGGACAACGTGTCACACCTGATTCCGGCAGCGGAGTGTGAGAATGAATTAATAAAAGCCTCCCTGAACATGCCTGAGCATGAATATCAATACGATCTGACCGGCTTTACCGTGGAAGGGAAACAATATTATGTGGGACTCTCACATTTTAAAGAGTTCGGAAACAATTGGAATATCTATGTGATATCGGCAGAGGATGATTTTCTTGGGGGAGTGAAACTGGCAACCCTGCAAACCGTGCTCATCCTGCTGGCTGCTCTGGTGCTCTCCTTTTTCTCTGCATCCTGGATCGCAGAAAAGATCACCCGGCCTATCGTGAATCTGAGCAGGGCAGTGAAGAATTTTACAAGGGGAGAACTGATTCCTGTTCCTGATGACGGGAGAAAGGATGAGATTGGTGTGCTTAACCGTTCCTTCAATGAGATGGGTCTTCAACTAACCAAGGTACTTGCTCATCTGGAGGATGAAGTAGAAGCACGGACCCAGGAATTAAAAAAACGCAATGAGGAATTAAGACAATTGTCCTTCTCCGATAGTCTGACCGGTATTGCCAACCGGCGCCTGTTCGATAATATCTTCGCCAATGCCTGGAATCACGCGTACCGCCACAAGGCGCCCATTGCCGTCTTCATGCTGGATGTTGATTATTTTAAGGATTATAACGATACCTACGGACATCAGTCCGGAGATGACTGTCTGAAGGCAATCGGCAGAATCCTGGACCAGAAATTCACCCGTGCTACGGATCTGGTGGGCAGGTATGGGGGCGATGAGTTCATCGTGCTGCTTATGTATACCGATACGAACCGATTATGGGCTTACGCGGACGG
The DNA here is from genome assembly GCA_023424995.1 of Bacillota bacterium. Classification (GTDB taxonomy): domain Bacteria; phylum Bacillota; class Clostridia; order Lachnospirales; family Lachnospiraceae; genus Mobilitalea. The sequence goes on along the minus strand of JAFADH010000183.1, from coordinate 20,242 downwards.
AATCAAAAATGACATTGCCGCACTGGACCTGGAGCATTCCTCCTCGCCTTACGGCAAAGTAACGGTAAGCATAGGAATTGCCAATATGATACCGACAGGCAGCTCCAATTCCGCGGAGCTCATCGAGCTGGCAGATAAAGCCTTATATCTGGCCAAGATGAACGGGCGCAGCCAGGTGGCAGGGAGCGAATAGCTTCCGCTTTTATTTATCCGCCCGGGTGAAATTCATAAGCTCCCGCAAAGTTTATTTTATATATTATTTATTACCCCGCACTTTTGCAGTATGGACTGGACTTTTGTAACAGACACTTCACGTAATTTTACATTGTCCCTGATACTGACTGCCGCAGCGGTTCCGCAGGCCTGGCCGATGGAAGCGACAATGGGCTGTACACGATAGGAGCTGCAGGCAAAACGGGAACCGCTGATACACTTTCCTGCCATCAAAAAGCCTTCGGTATGCCTGGGAACCAGGCTCCTGTACGGAATCCCATATTGTTTGAACTTTTTATTAAACCCTTTTTCATCGATCTTTGCCGAGCCCCATAAGTCAACGCCATAATTACTGACCGCTACCGTATCGTATTCAAAATTGCCCTTTAACATATCATATATGGTCAGGACATAATCTCCCATCACGCGGCGGCATTCCCGCACACCGATTTTCGGTGCTGTCTGCACCGTGAAGCCATGCTCATACCAGATCCCTGCGTTATGCTCTATCTGTTCCAGCGCCTGCATATACGCCTGTCCCAGAAGCATATCATCCCTGGTGTCCCCGCATTCCACAGTCGCTCCCCAATGCAGATATATCCCCTTATTCCTGCGCAATGCCTCCGTATAGATGCTGGAGGACCAATTATAAAGCTTATCTTCGACAAAACCGCCGCCTTTAAAATCCGCAAAGTCAGGCATTGTATCTCCGCTCATGCGCTGCGTGATATACATCAGCGTACAGGGCATTACTTTATTGTTTCTTTCCTCGGGTGCATACTCTTCTCCAAAATCCGCCCTGGTATCTGCACCATACCGCACGTCGCATCCCGCCATCTCGGCAAGAACGCCGGTTCCGGTGGCATCAATCGTAACCTTCCCATGGATCACCAACGGCTGAATGCCGAATCCGCGGCTTGCGGTGACACCCGATACCGTTTTATCGCCGTTCTTATCAGTATTACATAAAATTCCTGTAACGCGTGCACCTGTAATCAGACGGATATTCGGTTCATTTTTTAAAAAGCGGCTGACCGTATGAGCATAGGAATACGGCATCCACCAATGGTTATTATCATCCATTCCCGCATTAAACGGAATAACGGGGTCCATGTCGATAGTATGGTTTTGATTCAAAAAATCCAGTAATTCTCTATAGATTCCCGCACGGGGATCCCCGCAGGTCATGCAGACATACATATCAACAGGTGCTCCGCCGGGAAGCTGGTCCTCTTCCAGAAGTATGACTTCGGCACCGTTCCTGGCCGCCGCTATTGCTGCCGATATTCCGGAAGGACCTGCTCCTGCCACTACTACATCACAGGTGTTTTCATATATTCCTTGTCCGTACATAATACATTTCTCCTTAAAATCACCGGCATGTATCTGAATAAGGTTAACATTGACGGTCCCTTTTATGGAATATCATATGTTAATTTCCTTTCAGAACATTCCCTCAATAAAATTACAGTCCTTCAACCAGCCTGTCCACCACCAATTGCCTGAATGCAGGTGACAAAGCCGCAAAATATGCCGTAAATCCGGTCACCCTTACTACCAGATCGGGGTATAGCTCCGGACTTTTATGAGCCTTCAGCAGCTTTTCCTTATCCAGCACATTGATATTGATCAGTGTACCTCCCATATCCATATGGGTCTGAATCAGCTGCATTACCTTTCCTATTCCGCCTTCCTGGGCAGACAGATGAGGATCCAGCTCCAGCTGCAGCGGTGCCGCATTGCCGTAACCGGGTTGAATTGCCGCTATACCGGTAGCCATGGAGGTGGGAGCACCGGCCTTTAAGAAGCCCGGATTCGGGTTGGCACCGTGAGTCACCGGTGCATATGCACGGCGTCCGTCCGCCGTGGCACCCACCTGCTTTCCGAACATGATGGTGCTGGACCAGGAAAACCACCCTGGAATCAATTCCCTTCCTTCCGGTACCGGCTGTTCCTTCACGATTCCTGTAAACATCCTGCTTATCCTGACAGCCCACTTATCACCCAGGGAATTCCCCTGGCAATAACGCTGGGAGGATGCAAGCATCAGTCTTAGGCGCTCACCCGCTACGCCGTCATAATTGCTTTGTATTGCACCGTACAGCTCCTTCCAGGTTATTTTCTTTTCAATTACAATCCGCTGCTCCATAGCTGCCAGTGAATCCGCGATTGTACCAAGCCCTACACCGTCGATGCCTACGGTACAAAGTTCGGCGCACCGGCTGATGTTAAGACCCTTCTCAATTGTCCCATGCATGATCAGATTAAGCACCAGCTCGGGCATGACCTTATGCATATGCTTAAAATGATGGTCAATGCCCATGGCCGTAACTTCCACCGCTCTCTTTAGATGTCCTTCAAAGATCAGTATTAACCGGTCTAAGGAATGCACCTCTTCCTGCATCATCTGATGGAAGGAGATATCAAATACCTTTGCCGCATTTATTTTTATACAGTCATTTAAGGGATATTCCTTTCCCGGTACCGCCATCCAGTTGCAGCCCACGGCAATCCGGTTCCTTGCAGCCTCTTTTGTGACACCCTTATTCCTGATATAATTCATTAAGCCCTTATCACCGGAAAACCTTGGCCAGCCATTCCCGTCAACGAACAGATATCCCACTGCCCTGCGAAAGAATTCCCGATCCATATTATCATGATACCGGACGGTAAGGTTATTGGCGATATTCAGCATATGCGCCCCTTCCAGAACCAGATAGGATAATCGGTTGGTCAGATCCTTACCATGGATATCCGTGCCGGAGACCTGATAATAATGGGTGTCGATCAGCAGCAGATTGGCAATGATAAACTTAGCTTCCTCCTGATCCAGTATTCCTTCTTCCATATCTCTTTCATAATATGGCAGCAGTAACACGTCCAGATTAAAACCCGCGCCGTCTCTGTCATAGATTCTTGAGACCGTTGCAAACCATGCCACCCACTGGCATGCTTCCAGAAAGGTTCTGGGAGCGCCGCTGATCACCCATTTATTGCAGTCCAGCATCTTCTTCAGGGTCGCCCTGAGTTCCGGCACTTTTTCCGTCTCCAGCAGCCGTCCGATCTCATCAATATGCCGTCCGATCCAATGCTGTACGGAAAGTATGATCCGCTCTTCCGCATCATAAAATTCCTTTTTCTCCTCGCCGTGAAGCTCTCTGTAATATCGTACCTTCTCAAGCAGACCGCCCCAGCCCAGCGCCAGCCCGACGGAATAATCACCCGCAAAATGCGAGTCCGCACCGATCCCCGGTACGATTCCGTATCGTTCCTGTTCCTTAAGTAAGCTGTCATAGGGATACAGATCCCGCGGCCAGCCCTTGGCATGTGAGATCAGCATGCTGCGCCATCTTCCGCATAGAATCTCCAGCGGATCCACATAGACCGGATAATCTCTCATGTAAGCTTCAAAATTAACGGACCAGCCTTCCGGACCGTAAAAGCCGCCGTTGCTGTGGTTCGGTATCGCTTCAAATTTAAAGCTGTCCGGCAGCGGTACCGTTCCATAATCATCTGCGTCCATATAACCGTTTATTTCGCGTTTGTTCAAGGTATGCTGCAATTTTTTCTCTCTCAGCAGATCAGCCCTGTCCTGCCATGTCATGGTATTCATCATTACCTCCACGATGCCTGTCTATGCGGCACCCCAATGCTTTACGGAAAATACATTCTCATGCCTTAGGTCAGGCTGAGACCGGATTTTTCCTGCTCTATGATATGTTATTGATAACCTTAGATAATGGGCCACATTCCGATTGCCTTCAAGAATGCCCTGGCAATAAGGAAATGCCCTACCGGATTCCCCCCGTTGGGATGGACCCTGTCCGCCGAAAAAGCCATATGATGAAGCTTCGTCTGCACTTCATCGAATTCCGCCTGCACATCACAGAACACCAGGCTGTATTCCCCTGCCAGTTCCCTGACTCTCCCGGCATAGTTCAGAACCATCCTGGTCATCGGGTCCTCCCTGTTAAAGTCAACATAAAACGGCGCCATCAAAACCATGCCCTTTACCGTATCCTTGGTTTTTTCGATCAGTTCCCGGTAGGTACCGACATATTCCTCTTCCTCCACCTTCATCTCAGGCCGGAAGGGAGTATCAAAATGGCGCCATACATCGTTGATGCCGATCATTACAGCCAGCCAGTCAGGCTTCAGGCTCAAAACATCGCTGTACCATCTTGCCTTCAGGTCACGTATCCTGTCTCCGCTGATGCCGGTATTTACGACTCTGATTTTTTTCTCCGGAGCATATGCCGTCAGCATACCTTCCAGCAGCATGACATAACCGTCTCCTAACCCGCCCGGTGCTTCGCCCACCGGCCTCCTGCGGTTAAAATCCGTGATGGAATCTCCGATAAACAGTAATTTGCTTCCTTCATTGATCATCCTTTATATACCTCCGTATTTTATCTCTTTCTGTGATGATACAGGCATGGGGCTTCAGATTTCTTTCCCTGCCAGCAGGACTTTAATGCCAAAGTCTTTTGTAGCCGCTGCCAGCAAAAGCATCTTAGACGGCTTTGGTTTCTCAAAGTTCCTTGTCTTAAATGCCTCCTCACCTAACTGCTTCGATTGTCCCAGGGGATGATAGGGCAATAATTCATAATACAGTACATTCTCAAGCCCTGATAAGAATTCTGCAATCCGTCCGATCTCGTCCGCCTGATCGTTAACTGACGGTATCACCGGTGTCCTGACGATAACCGGCTTATTCATCACCGATAGGTTAATCAGATTATCAAGCACATGGGAATTGCCGGCACCTGTCCACTTGATATGTAAAGCTTCCTGTAACATCTTTATATCCATCATAACCAAATCGCATATCCGTACGACCGGCTCTGTTATTTTCCATGGTAATGTCATATTGGTTTCTATCGCCACATGTATTCCCGCGCTTTTTCCGGCTTTCAGGAGCTCCAGTGTAAAATCCGGCTGCATCAGCGGCTCTCCTCCCGATACCGTGAGTCCTCCTTCATCCGAATAATACGGCCGGTCTAACAGTACCGTCCGCATGACCTCTTCCACTGTCATTTTCTTACCGCACAGCACTTTGGCACCGGAATAGCACCCTTCCCCGCACTGTCCGCAGTTTATGCATTTATCCGGATAATACATCCATTCTTCCTTAAAGCTGATGGTTTCCGGATTATGGCACCAGGCGCAATGCAGATTACAGCCCTTCAGGAATACGGTAGTCCTGATCCCCGGTCCGTCATGAGTGGAGCATCTCTGTATATCCGCCACCATTCCTTTATTCTCATACATACCACTTACCACCTTCATCATCCCGCAAGCTTAAGAATTCCGTATCCCGGCCGGTATATTAATAACCCATTCATATTATTCCTGCCCTGTAATGATTTTCCCATACCCCTCAAAGGGATAATCGATCACAATCCGTCCGGCTTCGGTATCACCGATACCGCTGTACAGATCTGCTTTTCCGTCTTCTCTCATGACAATGCCTGCAGTAAACGCACAGTCTACCAGGGTCGGTTTCTTAGCGGGTCCCTCCGGATAACAGTCCCTTGTTCCTATGATCTTGACATCCAGCGCCTTATGCTCCTCCATATCATAGACAAAAGAAAAATTCATATAGGTCAGGATATCATTGCCTCCGGCATCGGTTCTCTTATAGCTTTTATGTCCGATCACGCCTATCTTGCCGCTGTCCAGGCAGTAGCACTGATTACATCCGCCCCATTCGCCGTCCTCGAATAATCCGTTGATCTTTACGGCATTATCAATGACCTCCGCATTTAATTCATCCACATGATCGATAACCGCGAAGCCGATGATGGATTCACTTCCATGAAGTGCTCTGATCTCCTCACTTCTCGGCCTGGAAAAGATACCGATCTTCCTGTTCCCGAGTTCAACCAGACGGATGTCCTTCATATAATCGGGTCCTGTGGTAAAATACTCCAGATCATGAATGTCTTTCCCTCTAAAAAAGTACCCATAATAGGTATCAATTTTCCCCTGCTTCTTTCTTACATGCGTTCCTCCAAGAATCACTTCCTCATTTATGATTGCAATATACGGGTCTTCCAATTGGTATATCATATCATTTTGTACAAGCGTCCATTCATCTTTGCCTGTTTCTTCAAACAGACGCACCCAGGATCTTGCCCACTCTTCCCGTTTTTCAATTCTTCCGTAAATATATCTTTTGCCCTTCCAGTAAAACGGGATGGAGGGATTATATACATCATATCCGTCCGCACCAAGAAATTTTACTTTGCAGCTTTCATATATTCTCTTCTCTTTTTCAAATATCTCTCTTTGTTCTGCCAGTTTCATAGTGAGCCTCCCATGGCGTAGGATGCCTGGATGGGGAAGCCAAAGACTTCTCCATCCAAAATCGTACGCATCCTCTTAATTAATTACTGTCCCTCATATGGATGTGTTTTTAAGAATTCATTAAATTGCTTCTCGTATTCTTTCGCATATGTTTCCCAGCCTGCGTTCTTAAGCTTTTCGTCCAGCTTGGCAATTTCCGCTTCATAATCAGCTATCATGCCGTTTCCTAAGGCCGACTTGATTGATATGATCTCAGTGATCAGGGCTACCTCTGTTTTTACCGGGTCACTGTTGAACGTAAAGCCTGAGGTGATATCCTTATAGAAATAATCCTGGTCCGAATACTTCTTCACATAGCCGAGCACATCATCCGGAATAGCTGCCGATACTTTATACATAGTGGGATTCCAGGTCATTAAGTAGCCGCCGAAATTATACGTATTGCCGGTATCCGGATTCGCCGTTACTTCATATTTATCCTCACCCACCGCAGTCCAATGCTTGCCTTCCACACCAAGTTCAAAAAGATCATGATTTTCCTGGGAGGAGAAAATCCAGTCATAGAATTCCATCACACGGTCCGGGTCTTCACAGGTAACAGGGACAGTCGCAAAGTTCCATGCCTGGAAGGTAGTGCTCTGCTGTCCCAGGGGTTCGCCTGTCATAAATGCATCCAGAGGCAGGTAGCCCAGCTCCGCATCCGGCAGGGAAGCCGCAAACTGTGTCGCTATCGTGGTATAAACATCCGCACCCCGGATCACGCTTGCCGCTCTGCCTGCCAGGAAATCAGCCTGCGCATCCGTGGTATTAAGTACATCCTTACTGAAGTAGCCTTTTTCATAAAATCTTCTCGCTACGGCATATCCCCAATAGGGCTCTGTCTTTGACTTGTCATTATCGTCCATATATTTTGCATACTCAGGATCAAGGGCAGGAAGATAGCTTCTTGAAACATAAGCGGTGCCGTCGTCTTTTATAATGACCCCGCCTGCCAGCAGGCCTGAGGTAGAATAATTATGCTTTGAAACTACATTATTGGGATAGATCGCTCCCAGGAATTGATCCTGTGCGCCTAAGAATGCCAAAGGTATCATTCCCTTATCATTTGCAAGGACCGCATCATAAAAGGTCTCCAGATCCTCCGGACCGTCGATGGTTATTCCGTATTTATCAGCCAGGTCTTTCCTGTAATACATATAACCTCCGGCAGAGTAAGCATTGGAAAATGGAATTCCATAGACATGATATTCGCCATCCGATCCCAGGAACTTATTGGTGCTTAAGAATTCCTCGGAAAATGCGGCCTTAAGTCCCGGATAAGCATCGTTATTAAAATATTTGTCAAGATTAAGCAGCTGGTCATTAACAGCGGCTTCCTGGATTGACGGAGCTGTCCATTGTGCCAGGAATGCGGAATCCAGCTTTTCCCCTGTGGATATCTTTAAGGATACCTTCTGTCCGATATCATCCCAGCCGGCATATATAAAATTCAGTGTTACATTTAAGGTGTCTTTTGTTCTTGCATAGAATTCCTCCAGCACGACATCAAGATCGTTCACAGGGTCTCCCGGATGTACAAAGGTTATTTCATACGGCTTTTTTGCTTTTTGCGTCGGCGCCGCACCGTTATTGTTTTCCGCTCCGCCGGTTACTTCGCCCGCGGTATCGCCGGTGTTTTTGCTGCCACAGCCGGCGAACACGGTCATCACCATTAATACTGACAACAATAATGCCAAAATTCTCTTCATCTTAATTTTCCCTCCTAAAGTGACTTTCACAACTACTTGTTAATAATTCTTATTGCTCCTTAAGCAGCTCTTTATTTAAACAATTATTACTCTGCGCGCATATCGGCAATAATTGTATTAAATACACTCTTTACTCCTTTACGGATCCGATCATTATCCCCTTGATAAAATACTTCTGAAGAAAGGGATAGACCATAACGATCGGCCCGATGCTCAGCATGGCCGTTGCCATTCTTATGCCCAGGGACGGCAGGGTGATATTCCCCATGGCTTCCATGGCTTTCGCCCCCAGTTCCGAATTCAGGAAATCCAATTCCCTCTGCAATTTCATGATAAGATATTGCAGTGTATATAATTCCGGTTTTTCGATATACAATAATACCTTGTACCATTCATTCCAGTAGCCCATGGCGGAAAACAGCGCAATGGTCGCAATGATGGGCTTTGACAGCGGAAGAATGATCCGCAGGAATATCTTTAAGTCCGTGGCCCCGTCTATCTTGGCGGATTCGGCCAGTGAATCGGGTAATGTCTTAAAGTAATTCGTCATTAAAAATATGTTATATGCATTCAGCATGCCCGGGATAATAAGCACCAGGAAGTTATTCTTCAGATCCAGTACTCTCGTTATCAGGATATAGTTCGGTACAAGACCTCCGTTCAGCAGCATGGTCAGATAGATGTAAAAATTAATCTTACCTCTGTACCTAAGCCCTTTTACCGATAAGGGATACGCCGTTAAGGCCGTAAAGAATACGGTCAGTAAGGTTCCTGCCGCCGTCATGCATATGGTCACCAGATATGCCCTGTACATGGCAGTCGTCTTTGTAAAGATGATTGTATAAGAGGTCAGGTCAAAATCTCTGATCCATAAAGCATAGCCTTCTTTAATCAACGTAGTTTCATTGGTAAATGAGGCACATAATGCCATCCAAAGGGGTACCAGGCATAATACCGCAAAGACACCGGTAAGTATATATGCAACGGTAAGTACAAGACGATCACATAATTTATCCTTCATTTTCATGCCTCCTTAAAATACTCTGTTATCTTCATCAATCTTCTTGGCTATATAATTGGTACTCACAGCAAAGACAATTCCAAGAATTGATTGCAGTAAACCAACAGAGGTAGACATGCCGATATCATTTTGAGTCCTCAGCGCCCTGTATACAAAGGTATCGATTACATCGGTGGTATCCCGCAGCAGCGGATTATCGCCCAGCAGTGCAAAGATCATTCCAAAATCACCGACAAAGATGCTGCCCACAGATAATATAAGGAGAACCACGGTCGTCGTCTTAAGCAAAGGGACCGTCAGGTGCAGCATCTGCTGCAGCTTGTTGGCGCCGTCTACCCTGGCCGCTTCATACATTTCCTGCCCTATCCCTGATATTGCAGCCAGAAAGATAACCGTACCGAAACCGACACCTTTCCATAATCTCAGCACAACCAGAAGGAAGGGCCACACTCCGGCAGTCTGATAGAACGGTATGCTTTGAAAGCCAAGTGCATTGATTATCTTATTGATCAGTCCGTCATCCATGCCGAATAAGGCCAGCGAGAATACGGATATAACAGCCCAGGACAGGAAGTTGGGAAGAAACATAAAGGATTGTGTTACCTTTTTATACCACTTATGTGAGATCTCATTGATCAATACCGCCATAACAAGCTGGACGACCAGGCCCGTTGAGATAAACAGCCCGTTCAGAAACAAAGTATTGACCGTGATCTTGATCCAGCTTCCGGATGCGAAGAAATATCTGAAATTCTCCAATCCGATAAACTCACTTTTCAGTCCGAACCAGCCTGCCATAGGCTTATAATCAACAAAGGCATAATAGATTCCCACCAGCGGCAGATAGTTAAAGATCAGAAAGTATACGACTCCCGGCAGTACCATTAGATATAGGCCCTTATTTTTCAATAGTTCAAAGACAATTGTTTTTTTGTTCTTTCTTTTTTGTAAAATCTGCGGTTTTGCTGTCTTCATGGCATTCTCTCCGTTCTTTCCTCCCAATCAGCAAAAGGATCCTTTATAACCGCACTTCCGATCCGGGCATCGCTCAGTCCCGTATAGACTTCCGCCGTACCGTTATTGCGGCGGAGGATGCCGGATGTAAAGGTTATGTCTTTCAGTCTTGGAGCTTTTGCCGGTCCGTCAGGAAAACAATCTCTTGAAATAATGATCCGGGGGATACTCATCTTCCCGGTATCAGGATCTATTACAAATGACATTCCGTAATAATGCAGGATTTTATTATCATTATCTCCTTCGCCATACGCTTTATGGCCTATGACACCCAGTCTGCCGTCTTTCAGAAGATGGACCTGGTTGCAGCCTCCCCATTCCTCCGGCAGGAACAAACCCTCCAGGAAGGGTGCCTTTTCAATATTCTCAGGAGTCACCTCACTCAGGCTGTCCACAGCCGTAAAGCCTATCTTTGCGATACAGCCATACTTGTTAAGCATTGCCTCGCCCTGGGGGCGTGTAAAGATACCGATTCTCCTGTCAGCAAGCTGTATTAAACGAATATCCTTCATATGACGAGGACCGGAGCTGACATAAGTCAGGTTATTCAAGCTTGTACCTCTGTAGAAATCTGTGTACCAGGCTCTTGCAGTACCCGAAGCCTTGTCCCAGTCCACCCTGACACCGCCCAGTATTAATTCATCATCAATCCATGTAATAAAAGGATCCTGCAGGTCAAAGGTCATCGCATCCTTACATAATTCCCATTTCTCATCCTTTTTAGCAAAGAACATTACCTTGGACTGCTCACTGCTGCGGCTTTCGACCCGCCCGGCTATATATGTATTCCCATTAAGCTCAAAGGGAACTGACGGATTATATACATCGTAACCGTCAACGCCTTCAAAGCTGTGAATGATTGCACTGTCAACTATCTTAGTTCTTATAAATTCTTTATATTGCTCTTTTGTACTGACTGGTGTAATCTTTTGATATAATTCCATTGGCGCACTCCTTGATCAGTTTTAATTAATTGTGTGATTTCAAATTTGTTTCTTATGTGTTATCTATTGTTCGCTAACAAAATCTTATTATCATTATATATAACTACTAAAATAAAGTCAATACATTTTTATTATTAGTCATTATGCATAACTCAATATGCTATTTGTATAATTTATAATAATAACCAGATCTTTATGTTAGCTAATAAAATAGTAGTTGCTTTTTTGTTAGCTAACATGTATAATATGCTATGATATCTACAATAGACAGATTGCCGTGGGAAAGCAGGGTATTTACCGGATGTGTCCGGTAAACAGAATAGCTTTCCAGGATAAGTGTGACCACAGACAACTTAACTCTGTGGTTACGCCACAAGTTTGCCTGTGAATTCCTGATCTGCAATTAATATAATGCCGGCCGGCACTATATCAATACCGAGCGAATTGATCCCGTATTATGGATATAAAGCATCATTATCATATGATTTTACGAATATGGCAGAATATGGTATAGTAAAAGAACAAAACATAATGCGGATAAATCAGCATAGCAGACCTGCATATTAGCATGCAGACAGAGACGGAGATCATGAATATACTATAGAATTATGATCATAGACAGATACGATAGCAGCAGATACGATTTATATGAAAGATAATTCTATTAAAAATACGAGGGGGAAAATAATGAGCGGTAAGAGAATATCCATGCAGACGATTGCTGACCATCTGAATGTTTCCAAGGTAACGGTATATAAGGCACTCAATAATCAACAATATGTCAGTGATGAACTGCGTGAAAAGATAATTCAGAAAGCAAGAGAGTTAGGCTACATTAATCCTGTGGCTAAAAATCCTTCATTCAACAATCGTCTGGCCTTTGTTGTTCCGAAGCGCTATTTCCTTGAAAGCGAGAGTTTTTATACATCCATATACTATTACCTTAATAATTCCTGCCACAATGACGGGGTTACCTTAACCCTGTATGTAATAAACAATAACGATGAAAAAAACTGCATTTTACCCAATACGCTGAACTCCGGCACCTGCGACGGAATTTTTATTGCCGGTGAAATGACGGATGATTATATCCACTGCATCAGCGCTCTTGACCTGCCTATTTTACTGATTGACTTCTATAAGCCCGATCTGAATTACGACTGTATCATAGCGGACAACTTCTTTAACGGATTTAATGCCGCAAACTATTTGATTGAAAGAGGCCACACAGATATCGGTTTTGTCGGGAATCCCAGCCAGACCTCAAGTGTTTCCGACCGTTTTTACGGATATCAAAAAGCCCTGGCTTCCCATAACCTAATCTACAATCCCGGCTGGCACCTTACCAATAACAATCCTGTTACCGGTGTCTATACTCTGGATACTCTTTTGCCGGAGACCCTGCCTACCGCCTTCATCTGTCACTGCGACCGTGCGGCTTACTTTTTGATACAAAGACTGAATATGGAGAACAAAAAAGTTCCGGAGGACATATCAATTATCAGCTTTGATAATACAAGCCTTGCAGAAAACTCAGTTCCTCCGCTGACTACGATTGACATAAATACAAAAATAATTGCCAAGCACTCTTATGAACAGCTGCGATGCCGTATTGATGATTCCGCTGTTCCGAAACAACGCATCTATATCCCCTGCAATCTGATCGAACGCAATTCCGTTAATCCCCGGTTAAGTTAAGAATATTCCGGTTATCAGGCGAATCTGTTAGTTATGGTATAATGGCTGCTGCCATCTCCGCCGGTTACATAGATTGTTCCGCATCTTGACCAGGCATGCGCGCTCATACTGCCCTTATCATCTTTAGCTACTCCGAGATAGACCGTAACCTTTAATTTTCTGCGCCTGAGCATCAGCTTTGCCGCCAGCGCCTGCACCAGGCATTTACTTTCCCAGAAGGTATATTTGCTCATGGTTGTGACCGCCGCCGAGATCCGTTTCACTTGAAGGATATCAATTCCTTCATTTGTACATTCCGTCTCACAATTGGCTTTTCCCAGCATGACAGCAACCTTCGGGAATCTCAGCCGCCACAGTATCATTCTTGATATTCCCAGAATAATATATGCCTCAATGAAAATCAGCTTGATTTTAAAGGGGAGCTTTATAAATTTAATCACACGGCTCATATTAATCTCCTCCCGCTATTTTTACAGTAATCAGCCCGGCAATATCTTGTTCCAAATGCTTATTATGAGGTCTTAATATCCGATATACCCCGGCTTGCTCCGCGATCAGCAGGCATTGCCGGAAATACCACTCACGCAGTCCCATGGCATCGATTATGGGTTTTCTGTAAGTATTCCGTAAAATGACCTCAAGCTTATGGGCACCTTTTACTTCCTCCATACGAAGAGCTTCCTCTTCTGAGGGTATGATTTCTATGATCCTTGTCAGGAGTAAGGGATTATCCTCATAATACGCGAGACTTCCTACCGAATATTTATTAAGCTCGTTCGAGCTTCGATTCAGGCATAGCTTCTCGCCTCGGATATCCATACGGTCAATCGCATCCTCCCAGAGCTTTTGACTGGGGTAACCGGGACATACCAGCGGGCGGCGGGACTCCTGATACACAATTGCCGCAACATCATCCGTAAGCATACGGAAGCCCTTTTTGCACAGAGCGGCCGCAATGGTTGATTTCCCCGCACCGGAGTCCCCGGTTATAAGAACCCCTTCTCCCTTTATGTTCAGGCAGCTCCCATGGAGGGGCAAAATCCTTCTCTGCAGCAGTACCGCACCCATGCAGGATCCCAGCAGGTACAGCTTGATCGTCTCAAAGGATGCCCGCTCATGGGGCTCGTATATGATAACGCTCCCCTTCTCCACGTAAAATTCAGCAATGTTTTTTATATCCGAGTAGTAGGAAGCTCTTCCGATTTTAACATTGGGGGTATCGACGATAAGATCCTCCATCCTTTCCGGAAGCTTTCCCTTTCTTATAAAAACCTCTGCTTTCCCTTTATAAGCCTCTGCCTTTCCTTCATATTCCGGTACGGGCAAAAGCTCCTGAAGAACTTCCTCCGTTTCGATAATCAACCCGAAAGCTTTATACAAATTCATGGTTTCTCCCCCCGCCGGGCATCATCGAAAGGTACCGGCAGTGAAAAAATCCCTGCATCTTCTCAATATGCCTATAAAGCGATAAATGTAATAAAGGACAAAATATTTATCCTTTACGGTAATTGTCTGAAACACCTCAATGGTAGGCATAAAATGCTTCCGGATGTAATGGACCTTTTCCTTCAGACCTATATGCCAGAGCAGCAGATACCGTTTATAACAGCTTTTTAAGGCGGGCTCAAAGGCCTCTTCCCCATCATATCTGCTATTGATAAAAGGCAAGGCTCTCAATGCCAACCGCTTTGCCGCCCGCCTTTCCTTCCTTGTTAAAGGGATCTGCCTCTGAAGACGGAAGCCGAAAAGTACCGCCAGTAAAAGGAGCACCTGCTGCAGCATATGTATCATGCCCAGCTGATCTGCCTTTTTTATGATATAGTCCCAATCCAGGGAATTATTTTTCATCAGATAATAAAGATCGCACAGCCACTTCAGCCTTTTAAAGGCATGCCTGGAGCCGTGGTATACGAGGTATATCAGGTTCTCTTCTTCCCTCAATATCTGGAACTGCTTTCCGAACAGCTTAATCTCCCTGCGGTTCTCCCAAAGCTCTTCAAAGGCAATGTTATAGTAATCGCCGGACAGTCGCCAATGGACCTCCAGTTGGATACCGTTCCTATGATGGTAGGAATCATGATGGTACATTGTCCGGTAAAGCTTCTCCTGCCTGGGCGTAAGCTTGACTGCGCCGTCTTTTGTATATCCGGCCTCCGTTAGTATCCGCTCCACTCCGGCCAGATCCCCGGGATGGACCAGAATGTCAATATCTCTGGAGACTCTCATGGATATATCCTGATAAACAGTCATTGCAAGAACCGGTCCCTTGATATTAATAGCTTTGATATCATGCTGACGAAGCAGCTCCGTCACTCTGATCAGTTCATTTGTAAGCAGGAGGGAACCAAGCTGATTGATTTTATAATTCTCCTCCAGCCTGGCCAATATCTGTTCGTCCATGCCGCAGGGATACAGCTTTTTAAGATTCCGATAAACAATGGGATACAGGCCGTTTTTCACAGCCATCTCATAGAAGATATCCCAGGAGATCTGTCTTTGCATCAGTTTTATAATTTGCTTCTTCTGCTCCGGGGTAATATACCCGGCACACAGGGTTAAAAGCCGGAGCTCCTGGGATATCTTCCTTTTTGGACTATGGGATTGCTTCTTCATCACGGAATCTCCTTGCTGCTGTCTTTTTAATTCTCTTATGCGGTCTTTATTCCATATCTATATCCGTATGCTCTTGTAGGGTGCAGCAGAATGTAAATTCATGTCGATTTATGCACATTATTGACGAATGCCGCATATGATTTATTAGCAGCTGCTTACAATTTTTCGATTGTTCCTTCCATATAGTTTATGTGGCGTTTTGTATAGACGTGATATGACGGGAGCACATTTTCTGATAATGGCTGCAGTCAGAATGAACAATTCATAACTTTTTACTTGAATGAAAGGGAGGCTTAATATGATAAAGAATAATGAGGATAAGCTACAATGGGAATCCCCGAAGCTACAATACCTAGATACAAAGAAGTACACTGAGAGCGGTCTTGTTATCTTACCTATTGAGATCCTTACAGTCCAGGGTCCGTCATAGGAAGCATAACCTCCTTACACAATAAAATTACCAATGAACGAAACAAAAAGAGCTGCTGCAGATGGAACTCCGGGAAACATATCCCGTCTATCCGTCTGCAGCAGCCTTTTTGATTCCATATGATCATAATAAGCAGTTTAATATTAAGCAGTTGTGTCCTTTACCGGCTGCTCATAGGAAGTCTCGGATAACTTTCGGCTGCTGCGGTCAATTTGGTCTATATCCTCTAAAAGCTTCTGTATATCATATAAAGTCTGCAGCTTAAATAACGTAAATAAGCTCTCCCTTGTATTCTCCTTAAAATACCCCCGGGCCACCAGTTCCTCCAGCTTCGCCCAATCAACATAATCCGAAAATTGCCCTTTATCGATCCGCTTCATTACAGCTTCCGCTTTCTCATGAAAATCCTCCGTTCTCTTCCAATAAGCTTCCCGTGCAATATCTATCTTCCCGGTATTATAGCAAAGCTCCCGGGGCAATATGTGTTCAAAGGCTTTGCGGTAGATGTACCTGCTCAGGCCCTTTTTATAATAATAATGCCTGGGGATCGATAAGGCATAATCTACCACCCTGTAATCCAGGAAAGGGAAAAGATACTGGAGCTGATAATCGGCGCCCAGCCATGCCGCGATCTCGGTCCGGCTGACACTTGCCCCTGACTCCATATGCTTTGCCGGATTAACCTTCAGGTAGAGAATATCTCTTTTACAGCGCTTTTTGGTCCTGCGCTTAAATCTCCTGTCCAGGATACATGGGATACTCTTATTCTGCCTGCCGAGCAGACTGTAGGGACGAAGGAGAAGCTGAAGCGGGACCGCAATCAGTAATTTTATAAATCGCAGGACGGAACCCCCGGCCAGATAACGGATCTCCTGCAGGAATTGCCTGATGCAGCCGCCAACAAGCAGCTCCGCAAGATCCGCCCTATGACTGATCCCCTCGTCTCCTCCCCATCCGCTCAATACGGCTCCGCTCCCCTGGGAAGCTATCTCCTGCAGCACCGGCCGGAGCTCCTCACTTCTTTGTCCGTTAGTTAAGGCCGGCCGGCTTTCAATCTCTTCCTCCGCAGTCAGAATACGGTTTTTAAAATTACATGGGAAGCCCTCACCGGCACCTATGGCATTGATTAAATCTCTCTCATCTTTTTCAAGCTTTTCCTGCAGCTTAAAGGAAGGGGACCAGGAATATGCGGTCAAGCTTCTGTTTTCCTTCTTCAGCTCCTGCTGCGCCATTACCGTTACCACGGAAGAGTCAAGCCCTCCGCTGAATTCTGAGGCTATCTCCGCCCTTACCTGCTGCAGGCGCAGACTAATGGCATCCTTGACCAGATGATACATTTCCCTCGCACATTGCTCTTCGTTTTGATACTCGGCTCTGCATACTTCTCCCGGTGCCCAGTATTTCTTACTTGTTACCTCCCTTCCCCTGACCTGCATTACATGAGCCTGGGGCAGGCGCTTCACCCGGGAGAAGAAGGTACTGTGCGTATCCATATGGTAGGTATCGCTCAAGGCAGCATATAACATGATATCATCCAGCTGCTTTCCCACAAAGGGAAGCACCAGCAGGGCTCTGTAATCAGTGGCAAAGGCAAAGCTCGACCGGTTTTGGCTGTAATAAAGCGGCCTTACTCCCAGGTGATCCCGGAAAAGAAGAAGACGCTTTTGCTCCTTTTCCCATACGGCAAAGGTAAAATCTCCGTTGAGGTGCCTGGGACAGGCTGCACCCCATCTCCGGCATGCCGCCATCAAAAGCTCCTGGGTGGTTGGGTTCTCATCCTTCAGCCCGCAGGCTCTGAGCACTTCATCTCTGTTATAGATAAGCGCATCGCCTACAAGCACCGCATCCCCGGAAGGCTCTTTATAAACCGGAGAATCATTCTCCGAGTATCTGCCAAGCTTATGCAGGCAGCAGCCCAGTCCTGCATTCCTGTCGGTATATATCTCCTGGCCGTCCCTGCCATAGTGGGCAATTACCTCCTGCATTGTTAAAAGCTGCTCCTCGCTTACAGATGTTTCATCCAGATGTATCAGTCCAAAGATCGCACTCATCGGATTATGACCAGCCCTTCCCTGCTTAATTCCGTCAGAAAGGCCTGCAGCTCCTCTTCGCACTGGGTCCTGCCCACCTGATATATATCCGTCAGCTTATCAATCAGCGACTCAACGCTGACAGGCTCCTCCAACAGGTTCCAGATGACACTTCCCGTCCTGCCCAGGCTATAATAATTGCCCGTATCTATGTTCATCATCACTACCTCACCGTCCATATTGGCAGCAGTGATTTCTTCATTTCTGGCAATTATGCTTTGTAGGCTATAATTTCCCATATACCTCCGTTCCTGCGGAATTCACCGCATATGTGCCGGATCGGATCCTGTACTCTAGTAAATCCGGTAATATCCTTATACTTTATATAAATACGCAGGTGTGGCGGTTTTGTTATTAATTTTAAGCATGGCCGGAGGATTAGAATAAAAAAGAACCAAACTTGAAGGTTTGATTCTTAATGAGAGAAACCACTGCTGCAAGCTGTATTGACTTTTTACCTCTTGGGTTGTCACTTAAATAACTATTACAAGTATTTTGAGTAATTATCCTAAATGCATAATGCAGTGGCAATCCACTATCTTATTAGACGGTTACCATTGATATTTTACTTTCATCTAAATTGTCAACTAATATTATTTAGTAGACTTTATAAATGATATTAATTCCTCATATCCGGTTTCCCTCGTTAAATCAATATAATATCTTGATTTTAAGAACTTTGGTAAGTATGCATAACCATTTTCGTCAGTCTCAACAGCAACTGGAATTATTCTTGTTTGTAAAGGTTTAGACATGATTTGAGACAGAATTATTTCAGATTCATAACCTACCCCTCCACGCCTCTCATCTGCTTTATCAGCATACTCTTTATTACACATAACAAGAACGTAGTCTATTTCGTTATCCGATAGAGCAGTTTCCATAAAATAATCTTTATTCTGACCTGGTCGTAAATTATTTTTATCGTAGATTACATTAATGCCATCTTTAACTAGCTTATCCACTAATTCAAATACAAATCGTTGATTTTCAATAGGAGTCCAACTATATGAAATGAAGACACATGGTTTATGGTCCTTTATATCACTAAAATAAGGCTTTAACTTCTCCATATTAATATTTTTTATAGTCCAATGGGTTCGATTAAGTTCCCACGTTCCTAAATCGAGTAATTTTGCTATATCAATTAAATTCTCATAACGAATAATTTCTCCTGATAATTGATATTCAATATATACATTATTTTGCCTCACAGAAATATCAATTATTGTTCCAATATGGGCATCTTTATGGCAAAATTGTTCATAAGCAAATATACATGGCAATCGCTTCAATTCTTCTATTTCCTGATCACCAAAGCCACCAAATCTTTCCTTGAAGTTAGGCATTATGTATTCAGTTAGGCAACGACTGCGTTCCATAAAGGAAGTATTTGATTCCCACTCATCTTTGTTACTACTTACTAATAAATTAATCAACCTCAAACATCCCCTTTTCAAGTTAATGACCTTTTCTTAAGTACTCTGCCTATAACCACAATGCAAAAATAACCTATATCATTACAAGCAATCCCAAAATAGTTTAGTATAAACTCGCATCGAATTTTAAAATCTATACAGTAATAGTCTATGCATTAATATAAGAATTATTTTTAATCCAAATCCATCCCTCTTTTTTTGCTTTTTCAATATCATCTGGGAAGTAGACCTTGCCATCCAAAAAATCCTTAGCAGCTAGTAGACATACTGCACCATCTAAAACATCTGCACTTTGTATCATAGCTTTCGAGTCACACCGAATATTCATAACCTGTAAAAGCCCATTAAGAATCTCTTTTCTCTCAGATCTCTGTGCTTTATCTTTATAGCTACCGTTTCGAATTCCATAACATTGAAGGGTTGCTGCCGGATATACTTCGATTACAGAAACTCCATTTATATTATTCGGATTCCATGCCATCTCGATGTTACATTTTAGGAACTTACGTAATTCATCAATAATTTTTACTGCAGCATAAGCAGTCCTTGCAATACGGTCTGCTCCAACATCAAGTGGCTGTTTTCCTAATGTTTTTTTAATAAATCTATCCGTCGCACGTCGAAATAATAAGTTTGCTTCTACCGATAATGCTTGTCCCGCTGAGTGGTGATAAAGAGAGGTTCCTAAGTCCTCGGGCCAACCAAGTGGAGCATCTATTGCAA
>JAFADH010000153.1 GCA_023424995.1 Bacillota bacterium | reverse complement strand
ATTCAAAATAATACGGTCAAGTACCGCTTTATATACCAGCACAATCTGGGCGTCAATATAACAGAACTTATTTGATACAAATTCGTACGTCTTATAAATAAAGCATACATTCATAAGGACTAAAGCTGCAATCGACAGCTCCGGCTGAATACCTTTCATAATCAGGAAGACCGATGCTCCCAGATAAAATAGGAACGCCATGAAAAAGTTTTTGCTGATACGGAAAGCAAGAAGCATAGTATCATTTAATCGGTTATGCATCTTTGTAATGGATTTGTAATCCCTGTATTTCAATTTTTCATACATATCATTATAGATGGTTTGGCTGTCGCTGATCTTTGTTTCCATACTTTTTTTTACAGACGAAAAATACCGGTGATAATTTCCTTCGCCCAGCTCTTTGTTGAGTAATTTTTTAAATACATTCGACATATAATCACCCTCTCTTCGTGATAACATAATCATCGGCACAATTTCTTTATTTCATAATACTATTATTCGCTGCGGACACAAAATAAAACTCTGCAAATGCTGACATTACTGCCAATATATCTATGAATCGTAACGTCTTCCAAATATGATTTTTTTCAATAATATTCGATTTTATATATTATTCATACAGCTACAACTGAAATATTAACAGAATGTTCATAATATATCCATACATAGAACATATATGTCTTTTATAATCAAAAATAAGTTAAAAGATACTATTTATAATTTAATATTGCTTACAAGATAATTTTTTTCATAAAATAAGCCCGGCAGCTACCCTCCCCCCTCTACCGGGCTTCTCCTCTTTTTATAGCCCGGAAAATGCAAAGACAGTCGTATGAACTGTCTTTTTTTATTTATTATATTATATGGCATATAACCGGCTTTGTTGAGAGAGTAGTTTTCAGAATTGGCGAAACGTTCCCGGATGAATATAAGAATAATAACTATAATAATATTACATAACTTGAAGCAGAAATCAACAATATTTTTATTTGATGGAGAATAATAATAAATGGGTAAAATATAGACGAATAATTGTATTTTTTGCTTTAATAAACCTTAATTCTATGGTATTATGTTCGATGGATATTAAGAAGAATAAACTTAGGAGGTAGAAAAATGTCAAATGTTATTATTATGGACCATCCGTTAATACATCACAAATTAGGGATTATGAGACGCAAGACCACATCCACCAAGGAATTCCGTGATCTTGTATCAGAGGTAGCCATGTTGATTTGCTATGAAGCTACCAGAAAACTCCCTCTGGCGGATATCGAGATTGAAACTCCTCTTGTAAAAACGGTTGCTAAGGAAATCGAAGGAAAGAAACTATGTATCGTACCGATACTCCGTGCCGGACTGCACATGGCTGACGGTATCTTAAACCTGATTCCAAATGCAAAGGTGGGACATATTGGATTATATAGAAACGAGGAAACCTTAGAACCTGTGGAATATTTCTGTAAGCTGCCCTCCGATGCAGCTGATCGCGAAATCTTTGTGGTAGACCCTATGCTCGCAACCGGCGGTTCCGCAGTTGCGGCAATCGATCTTCTTAAAAAGAGAGGAATTTCAAAAATTCATTTCTTATGTCTGATTGCAGCACCGGAAGGTGTTGAACGCCTAACAAAATTCCACCCGGATGTAGATATCTACATCGGTAACCTGGATGATAGGTTAAACGATAAGGGTTATATCCTGCCCGGACTTGGTGATGCCGGTGACAGAATCTACGGAACGAAATAAATATTATTGAACTATAACAACTGATCCGCAGTTATCTGTATGCTTATGAATAACAAATGCTCCCTGATTGAACATGGCAGCTCATGAACCATATTCAACCGGGGAGCTTTCTTATGCAGTACTGCTTATATTTTATTTCCAGGAGAATTTGTAGATCGTTACGGAATCGAATTCCTTGCCTGCCTTCAGTATACAGGAAGGAAATTCCTTTATATTGCAGGAGTTGGGGTAATACTGAGTCTCAAAGCATACACCGCATCTCTTTTGGTATACGGCACCGGCCTTGCTGTTATTGACCGGGTTCAGGAAATTGCCCGTATACAGCTGCACACCCGGCAGATCAGTGAATACCTCCATCCTTCTTCCGCTCTTTTCTTCGATCAGCTCAGCGATCTTTTCAACTCCCGTTCCGCTGGTATCAAGGACATAATTGTGGTCATAACCACCGGCTGCCTTAAGCGGTTCATAATCTGCCCCGATATCCTGTCCGATTGTCTTAGGTGTTCTAAAATCCATGGGAGTACCTGTCACATCTCTTAATTCACCGGTCGGTATCAGATCCGGCGTGGTAGGAGTAAACTGGTTAGCCTTAATCCATACCTTATGCTCCAGAACAGAACCGGAATCATGGCCTGCCAGATTAAAGTATGCATGATTTGTAAGATTCACTATGGTATCACGGTCAGAAACCGCAAGATATTCAATTACCAGTTCATTAGCTTCTGTCAGGCTATAGGTGACCGTGATATCCAGATTACCGGGGAAGCCCTGCTCCATGTGGGGACTGAGCCGTGAGAATTCTACGCTTGCGATCTCGTCATCCTCATAAACCTCCGCCTCATACATGAATTTGTTGTAACCCGTAAAGCCGCCATGAAGATTATTGGAACCATCATTTTTATCTAATTCATAAACCTTGCCGTTTAATTCAAACTTAGCGCCGCCGATGCGGTTAGCATGTCTTCCGATAAAGGAACCGAATCCGGGTGCATTCTCCTCGTAGCCTGCTATATTGTCAAAACCCAGATTAACATCCGCTGCGTTTCCCTTTGAATCCGGTACGATAATACTTACAATATTGGCACCAAAATCTGTTAAAGATACTTTCATGCCATTCCCGTTTGTTAAGGTATAAAGGGTCGCTTCCTCACTCCGGGACGTCCTGCCAAATGATTTCCGTGAAATCTTCATATGCCTTCCTGCTCCTTAATAAATATACTAATGTCTGTCGATATTATATCATACATACAAAAAATAGCAAGGGCAATTCCCTTAGGGTTGACATTCGCAACCTGCTGATGCTATACTGTGCAGGTATAAATATACGGTACAATAAAGCAACTGCAAGTAATAGTCCGGCAGTCTGATTTTATTGTCCTTTTCCTGTAAGTGGGCAGAGGATTTTTTATACATAGCTGTTAAAAGTAAAATCAGGATGCCGTTTACGGTAAGATAGGAGTCAGGATGAAACAGAACAGAAGGTTATTATTAGGTATTCTTGGTATTGTTGCGATGCTCATCATTGCAGCTGCCCTATGGCTTGTGTATAGCAATTTTAAACCTGAGACGGTAAAAGGGGCCAAGGAAATTATTGTGGATGTTGTGATTCCGGAGGAAGAGACTGAGGTATTTACGCTTCATACCGATGCCGAATTCCTCAGCCAGGCATTGGAGGAAGAGAAGCTGATCGTAGGAGCGGAAAGCGACTATGGATTATTCATTACCGAGGTAAACGGACGTAAGGCGGATGATGCCAATCAGGAATGGTGGTGTATCACAAAAGGCGGAGAAGACGTATATACCGGGGCAGATACGACACCGATAGCGGATGGTGATCATTATGAGCTCACACTTACAGTCGGATACTGATACCGGAATGAACAGGAAGAAAAATCAGAAGCCCATCTGGATTCATGATATTGTGATTATCGGATTGTTAAGCTCCATACTTCTGGTAGTCCAGGTAACCTTAAGCTTTATCCCCAATGTGGAGCTTGTCTCCATATTGATTATTCTGTATACCTTAACCTATGGGCGTAAAACAATATTCATCGTGTATGTATTTGTTGTCCTTGAGGGCGCCATATACGGAATTGGATTGTGGTGGCTGAATTACCTGTATGTGTGGACCATACTTTATGCTATTGCATTATTTTTTCATACGCTTCGTAACCAGATATTATGGGCGGTTATCTCCGGTATCTATGGATTGTTCTTTGGGGCCTTATGCTCCATACCTTACTTTATAACCGGAGGCATCGCCACAGGCACTGCGTACTGGATAGCCGGAATACCCTTTGATATCACCCACGGTATCTCGAATTTCCTGGCAGCACTTGTATTGTTTAAGCCGCTTCATTATATGCTGGATAAACTGGTTGACAGGTACAGGCTGCGCACTCCTGCCGGCAGTTAATATAATACCATAAAAAGGTTATCCCAAAGGATAATAAAAAAGTTATCCTTAAGGAATGCTCCTTAAGGATAACCTTTAATCAATCGTTCCACACAATATAACGCTATTTCTTTATAAACTTATTTCTTAAAAAACAAAATTTATAGTTCAGAAAAAGGTACACTGTAAACCCAACATTGATTATAATTTTGTTACGTTAGTTGCCTGAGGGCCTTTAGCTCCCTGAACCACTTCAAATGCAACAGCCTGGCCTTCTTCTAAAGACTTGAAACCGTCCATGTTAAGACCGCTGTAGTGTACGAATACATCGTTACCCTGCTCGTCAGAGATAAATCCAAATCCCTTTTGATTGTTGAACCACTTAACTGTACCTTTGTTCATGAAAAAATCCTCCAAAAAAATATAAAATATATTGATGCCGGAATATTCGGCAACACAGTAATCATAACACTCTTTCCCAATTGTGTCAAACATTATTTCACAAATATTTGTCGACATAATCTCCATGAAAAGAGGCTTCTTTCATAAAGCTAGGACTTATGTCATGCTTGCATGAACAAATGGCATGTCTTTTATGTATACGCAGTGTGATGACTGTAAAAGTTGTATTGTGCACGGCTGCACATATGCAACGTGTCTTTTATTTATATGCAGCGTGATGGCTGCAATGTATCTTTGTAAACAACCGCATTCTTCATAATCAATTTTATATTATTCCGGTCTGCTAAGATATCCAAATCCTCTACCGGATTGCCTTCAATTATAAGAAGGTCGGCGAAGGAGCCTTCTTCGAGAACTCCTATTTTCCCTTCCGGATATGGATTCTGATATGTGGTAAGCTTTATCTGCTCATAGATATTACCTGTAGCTGCTACGATTCCCTTAAAGCTGCCAAAGCGCTTTTTAAAAAATCTAAAATCATCCAGCTGATGGGCATCCACCCTGACAGGATCGCCAAAAGCATCTGTTCCGAACACGATCGGTATGTCATATTTATTAATCAGCTCCGTGGTTAAGGCCTCTCCCCGGCGTATGAATTGGATTTTTTTCAATTTTGCTTCAGGGAATGCCCCTTCCCTGATTTCTCTGCCGCACTGGGGTCCGGGAGTTACCCATATGCCATTCGCAGCTATCATCTTAGCCGATTCCTCATCCATAACCGTTGCATGTTCAAAGCTCTTAACACCGGCTTGTGCGGCCCGCTGCATAGAGGCTGCCGTATAAAGATGAGCCATGACATAGGTTCCGTAATCATAAGCTGCCTCTACGGCCGCCCTCATCTCTTCCAGGGTAAACTGCACTGTCTGAATTGGGTCATAGGCAGAGGCCGCCCCTCCCCCGGCCATAATCTTGATCTGCGATGCTCCCAGGAACAGCTGCTCTCTTACTGCCCGCAATATTTCAGGTACTCCGTCAGCCAATACGGTTCCTTTGCTATTGATACTTACGGATGAGTAAATCCCGTCCAGGATTCTCTCCTCTCCTCTGCCGGCCCTCGTATCTCCATGTCCGCTGGTTTGGGATATAAATGCATTGGAAGGAAAAATTCTTGGTCCGTCAAGATAACCATTATCAATATTTGTCTTCAGACCGTAAACGACGCCTCCGGCATCACGCACTGTAGTAAAGCCGCGAAGCAGCATGTCTTTGGCAAACCGGACAGAACGGACCGCCTTTTCATCAACCCTCATTGTGTCGGTTACTCCCTGCCCATTAAAATAAAGGTGCACATGGGCATCCGTCAGCCCCGGAATGACCGTTCTCCCCTTTGCGTCAATCACTTTATCAAAATTACATTCCGGGATGCTGCCTCCTGTTATTTCCCTGATCAAATTCTTCTCGATGATGATATTTGCATCTTTTATTAAATCAAAATGCTTTCCATCAAAAACACTGGCATTTTTAATCAATATACCCATCTGTCCACCTCTAAATTATCCGTATATTACGTCCCGCTGATTGCCGTCCCTAAACACCGGCTGCATTCTGCTCCGATACCGGTACGCGGTCTTGTAAAAGCTCCCACACATGGTGAGAAATTGTACGAAAATCGGCATTGTTGCGGACATCCGCAATTCTTCGGGGACGAGGAAGCTCGACCTGAATGACTTCCTTGATGCGTCCGGGGCTCTTCGATACAACCGCTACGCGGTCTGCCAATCCTACCGCTTCCTCTATGTTATGGGTGACGAATATCACTGTCTTTCCTGTCTTTTCCCAGATAGACAGCAGCTCATCCTGCATCAGCTCACGGGTCTGGGCATCGATCGCTGCGAAAGGTTCGTCCATCAGCAATACTTCCGGGTCATAGGCAAGAGCCCGGGCGATCGCAACGCGCTGCTGCATACCCCCGGAGAGCTCGTAGGGATAGTGATTCTCGAAGCCCTCGAGCCCGACCAGCTTAATAAAATGACCGGAGATTTCCGCACGTTCTCTCTTCGGAACATGCTTGATCTCAAGCCCGAACTCAATATTACGGCGCACCGACCTCCACGGGAACAGTGCATAGCCCTGCAGTACGATACCCCGGTCAAGTGCAGGACCTGATATCTGTTTGCCGTCGATGAGTATTTGTCCGTCATCAGGCTTTGACAACCCGATAAGTATGTCAAGCAATGTACTTTTCCCACAGCCCGATGGCCCTACGACTGTAACAAATTCTCCTTCCCGGATTGTCAGGTCAAAGTCCGACAATGCGTTAAAGGCCTCGTTAGAGCCTCTTTTTTTAAAAATCCGTTTTAAATTTCGTATTTCAATTTTAGCAGCGTCTGACATTTATCTACTCCTTATTATTTACTTTCCCTGTTTTAATACAAGGGGATCTGTGCATACTCCATCGGATCGCTTATTTTCAGGTACGGAAGCTCACTCCCGTACCTGTATCCTTTGCATTCCATCCGGTGCTTACTCGGTTAATTCTCCAAGATAGAACGGATTATAGTCATTCGTGTAGAGATCCTTCACATTAACCGCTCCCGGAGTCTCAAATCCCGGGAAACTGTATTTTTCAGCCGCATCAATCCAGAACTGGAGTCTTTCCTCTTCCACCCAGAGGGATTTGGTATACGGGCAGCCGGCAATCAGCTCGGGCTCCAAGTCAAGGAACTCTGCGGAATCTGCAAGGGCAGCCTCATAATTCGCGTTTGCCCATACCTGTGCACGGTTTGCCGCGGTTACATATGCCTTGACAACGGCGGGGTGTTCGGCTATGAACTCTTCGGTGAACGCCCGGACACCCACAGCGGATAACGCACCGTTGCCTTCTCCGGCAGCTATGTCATAACTCTTTGCGATTACACGCAGACCGCCGGTGTTATCAGCCACCACATTATTCGGACCATGGAGAATAGCGGCATCAATATTGCCCTGGCGCAGCGCCTGTTCTATAGCCGTTTCCGGTGTAATGACCGTAATCTCAATATCCTCTGCAGCCAGACCGTTCTGAGCAAGAAGAACATAGGTCCATAACTCCGCACAGCCCCCAAGACCGGATATTGCGATAACTTTTCCCTTAAGGTCGGCCGCAGATTGAATCGGACTGTCCTCTTGTACAAACCAGGTCATGTGAGTCTGGTCGAAATTCGCCGAATCCTCGGTACCGGCGTTGACGATTTTTAAATTCACTCCTGCCTGGCGTGCCAGTACGATGTTCGTCGTATGCCCTGAACCGAATACATCAACGATACCGGACTGCACGGCCTGTGCAAGGCTTACGTTCTGCGGCAGAGAATCTATGTACTCTATGTCGAGGCCCACTTCATCGTAAAAGCCTTCAAGATCGGCAAAAATAGCATCATTGAACTGTGTCGGTCTTACAAGCTTCAGCGTAAAACGCTCCGTAAGCTTTCCGTCTGCAAAAGCGATTCCGTCGGGACCGTACTCCGGTTCGGCCGCAGTTTCGCCAGATGCTTCTGCAGGCGTACCGTCTGATGTGCCGGGTGCTTCGGTGGGCGTATTGCCGGACGGAACATCCGTTGATGCAGGTGCTTCGGTGGGAGCCGACGGCGAATCGGATGTTTTGTCACAGGCGGTCAGAAGAACGACCGACAGAATCATTGCAGCTGTTATGGTAAATATAGATTTTTTCATAATTTTCCTCTTTTCCTGTTTTACTTTATTTATAATTTGCCTTGCTATGAAGCTTTTGGCTTCCAGCGCGTAACCCTCTTCTCCAGGAGAACGAGCAGATAATTCAACGTAATGCCAAGAATTGACATTGTAAGTATTGCCGAATACATGCGCGGAACCTGATATTTCATCTGGGCATCATATAGCATGAAGCCGAGTCCTTTGCTTGCTCCCATCATCTCCGCGGCAGTCAGCACCAGCAGGGAGGAAGTGGCCGCAAGGCGCAGTCCTGTAACGATGGTTGGGAATGCCGACGGGAAGATAACGCGGGTGTATACCACGAACCGGTTTGCTCCCATGGATTTCGCCGCTTTTATTAAAGCAGGATCAACGCTTTTCACCCCGTTAATTGTGTTCAGCAGAAGCGGCGCCCACACCCCCCAGCATACTATGGCATACTTTGCCGACTCCCTGATTCCGAAAAACAGCATAAAGACAGGCAGTAAGGCAATAATGGAGGTCTGCCGGAGAGACTGGATAAGCGGGTCAAGATAATACTCCAAACGTCGGAATGAAGCGATCAATACTCCCAGGGGAACCGAAATCGAAAATCCGAGGGCAAGCCCGATAATACTGCGGCGCAGACTGACGCCTACATGCTTTAACAAGACACCGGATGCGAGCAGCTCCAGGAACTTTGCGACAACAACAGTGAAGGGCGGAAGAAAATTGGCGTTAACAAGCCCGGCACGCGGGAGAAACTCCCATAATCCAAAGAATAAAAAGATTCCCAGCAGCCTGTCAAGTGACAGGATTTTTTTGCCTATGGTTACAAGTTTACTGTTCATATGATGTATTATAATTTCCTTTCGATTTTGTTTTAAACTTCATATGATACCGCAAACATCGTGCGCGTACGCTGACAGGCATGATAAGCCGAATATTATCAAACATTTGTCCGTTCCCTCCTTCTTCGCACATTACCTATAATCAATAGCCGTTTGAATACGTATGCCGCCCGCTTTTTGTCCGATAAACGCAAAAAGGACGAAAGCCTCAGCCTTCGTCCTTTGGTGGTCCAATCAGAGCAGCAATATTATGATTCAATGATATAATATATAATCGCTATGTATTATATGCATTAAAATATCATAGATTCTTTTGCTTTGTCAAGTAATTTTTAATTATTTTTAAATTGCAAACTATATAATTTTCTTTGGTTATAATTATTACCATTTCCGCAGAATCACACATTTTTTCCCGTTGAATCTGTTTCATACAAAATAAGACCGGCCAGATACATAACAGCCCCGATGCCGGCCATTGTGAAGCCGCAGAACCAGTAGACCCTCACCAGGTCATTGGCCGTACCGTAGATTTCAAGTATCCCTTTGAATATGCTGCCCACCGTCAGCGCGGCGATTCCGGAATGATACAGATTTAATGCCAGTCTGCCGGGCATCCGTCTGCAGGAGCTCACAGATAAGCCGTAGAAGGGCAGAACACCCCCCGCCAGAGGATATGCGAATGCATAGATCATGTGGCCCGAATATACCTCATGGCTAAACCTTTCATAGATGAACCCAAACAAAATACAGAACAGTGAAACCAGCAGGTAGACAAAGCCTGTTACGGCGATATGCTTTTTCTGTGAATCAGTAACCGATATAAACAATATCGCTCACGCTCCTCTCCTTGATGGATTTTCCGTTCGTGGTGGGGTTATTGACGACCTCCCCGTTAAAATACATGGTGGATGAACCGCCGCCATCCAGATTATATGCCGTTGCCGCACCAAGTCCGCTCATAAATGCTGCAAGCTCATAAAGTGTCAGGCCCTCGCTCTCACTTGTCCGCCCGTCTGAAACCAGGAAAATATAATGCAGCCCGTCAATTCTTCCGATGGCTGTCCTGGGATTGCTCGTCATTGCCTTGTCTACCTCATAGCCCTCAGAGACCGATATTGTTCCGTCAACGACAAGCCCGGGGCCAAAGGACAGGATCTGCAGCGCGCCCTCCTCCTTAAGCTGTGAAGCTGAGACCCCGTCCTCGGTAATGACTTCAAGGGACCCGTCAGCCCATACGACTAGGTCTTCCCGGCCTTCTGACGCCGCTTCACGAAACAGGACACCGTTCCTCAGGACATAGCCCACGGTCCGTGCTCCGTAATAATCTCCGTTAACAGCCAGTATCGCCTGGTTGGCAGCTGCGATGGAGGAGGTCTTTTCCGTTATATTCCTCCCGTATAATCCTTGGGCAAACGCTGTTTTCAGATACCCGGCATCCGAAAGAATAATATCAGCCACATAGATATCCGTCTCATATTCCCTGTACCTGCTGATCGTGATACTGATATTCCGGTCACGATAGGTGCTGTCCGTAATGACCGCATTATCAGCGGCTGGAGAAACCTCTGCTTCGTCCGGAGTAACTGCCGGATTATCTGATTCGTTGGACGGGATGACGGAATAGACTCTTGCAATTACGAAGGTATCTAAAATAGCATAAACCGTAAATGAAGTGAGCAGTATCGCATACAGGACAGCCCAGGTATATTTTCCGGTTTTATGCACATTGGTTTTTCTGTATATATCCCTCCGGTTTAAGTTACCCTTCATACTTTTGCATTCTTCCTTTCCGCCTGAATATAAGATACCTTTGCACCAGCCAGCTCATGGTAAAGAAGGCAAGCTCGGTGATTATCTTTGACACATACCGGTTCATTCCCAATTTTTCCGCAAAAATACCCAATAGAAATGTATTGCCGGCCAGGATAACCGCTGCCAGTGCAAAATATTGGAGAATGGATTTCATAATACCTCGGTCACTCTTAAAAACCAATCTCCTGTTAATGGTATAGTTTACGCTGGCGCTGATGATCCGGGCAGCGATATTGGATATGCGAAGGCTGATTGCGCTGCCCAGCCCTGAGGTCATGGCCAGCATGAGGATATACGCTCCGTAATCCACAAGAAAGCTGATAAAGGAAGATGCGGAGAATTTGATGATCTCCCGGTACACTCTG
The DNA here is from genome assembly GCA_023424995.1 of Bacillota bacterium. Classification (GTDB taxonomy): domain Bacteria; phylum Bacillota; class Clostridia; order Lachnospirales; family Lachnospiraceae; genus Mobilitalea. Next base: position 7,142 of record JAFADH010000153.1, on the reverse strand, counting down.
TAAGAATCCCTGATCATATCAAAATGGGAAGCCGAATTATTATCCAGATAGATCGTATCGATCCCGGCCTCTTTCACCGGAATATTCCTATAAGGGCACTCCAGCAGAACATTCATCTCATATTCGTACCGTTCCCCAGCCACATTCATCAAAAAGGGAATCAAAGATGAGCTGAATGCACGGAGCCCTGTCTGGGTGTCGTGAATATGCAACCCGGTGGAAAGATAATAGACACAACGGGTAACCGTGTTTCCAAAACGGCTCTTTACAGGAACATTGTCTTTCAGCTTTCTGCTGCCAAGTACCAGCATATCCGGACTATCCTGCGCCATTTTACAGATTTTCACGGCATCGGACACCCTGTGCTGCCCATCGGCATCCAAAGTGACCACCACATAATTGCCTTTATAATGTTCGCTGATATAAGACAGGCCCGTCTTAATGGCACGTCCCTTTCCCTTATTAGCCTCATGGGTCAGCACCACGGAAAGCAAAGAAGCACGGGCAAATATGCCGGAATATGAACTGCCGCTGCCGTCGTCAACCACAACAGCCGTAAGACCGTTCCGCTGCACATCGCAAAGCAGATCAATCAACAATGCCTCCGGTTCATAGGCTGGGATTAAAGCAATACAGTTATCAACTGCGTTCAATTTATCAACTCCTGATAATAAATTTGCATCTGCAAAGCCTGATGCTTATACCGCGCCGGTTAAAGCGAGTGCACATCTCCGGCGCAAAGCACCGATACCATATGAGCTTGCGGATATGGTATAATAAGAATATCAGACAAACCTTAAAATAAATTTAAAGAAAAGCTCCGGTAAAAAAGTTATCCCGGAAATGCAAAAAGCCCCGGAAAGCTTAAAGACTAAAGCTTTTCGGGACTTTGGAGCAATATTCGCAAGTAAATTATATTCTATACATGATTGTTGATTCCGTAAGCCTCCCGGGCAGTACATACCTCATATCCGCCGGTCTCCAATATAGCCAGAGCTTTCTGCAGATCGGACAATTTCATGATAATTGAGGTATCCCTGCCGGTGGTGGCCAGGGTATACATATATTCAATACTTAAACCGGCATCGGATAATACTTTGAGCACCTCATGAAGTGTTCCCGGTTTCTGTGCAATCTTTACGGCGATCACATCGGTCAGTGATGCGGAATAGCCTTCTTCCTTAAGTACCTTCCTGCCTTCCTCCGGCTCGGATACAATCATTCGCAGCAGGCCATATTCCGACGTATCTGCAAGACTGAAGGATGCGATATTGATATTCCTTTCCTTCAGCACCTCGGTAACCCGCTCCAGCCTGCCCTCCCTGTTCTCCATAAAAACAGATAATTGCCTGATAACCATATATACCTCCTTATCGATAATCCCTACCAGCAACTTTGTTAAGTGCCGTTCCTCCGGTTATATCAACACTCTCCTGTCGATAACACGCTTGGCTTTTCCTTCCGATCTTTGTATGGTCTTCGGTTCTACCAGCTTCACTTTCACAGACAGTCCAAGCGCCGATAAAAGCACATGGGCAATCTTATGGGACAGTTTCTCCAATTCTTTAATCTCATCGGAGAAGAAGCGTTCTTCCACTTCCACCTGTACCTCCAGCGTATCCAGATTATTGACCCGGTCCACAATCAGAAGATAATGCGGACTGGTCTCCGCGATCTCAAGGAGCGCCGCTTCCACCTGGGAGGGGAACACATTCACGCCGCGGATAATAAGCATATCGTCGGTACGCCCTTTAAATCTGGATATCCGTGCCATAGTTCTTCCGCATTCACACTTATCATAGGTAATGCTGGTGAGATCCTTGGTCCGGTAGCGGAACAAGGGAAGTGCTTCCTTGGTAATCGTAGTAAATACCAGCTCGCCGGTCTCACCTTCCTTACATGGCTCCAGTGTATCCGGATTAATGATCTCAGGCACGAAATGATCCTCATATACGTGAAGTCCCTGATGATATTCACAATCCGCAGCCACGCCGGGTCCCAGGATCTCACTCAGGCCGTAGATGTCATAGGCCTTCAGACTGAGCTTTGCTTCAATCTCTTTTCTCATGTTCTCCGTCCAGGGCTCCGCACCGCAGATGGCTGCTTTCAGCCGTATATTACCAAGCTGTCCGGCTTCTTCCAGAGTCTCGGCAATATGCAGCAGATACGAAGGGGTGCAGGCTATGGCTGTAGCGCCGAAGTCCTGCATCATGGTGATCAGCTTCTGGGTATTACCGGTAGACATGGGAATTACCGTGGCTCCCAGGTTCTCCGCACCGTAATGAAGACCGAGTCCTCCGGTAAATAATCCGTAACCGTATGCCACCTGTATCTTATCCCTCTTGCCGACCCCTGCCATGGCAAGTACTCTGGCTACGCATTCCTGCCAAAGTTCGATGTCCTTGCGTGTATACCCGACTACGGTTGCTTTTCCGGTAGTGCCTGAGGAGGCATGGATCCTGACCACTTCCGATTGAGGTACTGCAAAAAGTCCGAAGGGATAACTGTCTCTTAAGTCATTCTTCGTAGTAAAGGGTAACTTCCTCAAGTCATCTATACTGTTGATATCACCCGGTTCCAGTCCCATCTGCTGCATTTTTCTGCGGTAGAACTCTACATTATGATAGACTCTGTCCACCATTTTCTTAAGACGTGCACTTTGCAGGCTGTGGATCTCATCCCGGCTCATGCATTCCTTGGTCTCGTTCCAGATCATGCTAATAAATCCCCCTCTTCCGCTACCATATAGCCTCTCTCCTTCAATACCGACGTGGTTCCTGCCAGATCATCCGTGTTCAGTATCATCAAAGGCGCTTTCCCGTTCCGGAGAACGATGGAGTAGATATAATTGACGGCGATCCCTTCGTCCGCTATGACATGAAGCATGCCGTCCAGTTCTCCCGGCTTATCCTTAAGCTCCACTGCCACGGCTTCGGATACCTTTACGGCATAACCAGCCTCCGACAGAAGTTCCCTGGCCTTATCCGGCTGATCAACCACCATCCGGAGAATAGCAAATTCCGGCGTATCAAAGGAAGCGATCGCCCTAAGGTTTATTCCGTTATTCTTTAATACTGATGTGACGCCTGCCAGACTTCCTATTTCATTCTGAATAAATACGGATAGCTGTCTGATCATCCCAATACCCTCCTTTATTAATTGCTGCAGCCTATGTACTTAGTGAAGCCGGTATCCGGCTTCAAAGGCTTTTTTATTAATTTCCACGGTCCTGGCCGGAACTGTCTCTTCAATTACCTTAAGCCATTCCTCTCCGGTAAAATTCATGTGCTGTGCCGCCACGCCGAGTACAATAACATTGAAGACTCTGCTATTGCCCAGTTTTTTTGCCTCGTCCATGGCATCTACCCGGTATACCCTGTATTCCTTCTCCAGGTCTTCCAGAATATTCTCCGGATATTTCGCGGCACCGATTACTACGGGCATGGGATCGATTCTTTGGTCATTTACGATGATAACACCGTCCTTTTTAAGGAAATGCGCATACCGCAAGGCCTCCAGTCGCTCGAAGGCAATTAAAACATCTGCCTGTCCTTCCTCCACGATAGGCTCGTATACCTTATCTCCATACCGGACAAAGGTTACTACACTTCCGCCTCTCTGAGCCATGCCATGTACTTCAGAGAGCTTTACATCGTATCCGGCCTGTATGGTGAGCGCCCCGAGAATTCTGCTGGTAAGCAGTGTTCCCTGTCCTCCCACACCGACTATCATTATATTTTTTGTCTCCATATATCCTCCAATATCCTCTGAAAGCATCTTATCATTACCGGTTCCGCTCCCGATCCGGTTTCCTGCTGACGGTATTTTAATTATGTACAATAGCGCCAAATTTACAGGAGGTCTCGCATAATCCGCAGCCGTTGCACATGGTTTCGTTGATCAATATGGTTCCGTCATTGTGTTTGGTAATCGCCGGACAGCCGGGTTTCATGCACATGCCGCACTTCTTACAGACATCGGCCAGGATGCGGTATTGCTTTCTCACTGTTTTTTTATCCAGCAATACGCAGGGGGATTTGGTTATGATAACGGCCACTTCTTCCAGTGCGGCCGCCTCCTTCACTGTCTTCTCCAGCTCATCGGTGTCAAAGGCATTAATCTCATACACATGCCTGACGCCCACCGCCTTGCACAGGGCTGACAGATCAATTGCATTCGCAGGCTCGCCGCTTAATGTCCTGCCCGTTGCAGCGTGATCCTGATGTCCTGTCATACCGGTTGTGGAATTATCCAGTATCATCACAGTACCGGTCCCTTTATTATATACCATATTCATCAGAGAATTGATACCGGTATGCAGGAAGGTCGAATCCCCGATGACTGCCACCCAATTCCTGATAAAATCCCTGCCCTTTGCCTTCTCCATTCCATGCAGGGAGGAGATGCTTGCTCCCATGCAGACCGTGGTATCCACCACACCCAGGGGCGCCACCGCACCCAGGGTATAACAGCCGATATCACCTGCTCCATGGATTTTTAATTTATTCAAAACCGAATAGACACTTCTGTGAGGACATCCCGGACAGAGAATCGGAGGACGGTTCGGCACCTGTGCTGCCGGTGCCGTCACCAGCTTCTCACGGTTGATCGCTTTCTTCAGCATATTGGCGGAATACTCCCCCTGAACGGTCAATATCTCTTTACCTGTGGCTTTTATCCCCCAGGACTTCACCTGCTCTTCGATGATGGGATCCAGTTCCTCAATCACATACAAGGTCTCAACGTTGGAAGCGAATTCTTCAATTAATCCCCTGGGCAGAGGATTTATGATGCCCAGTTTAAGTACGGAAGCTTCCGGAAAGGCTTCCTTTACATACAGATAAGGAATACCGGAAGTGATGAAACCGATTTTCCGGTCCTTATATTCCGCTTTATTAATGGGAAAGCTGTTACCATCCTTCATTAAGGCCGCTTCCCGGCTTTCTACAATAAGATGCCGCCCCTTGGCATTGCCGGGCATCATAACATTCTTGGCGATATCCCGGACATAGGGTTTATCTTCTGTCTCCGTCCGTTCCCCAAGCTCTACCATACCCTGGGAATGGGACAGCCTCGTGGTTGATCTTACGATAACCGGAGTATCATATTTCTCACTAAGCTCGAAGGCAAACTTAACAAATTCCTTTGCCTCACCGCTGTCCGAAGGTTCCAGTACCGGAACCTTCGCCGCCCTGGCAATCGCTCTGGTATCCTGTTCATTCTGGGAACTGTAAAGTCCCGGATCATCCGCTATGATGGCAACAAGTCCGCCGGTCACACCGATATAGGATACGGTAAACAGGGGATCGGCAGCCACATTAAGTCCTACATGCTTCATGGACGCAAGAGCCCGCACCCCGCTGACGGAGGCACCGATTGCCACCTCCATGGCAACCTTCTCGTTGGGCGACCACTCCGAGTAGATCTCCTTATATTTTACGATATTCTCGCTTATCTCCGTACTTGGAGTACCCGGATATGCCGCCGATACCTTGCAGCCTGCCTCATAGGCCCCCCGGGCAAAGGCTTCGTTGCCGAGCATAATTACTTTCTCTGACATGATATGTAAAGCTCCTTTCATTTTACAAACGGCAGCAACTCCGCTGCAATTTAATGCGGCGTTACTTCCTCTATCCATATGTAAACCGGTTGTCTGTCAATTATTCTGCCCGCCATACTCTGTAACTCCTTAATCGTTGCTTTGGACGCAGGATGATTATTCAAATGCAAGGCGGAGGAGGGCGCTGTAGCGATAGCTACAGCGACTGACGACAACGCTGCAGTTGGACAATCAGACAAGTACAAAGTAAAGTTTTAAGGGTTTCAGAGTACCAGGTATTCCTGCACTTATCCGGCTTACTTAACAGCCCTTCACATGTTTACATGCTCCGATGCCTTTACTTATATTTCATATCTATAATGTATTTATACTGTAACCTGCAGATCCTTTCTAAGATCGGTCACCCGCTTTGCCTTCCCTTCAAACCTCTGTAAACTTCTGGGCGCAACTAATTTTATCATAGCATCCAGGCCTAATACAACCCGTAAGCTGTTTTTTATTCGCTGCTCCAGTTCCCCAAGCCTGGCATAGGAATCCAGCAGGGATTCATCTGCCAGCTCCACTTTAATCTCCATGTAATCCAGATGGTTTTTCCGGTCAACCACGATTTCATAATGGGCACCGATCTCAGGAACCTTCAGCAGTACCTCTTCTATCTGCGAGGGGAATACATTCACACCGCGGATAATAAGCATATCATCCGACCGTCCGGACAGATTCTCCATACGGACCGTGGTTCTTCCGCATGGACAGGGTTCATACATAAGCCGCGAGATATCTCTGGTACGGTAACGGATCAGCGGAAGCGCTTCCTTGGTGATACAGGAGATTACCAGCTCTCCCTTCTCTCCGGGAGGCAATACCTCTCCGGTCTCAGGATTTATGATCTCCGGTATGAAATGGTCTTCATTGATATGCATACCGCACAGATGGAGACATTCACCGGACACCCCGGGTCCGATCAACTCGCTCATACCGTAATTCTGGGTCACCAGCATGCGCTCACCCCAGATTTTATACATCTCCTGCCGCATGGGCTCCGTCATTCCCTCTCCCCCGAACAGGCCGATCCTTATCTTAAGATCCCTGCCGGGGTCGATTCCCATCTGTCTTGCCACCTCTCCCATATGCAATGCATAGGAAGGTGTAGCGACCAGTATGGTGGTTTCAAAATCCTGCATATACATAATCTGCTTCCGGGTATTGCCGGAAGAAGTCGGGCAGACCGTAGCTCCCATATTCTCCAGACCGTAATGCAGGCCCAAAGCACCGGTGAACATACCATAACCGAAGCAGATCTGGACCACATCCTCCCCGTCGGCTCCGCCCATGGCTGCTATTCTGGTCACACATTCCGTCCAGGTAGCGAGATCCTTCCCGGTATAGCCTACTACCGTGGGCTTGCCCGTAGTTCCTGATGAAGCGTGGATCCGGACCAGCTCCTTCTTAGGAACCGTAAATAATCCAAAGGGATAATTATCCCGTAAGTCCTTTTTGTCGGTAAAGGGCAGCCGCTTTAAATCCTCCAGGCTCTTAACATCCTCCGGCCGAATGCCGGCTTCCGCCATCTTCTCCCGGTAGG
>JAFADH010000134.1 GCA_023424995.1 Bacillota bacterium | reverse complement strand
ATACTTCATAAAAACCCTGACTGGCATATAATATCCTGCAATAATCCTCAAGAACAAAGTGCACCAGACCCGCACGGATACTATTAGTTATCCTCTTTAATTCCACGGCGGCATTGGTAACCTTTTTCTCATATTGGAGGCGGTATATTACGATTATTAACACAACAATAATGCTGATGCCCGTGATAGCAATCACAAGCGTCAGTAAAACAGCAGGATTATTCTGCAGGTCGCTGATGAACTTCATATCCTCGTCCCCTATCAATATGTTAATAAAGCAGCTATAAAATGTATGGTGCCACCCGGTATCCCCAATAATTATTACAGTATCCCATTAAGCGGTTGCTCTCCTGAATAGTGCCCTCAATCATTTTTCTTCCGGCGAAATCACTCTTTTAATTTCTTATCTTCATATGCTAATTTCCATACTTTATAGTATGGATTGCTCCATGTATTACCGTCAAAATCCGTATAGCTTACCGCTATGGCTTTAATGGTTTTTATATTATCGCAGTCGTCACTCAAAGAGAAACCCTTTTTTTCTCCGAAGGTAGCTCCGTCCACCAGATTAACATCGCCAAAGTCAACTTCTTTAATATAACTGCCGCCAAGATTAAACTGACCTACTATTTTTACCGGTAATTTATTCTCATCCCAGGCGGCAAATGCCACTGCTGCCGTCTTTATATCTTTTCCGGAATTATTTTTAATAACGGCATTAAGCATATCCGGATATAATGCTTTATACTGATCATCCTGTATTATATAATCCGTAGAAACAACATAGATTGATTGTTCTTTCAGTTTTTCCTCTAATTCATCATTTGTCATTTCTCCAGATGGATTTTCGGTAGGTGTGATTTCAGTTGCCTGCGCTCCATTTTCAGTACCTGATGCAGCAAGCTGAGCTTCTAAATTTGCAATTTTCACCTTTAATTCTTGATTCTCAGCATCAACAGCATCCAACTCTGCTTTTAATTTGTTATATCCGGCTTGTGTCACTGTACCTAAGCCGGAACATCCATTCAGCACAAAAAACATTGCCACGGATAATGTAATTAATAATTTTTTCATTGGTATCTCCTCCCACTAACATGTTTTATCCTACTTCATACTACTTTATAGTATACGTCAATACTATTTATGATTTGATGATATATTATGCGACAAAGGAGTGATTTTATGGGAACCATTGAAGTCAAAAGTAAGCATAACTTTAGATGATGATATTATGAATTTAAAAAACTGGCAGAAAATGATGACCGGTCCTTTTCTCAATATGTAAATCTAATACTCAAAGATTACTTAAATAAACAAGAAAATAATAACTAAGCTGATCTTACTTTCATTTTATTGCTCAGATCAATCCAATTAAATCATATTTGTTTATTGTATCATATATCGGTAATACTGAAAATAGATTCCTATAAATCTCTTAATCTTTTTCCCTTTTACTACTTCTTATTAATAATAACTTATATCGCATTCTATATTAACAATGTTTGAAGCAGCTTTTGATATATCAGTCTTTCATCCAAACATTTGTTCCTTTATAGTATCACATTTATCTATAATCAGTCAAGAAGTAAAAACCGGATACATGGCCTAATATAGTTATCTACATTTATATACAATTATTAGCACCTAAAATAAGGATGCCACCTTAGACTGTCAGCTAATTTAATCCCATACAAAGATTTAAGCCACTTTATATCATCGTAGGTATAGATTTATAGCTTTACCTAAATGATATTTTAGTGGCTTATAATGTTTATTATAAATAATAATCTTATTATCTTGCTTTATCATAATGTGACCACATACTAACAATTTTAACCGTACCATTATATTCGGTATCTCCATTATCATCTATTACTTTTTCTTCATATACCAGGTAAACAAATCTATGCTGAATATTGATTCTTCTGGAATAGAACCGGCTTAGATTTCCAACCAATTTCTCATAAGGCGGAGGATTCTGGAACGGATTTCTTCTTACTATTTCAATTAATTCTTTTGCTTTTTCATCAAGCTTAGCAGATTTTAAATTTTGGATATCCCTAACAGCCTGTTTATCATAAACTATTCTGTACATTTACCATTGTACCTCTTCTTCCGGAACACATTCCTCTAATGGTGCATTTCCACCTGCAATAATTTGATCTGCAAGTCCGGTAATTGAATTAATGTAATTCGTTTCCTGAATTGCGTTCCAATCGTCTTCCGATATGAGAACTGCGTTTTTACCTTTATTATTTATTATAGTAATTGGCTCATTGTTAACATTTACATCTGAAATAAGCTGATATAGACTTTGTCTTGCATTTGTTACATTAATTACATTCACAATTAACACCTCCTTTATTTTATTATACCGTACGCAAAACCGTACGTCAAGGGATGATCAAAAAAATTATCATTGATATCATCTATATATGACGGAACAGAAAGTCTATCAATAATATAAGCAGATTGATAAAACTCATAAATATATGCCAGTATATTGTATTTAAGATTTTCTTTGTTGTGTATTTTTCAAATTCCATCTAAAATAAACTGCTACCATCAATATTGAAGTGATTAGACCGACTAAACTGGCTATTTTCATAGTTTCCTCCATATTTATTTTCAATAAACGAACGCTAATCCATATATATATGGTAGCATAGCCCAATTCTATTGCCAATTCAATATAATATATATTTTCAGCATCTATACTATATATCGCATCTTTAGTTCTAAAATAAGGACACCACCTATTAAGTAATGTCCTTATGCTAATGTTCAGTCATTCAATTTTGATGAGATTCTTTCTCAATCTATACACTAATTTTACTACGCCGGTGAATTTGATTTACTACGCCACTACTACGCCAATTTCTTAATAAAATTACACCAAATTGCAACAAGCTATAACCCTTTGTAAATTTCGAAAAATCGCTGCAATCCCCGAAAACACCATATTTACAGTGGGCTTTATTATAAATTGTACGGTGTTACCTGATATACATAATAATTAAGCCAATTGGTATACATTGCATTGGCATGTGCCCTCCATACCAGGTTGGGCTTAAGCTCCGGCTGGTCGGCAGGATAATAATTCTTAGGCAGTGCGATCTCAAGGCCCTTCGCAATATCACGCTTATATTCCTTATCCAGTGATATCCGGTCGTATTCCGGATGGCCCATGACAAATATCTGCCTTCCATCCCCGTTAATTACGATAAACACGCCGGCTTCTTCTGATTCTGCCAGAATAATCAAGTCTTTATGCTTTTCGATTTCCTCCCTTGTTACCGTTGTATATCTGGAATGGGGTGCATAGAATACATCGTCAAACCCACGGACGAACGGTATTTTTCTCTGCTTCACCTGATGCTCAAAAATTCCAAACATCTTCTTATTAAGGGATGCCTTTTTAATTCCATAATGATAATATAAACCGGCCTGGGCACCCCAACAGATGTGAAGTGTTGAAGTTACATTGGTTACTGACCATGCCATAATATTCTTAAGCTCTTCCCAATAGGACACCTCTTCAAACTCCATCAGCTCCACCGGTGCTCCCGTAATAATCAAGCCGTCGAACTTACGGTCCTTCACATCCTCATAGGTCATGTAGAACTGATCCAGGTGGCTGGTCGGCGTATGGGTTCCTACATAGGTTCCTGTGGTTAAGAAGGTAATATCCACCTGCAGAGGAGTATTGGACAGACTGCGCAGCAGCTGGACCTCGGTATCTTCTTTCACGGGCATAAGATTCAGAATGGCAATCTTAAGCGGGCGGATATCCTGATGCATGGCTCTGGTTTCATCCATCACGAATATATTCTCATCTTCCAGAATCCTCTTAGCCGGTAAGTCGCTTTGAATTTTAATCGGCATTTTTCATCACCATTTTCTTATATTATTTATTAATCCCGAATGGATAATAGGTCAATCATATCATGATACCAGAAAGAAATCAACAAGCTTTCAAAGCTTCAAGAATACAATTTCAATGCTTCAGGAATATACCTTCAAGGCTTAACAGATATACTCAAAAGCCTGACAGATACTCTCAGGGCTTAACAGATATTCACCAAGCTTAATGGATATTTTTATGTTCAATGGGTATTCTTCAATGTTCGATGGATATTCGCCAAAGCTTAATACATATTTTCGACGTTCAATAAATATTTTTCAACGTTTATTACGTATTCTTCAACGCTTATAGGTATATTTCTGAGCTTAATAAATATACTCTCAAAATTGAATTTATATTCTAAATTAATACTCTTATAAAACTTCAAAATATTACCTTCATGCTTCAAAATATATGCTTCCACAGGTCTTCTTCATAATCACAGGTTTTCTTCATAACACAAGTTTTCTTCATAATACAGGTTTTCTTCATAATACAAAGTCACCACAAAATCCACTCTTTCGCAAACTGTCCCGCAGCCTCCTGTGTCAGCCGTCTGGAAAATGCCGCTCTTCCAGCCGGATCTCCACCGGGTCCGCGGCTTTTGTATTCGCCATAAAAAACCGTAGAATGGGCCTCCCTCTTATCCCAGTCATGCCAGCCTTCCCTTCGTATATGTCCACCCATCTCACATTCTATGAATACGGTTTTAGCAAAGCTTCTCCAGGGCCTTCCCAGGTATACGCTGTTGGCCGGGCAGTCGCCCGTTAGCCTGCAGCGACGGAAGATATAACCGTATTCCTGTCCCTCCGGAGTGGAAGCTGCTGTAATATATCCATATATTTTTTGTTCCTCCGGGTCAGGAGCTGCCGGTGCATTATCCGTTTTCTGCGAGAATATCTCGCATCCCTCAAAATAAGCAGTAGCGCTGCCGAAGATAAAATCCACGTCTCCCCGGATATAGCACTGATAATAATATTGCCTTCCGTTGATCTTGGGTGCGTGCTCCAACGGTCCGGTAAATCCTCCCGCCTGATAGGCGGAGGGCGGAAGTGGTCCCGTAAACAAAGTATCCTGGCTTCCCAGTATGCGGCAGTGATAAAAGCTGTTCCTGTCTCCGTCCACATATAGGGCGATGGCCTGCCCCACATCCCTGCCGAACCCGGAGCTGTTCTCAATGGTCAAATCCTTTGCAGTAAAATCATGGGTATGTATTAACAGAGTCTGAGTTCGAAAGGTCCCCCGGTTACTCAGGTCCGGCATCACCATCCTGGCATAATGATCATAGGTAATCACGGATTTGCCGGCACCGTCCCCGATCAGGGTTATATATGGCCGGTCGATAACCAGCTTTTCCTTATACACTCCCTCATGGAGATAAATGGTTACCGGTTCGGTATTGCCGGGAGATATCATTCGCAGAGCTTCTCCCAGGCTCCGGCAATCCCCTTTCCCGTCAGCGGCCACATGTATCCTTTGCATTATCCTGTCATCCTCTCATTAAGCTGTTCAAATCTCCGCATGAATCGGCAGAATTATATCCTACTCCGCTTTCCTGTATAAGTCCTCGATATATTCCTTTGCCTTAACGGCGTTATGGGGCTTGGTATCCTCCAGGGTACAGTGAATGAAGGGTTTGTTCCTTCGGATATACTTAACGACCGGCTGATAATCCAGCTCCCCTTCTCCTGCGGCCACCGAGATCAGAGAGTTCTCCTCCACCCGGAAATCCTTCATATGGATAACCGCAATATCCCTGCCCAATAATTCGACCGCTTCCTGCACAACCTCCGCCTGCTGCTTATAATTATCCACATCCAGCATATTCACCGGATCAAAGATTATCTGGAGATTGGGTGAGCCGATCTCATCCAGCACCCGTCTGGCTCTTCCGGAATTATACACGATATGCCTGCGTACCGGTTCAATGGCTACGATGACTCCCAGCTTCTCCGCATATTCCACTACGGGCCTCAGATTACGGATGAAGGTCCGAAGCGCTTCCTCACCGTGGCAGGCAGGCTCGAATTGGTAATTTACATTGGGAGCGCCTGTCTCCGTTCCCACCACACCTGCGCCTAATAAAGCGGCAAAACGAATATGCGCCTTATAGGTATCCGTAATCCTCCTCAGCTGTTCCGGATCCGGATTTGCCAAATTCAGATAACAGCCCAATACCGCAAAATCAATCTCATGCTTTTCAAAAAGCCTCTTCAGATGCATGGCAAGTCCGGGGGTCAAGGCATCGTTATCCACATTGAATTCATTGATCACCTTGGACAAGGCTACATGGGCACACTGGAACCCCTGCTCCTTAATAAGCCTGAGCCGTTCTTCCAGTGACACGGATATGGTATCATGTAATCTCATACCGATCTGCATAAACATCATCCTCCTTAATATTTGATATGGAAAAAAGATAAAACAATGTAAAACTTCATGCAGATCATCTCATTATAACAAATAAACCGGCCGCATGAAGCTTATAATCTCCCAGGCGAGCATCCTTCACCTTGAGCGGACACATTTTCCGTTTGAACGGACACAGTTCCCATCAATATATGATGAAAACGGCGCCGTCAGGAACGAAGTCCATACCGGGAGTATAGCATGTTTTATCTTTTTATTCTATGCATTACATCTTATTTCAGAAAAAATCCGTCCGTTATTTCCACCTTTATAGCCAGTACAGCGCACCGGAAAGCCGGTCATTCAGCTTGTCTGCAATTCCATATGCCATGCTCCAAAAGCCTCGATACAGCAGCAACTGCACCTAAGTTTTTGAATACCATATTTGAATGCCATATATGATTACAAAGTCACTCCCTGCTTAAAGATAGCCATGTCACGATATCCGTTCTCCTCGCTCTTTACCTTCCTGCCTGATGCTACCTCAAGCACATACCGGAACAGTTCCCCGGAAAGCTCCTCCAGAGTAGAATCCGTAACAAGCCTTCCTGCGTCAAAGTCGATCCAGTTTCCTTTCTTCCGGTACAGGGGAGTGTTGCTGGATATCTTGACCGTCGGCACCTGCGAGCCAAAGGGAGTGCCTCTTCCGGTAGTAAAGAGTATGATATGGGCTCCGGCTGCTGCCAGGGCGGTGGCCGCAACAATATCATTTCCCGGCCCGCTTAACAGGTTAAGCCCCTTCGACCTTACCTGCTCTCCATAACGTATGACACCCTCCACAGGGGATTTACCGGATTTCTGGGTGCATCCGAGGGATTTATCCTCCAGGGTCGAGATCCCTCCCTTTTTATTGCCGGGAGACGGATTCTCATAGATCGGCTGGTCATAATCCAGGTAATATTGTTTAAAATCGTTGATCAGGGCTACCGTCTTTTCAAATAATTCTTCATTGGCGCAGCGGTTCATCAGAATGGTCTCGGCACCGAACATCTCCGGGACCTCCGTTAATATTGTGGTTCCGCCCCGGGCAATGAGAAGATCGGAAAAGGCTCCTACCGCAGGATTCGCCGTAATGCCGGACAAGCCGTCCGAGCCGCCGCATTTGAGTCCTACGACTAATTCAGCCGCCGGAATCGGTTCTCTTTGATACCGGGAGGCATACCGGATCAATTCCCTGAGACATTCCAGTCCCTGCTCAAGCTCATCCTCCCATTCCTGACATACCACGAATTTCACCCGTTCCACCAGATAGGGGCCGATCTGCTTCTTCATCTCCTCGATGTTATTGTTCTCGCAGCCCAGGCCCAGGACCAGGACCGCGGCCGCATTCGGATGCTTTACCAGCCCGGACAGTATTTTCTGGGTGTTTTGCTGGTCATCTCCCAATTGGGAGCAGCCATAGGGGTGCGTCAGAGCAACAATCTCATCCACTTCGGGGGGAAGGATTTCCTTTCCCATCCGCTCCAGCGTTCTGGCAATATCATTGACACAGCCTACGGTGGGTATGATCCATATCTCATTGCGGATGCCTACCCTGCCGTTCTCCCGGCGGTATCCCCGGAAACAGGCCGAAGCACCGTCTGCCTTAACGGTCTCGTTCCCCGGCTCATACTGGTATTCCAGAATATCCCCCAGACCGGTCTTTATATTATGGGTATGGATCCAATCCCCCTTTTTGACCGGTACGGTTGCCAAGCCGATGGAATGCCCGTATTTTATGACCTGCCGGCCCGTATTTATATCCTGTAATGCGAATTTATGCCCGGCAGGAATATCCTCCCGGAGTATTACCTCCTCATCCGGAAGCCGGACCGTCTGACCGGAGGCCAAATCCTTCAAGGCGATTGCCACATTATCGTTTTCCTGTATTTTAATTGCTTCCTTCATTGTCTATACCTTACCCTTTTCAGCTTATGAAGTATACAT
>JAFADH010000103.1 GCA_023424995.1 Bacillota bacterium | reverse complement strand
TAGAAAACGAACGCAGAGTGGATCATCTGGTTAACCTGGTGGAAAAACAGACACGAACAGAACGTCATCTGGAGGAACACTCTGACATCTCCAAGTCTCCTGAGAATATAGAGCACGCAAAACAGATCAATGAGGACAGGCAGAATGAAATTGATAATCTGAAGAGCATTCTGGCTCACGGGGAGAATTATAATAATGATTATAAGGAAAATACGGAAAAACGTTTTCTTTATTCAGAGGGATATTTAAATCACAACGCCCAGCATATGGATGACAGATCCTTCAAAAATGCGAAGGCAAAGCAGGAGCACCGTAAGGAGCAGATGGATCAATTGAAGTAGCAGACGGATTAAGGGCAGAGCTAATCCATAATAGCCCCACTAGAAAAGAGTGACAAAAAATACACCTTGATGGATCTGTTTTCAAGGTGTATTTTCATGCAATAAATAATTATTTTATTCTACAAGCTGCTGTTGCAGCTTCCTGCTACGACAGTCCGCTCATTAAAAATCATATTAAATTAATCTTTATAGGATACCTCATAACCTGCTCTTTGTATTTTTACGGAACCAGCCGTTTCATATCCCTGGGAAACATGGAGGAATATCTGACGTTATTCTGCTCCAGCAGCCGGCTCGTAAACCGCTCTAATCCGAGACCCAGGCCCCCATGCGGAGGGATTCCGTACTTATGAAGCATAAGATAGCTATCGAAAGCCTCCGGATTCATGCCCCGGAAAAGCATCTTTTGTACCTGATCCTGGTAATTATGAATTCGCTGGCCGCCGGTGGTTACCTCCAATCCGCGGAATATTAAGTCAAAGCTTAAGGTGACATGGGGATCAGCCGGATCCTCCATGGCATAGAAGGGACGTTTCCTCGCAGGATAATGGGTTACGAATACGAATTCACTGCCGGTTTCTTTCTTAATCAATTCATATAAGAGTTTTTCTTCTTCAGGTTCAAAATCGTCATAGTCGGTGATACTGCGCCGGTATTTCTCAGATATCATTTGTTTTGCTTCATGGAAACGGACTGCCGGAATATCTTGAATCTCCGGAAGAGACACCTTTAATAATTCCAGCTCATAAGCATATTCCCTGCGAAGCAGCTCCATAGCCTCAGACAGCATTCTCGTCTCCGTCTGCATCAATTCTTCAAAGTTTTCCAGATATCCCATCTCAAAATCCACACTGATGTATTCGTTCAGGTGTCTGGAGGTATCATGCTTCTCAGCACGGAATACCGGTGCAATCTCATACACTCTTTCATAGACGCCGACCATCATCTGCTTGTAGAACTGCGGGCTTTGTGCCAGGAACGCTTCACCGCCGAAGTAGTCCAGCCGGAATATATTGGCGCCACCTTCTGCTCCGGCATAGACAATCTTAGGAGAATGGATCTCTGTGAATTGTTCTTTTGTAAAGAAGCTTCGAAATCCCCGGCAGATGCCCTCCTGGATACGGAAGACGGCGCGCTCTTTTTCATTCCGCAATGTGATGGGACGATAATCCAGTAAGGTCTCCAGGGAAGCATCAATTGCTTTATTATTGATAACGACCGGTACCTCCTCAATCGGTCCGGATAATACCTCTGCCTTAATCAGGCGCAGCTCATAACCGGACCGGGAGCGTTCTTCAGCGATGACCTCACCGGTTATGATGACACTGGCCTCCTCCCGGAGAAGGCTGATGGGAAACTCGGAGAATTCCTCGCTATGGATGCATTGTACCAACTGCTTTCTTGTTCGAAGTATGATAAAAGCAAAGCCGCTCATACTGCGGATTTTATAGATGGAACCGCAAAGTATGACCTTGCTGCCGATGCAGTTTTGCAGCTCTTCCGGTTTTGTATATTTACTCGTTATAGTTCCGCTGATTTTATTCATAATAGCCCTCCGCTGGTTTATGTGGATCACAGGAAGCAGGAATCACTGACTGCGTTCCCCCACAGATTTTAGTAAATGATAACCGGAGGCCTATCATATCGGACATAATCTGTATGTCGCATCGTATCACAACCCTTCAGACAATTTTGCATATAAAAAATCCACATAAGTGGAACATACCGAATGTAATGTTCTACCAATGTGGATTCTATTTAAATCTCCACACAGGCACAAGCCGAAAAGCACCTGCACCCATGTTTTAACAATTCAAATGAACGTTAATTCATAGCTGCAAGCGCCGACGATCGTCGTCCCTGTTCAGAGTAACATAAGTACGTAATATCATCGTATTAACCTGCTTCTTTCATATTTTTACAAAGGTTAACACAGAATTAGCCGGCTGTCAATCCCATATTTTATTGCAGCAGCATTCCGGTATCCCGGTAAAAAGCTCTTGTGGGAGGTAAAATATTCCATTATAATTAGGCGTAGATCAATATCCATATTAGCGTCCATGCCTGCGATTTGCACATAGGCCCAAATTCATACCAGCATCCATGTTTTTTGACATAAATCCTGAAGAATAGCCGCTTTTGCTATTCTTCCAATGGCTGCATGTTCTTTGCGGAACTATTCACACTGGCGTCCATGCCTGCGACTTGCTCGCAGGTCTAAATTCAATGTGTGAAGTACGTCTTTTATAAATTCACACTATATCCCGTTATGATATTTTACGGATTATGGGTTGCTGCCGGTTATGCTCCGGCTGAATGGAAGGAGTGTGTTTCCCGGAAGAATAAAAATGATCCCGTCATGGGACAATGGTAACAAAAATATTGATCGATGAAGGAGTATGAATGAGAAAAGACGGAGGGAAATCAAAGATGACAAATGTCAAAGGAAAATGGGTACTGATTACCGGTGCCAGCAGGGGTGTCGGCTATGAGATAGCGGTATTCATGGCACAGCACGGCTGTAATCTGGTATTGCACAGCAGGAGCATATCACATACGGAGCGGGTGATGGAGGAAGTAAGGGCATATGGAATATCGGCTTATGCAGTTCAGGCAGAGCTGTCCGATATGAATGCCGTGAACCGTATGCTGGATGAGATCGATGCACGAGGCACACATATTGATATCCTGTTCAATGATGCGGCTGTGCAGATCGCTTACCGCCGGGATTATTACAAGACACCGGTGGAGGACTTTACCCAAAGCTTTATGATCAATACCATCGCACCGGCCATGATCTGCTACCGCTTAATACCAAAGATGATTGAAAAAGGCTTCGGAAGAGTGATCAACATCACCAGCGGTATCCGTAATGAACCCGAGCAGGCAGGGTATTCCGCAAGTAAGGCAGCTCTGGATAAGTTTACAAAGGATCTTGGTTCGAGACTGGAGGGTACGGAGGTAATGATCAATCTGGCGGATCCGGGCTGGTGCAGAACAGATCTGGGCGGACCCCACGCACCGAATGATGTGAAGAGTGTAATCCCCGGTATTGCAGTCGGGGCCTTTGCGGAGGATCACAAGAGCGGACGTCTGCTGCAGGCCCAGTCCTTTGCGGGAATGACACTGGAAGAAGCCGTAAAGAAGGCATATACCATCGAGTAATGTATTAGCAAGTAATATATTTTAAATTAAACTCCTCCCTTTCGTAGACGGTTAAGTAATAGGACTGTTTACTTCAGGGAGGAGTTTATTGTTATATAAAAAAATGTCCTGATATTTATAAGATCATAAATATATAAGCATAGCATTATCTGCTGAAAAGACGGTCAAGTGTACCGATAGCAGGGCAAGAACAGTGCTACCGGTATAAACCCTGATATCTCCGTCAGCCTCTAATATCCTTCCTTCCGCCGCTTGGTACGGAGGATATGACGCTTCCTGGCTGTTTCCCATTCTGCTTTTTCGGTTTCGGTCTGAAGAATTAACCCGGGCACCTCAACAGGCTTGCCCGCATCATCCAGAGCCACCATAACCAGATAGGCTCTGTTAACGACCTTACGCATCCCGGCAAGATCCTCCACATAGGTATCCACACGGATCTCCATGGAGGTTCTGCCCACATAGGTTATCTTACCGATTAAAACCAGGGTATTATTCATGAAAGCGCCCGCTTTGAATTGAAGGTTATCGATAGCGGCAGTAGTTACATTACAGCCGGAATGACGGCGCGCCACTACTCCGGCCACCACATCGATCCACTGTACCAGCTGTCCTCCGAAGAGGCGGTCTGCGCCGTTAATATGGGAAGGCATTATGATCTGCACCTGTTCCGTAATTGAATCTGAGACATGCTTTGACTCCATATAGTATCCTTTCACAATAAAACGTATTTATGTTCACCAATATTTTATACCCTGCAGGGCAATATGGCAAGGTATACCTAAAATGCAAAAAAATTATAAAAAAACTTTTCATTATATTTTTTTATGTTATAATATTCACGAGTAGACGGATTACTCTATATAATCTGAATCTACCTTAAAGATGGATCAGTTCATAATACTTTCTGATCCGTCATATGATGTCTGGTATTATAAAATTATATAAAGAAAGGTGATACATTATGGCATTAGTAACAACCAAAGAAATGTTTGAAAAGGCATATGCCGGGGGTTATGCAATTGGAGCTTTTAATGTAAACAATATGGAGATCATCCAGGGCATTACCGAAGCTGCCAAAGAAGAGAATTCCGCACTTATTTTACAGGTATCAGCCGGTGCCAGAAAATATGCAAAGCATGTATATCTGACAAAACTGGTAGAGGCCGCTTTGATCGATACGGACCTTCCCATTGCTCTGCACCTGGATCATGGTGCCGACTTCGAGATCTGCAAGTCTTGTATCGACGGTGGTTTTTCCTCCGTTATGATTGATGGTTCCCACCATAGCTTTGAAGATAATATAGCATTAACCAAGAAGGTTGTCGAATATGCACACGCTCATGGCTGTGTGGTAGAAGGTGAATTGGGACAGCTGGCAGGTATTGAGGATGATGTTAATGTCAGTGCAGAAGACGCTTCCTATACCAGGCCGGAAGAAGTTGAAGAATTTGTTACCCGTACCGGCGTGGACTCCCTGGCAATCGCCATCGGTACAAGCCACGGTGCATTCAAATTCAAGCCCGGACAGAAGCCTAAGCTTCGTTTTGATATTCTTGAGGAAGTAGAAAGAAGACTTCCTAACTTCCCCATCGTATTGCACGGTGCTTCCTCCGTATCTCAGGAATATGTAGAGATTATTAAGAAGAACGGCGGCAAGATGGACGATGCTATCGGTATTCCGGAGGATATGTTAAGACAGGCGGCAAAGATGGCTGTTTGCAAGATTAATATCGATTCTGACTTAAGACTTGCATTTACTGCAGGTGTTAGGGAATACATGACTGCTAATCCGAGTCATTTTGATCCTAGACAGTATCTTACACCTTCTAGAAATTATATTAAGCAGGTGGTTAAGCATAAGATTGTGAATGTACTTGGATGCTCGGGGTCTGCAGGTAAATAAGTTATGATTTAGATAACGACGAAGGGACGGGAGCAGGTGCGGCAGCGAGGGTATCCCGTTTGGAAACATCTTGTCAAAAGCGTGATTGTACTTAACGAAGAGGAAGCCAGGAAGAATAATGTGCGTAACCCAGGG
>JAFADH010000389.1 GCA_023424995.1 Bacillota bacterium | reverse complement strand
GGTCTTGGCCGGATCTATGATTTTAAATATCTGGTCCGTGTAGGTCTTCGCATTCAGAAGCACCTGCTCCTCTGACAGCGGTACCCTGGCCTTGGATTTTCCCGTAGGATCACCGATCTTGCCGGTGAAATCTCCGATGATAATTACCGCATGATGTCCCAGATCCTGCAGCTGCTTAATCTTTCGCAGAACTACCGTATGGCCGAGGTGAATGTCCGGTGCGGTGGGGTCAAGTCCCAGCTTTACAATGAGAGGGCGCTGCTCCCGAACGGATACCTTTAGCTTTTCTTTTAATTCATCTTCTGAGATCAGTTCAGCCGCTCCCTTACGGATGATTTTGATCTGCTCCCCGATGTTCATAAGTTCCTTTTGCGTCAGTGTTCCGGCAGCTGTTCCTTGCTGATTTGCGTTCATTATTATTCCTCCTGATATGAATTTGATTTTGCCTCAATGTTAATCCCATTGTATTCAAGCAATTATCAGGAATCAGGCTGCATCTATGCCGGCACCAATAAAAAAACCCACCCTGCTAATTGCTTAGAGGGCGGGAATACTCTCGCGGTACCACCTCATATTTATCAGCTGTTCACACAACTGACCTCTTTGGGTACGCAAGAAACGCGGCAAGCTATCCGCCTTCCCTGGATACCCTAGCACTATAACGGGTGCAGGGGACCGTCAACAGCCTACTTGGTATCATCCGTTCGGTGTGAAGCTCAAAGATGTATTCGGGATTTTCTTTCCTGCACCTCTCATCAACCGGTTGCTTTCTGTAAGAAATCTTGAAATCCGTACTGGTTCTTATCAACGCTTTTTCATATTTAAAAGTAAGTATAATGAGGAAAACACAAATTGTCAACACAGAATATATGTTCTGTGCATGTAGACATTTTCCGTTATCTATGCTATTCTTATTATTAAGGTAACAGGAAATTCCAATTTTGTTGGCCAGGATAATCACTTGTGCTTGCCCTCTTTTTGATTAAGGAGGTGGTGAACTTCTTTACTATACTACATAGAAAGGAAGAAAGCCGTATGATAACAATTGCAGATTCTTTATCACTCATGATAAATTTCAGTATGTTAATCATAGCGTTAATTACATTACTAATTGTAATAATAAAGTTGCACAATAAAAAATGATTATCCTCTGCCGTCCAAAGTAGCGGATAATCATTTTTTATCTCAATCTTGGGCAAACATAAGCTTTTAACTTATGTTTCCTGTTACCTTTATTATAACCTCTCTTATTTGACTTGTAAATATAATTTTATAAACAGTAATCCCAAAGCGAGAGTTCGGAACATTTTTAATATCCGAGTTCCCGATTAACAATAATTACCTTTATTCTGTCCTTTATAAACTGTCCCGTAATCAGAACAAAGTCATTGCATATTCTCTCTTTATGCCTGCAATCCACACAACGGTTCAGCTCTGTACAGGGCGTCGCCTTTCCTAAACGTTTTGCATCCAGCGGAGCCGCAATTTGTCTGGCTCTGCATATGGCTGAATCTACATCCTCAGTTATTTTGTTGATGCCCGCAACAACGATAACCTGTCCCGGTCCATAAAGCATAGGAGCCACACGGCTTCCGTTTCCGTCGATATTAAAAATCTTACCGTCCAAGGTTATGGCATTTGCTCCAGTAATGAAGGTATCGGCTGAGAAATTCTTTAAATATAGCTCTTGCTTGTCTTTTCGGGATAAGGAAGGATTAAATTTATCAAGAAAGATAACCTCCCTTTCTCTCAAGAAATCAAAAACCCCCAGCTGCTCCAGTGTAACAGAATCACCACAGCCGACGGATGTCCCGTCCTCAATGAGGACAAGCAGTAAATCCAGTAATTCTTTTTTGTTATATACGAAATATCCTGCCATATTATTTTGCTGAAGTTTTTTTATCAATTTAGAAATATCGTAAGGCATATTGCACCTCCATGCCGCCGATGCCTGCAATTTAGGATATGAACGTGTTTGCTTTCATATTGACCAGACACAGATTTGTCGTGTGAAAATTTTAATTTTCTTAATTTCCAATATTAGAATTAATTTTATGAATCACTTGCTGAGCCTCTGCACTATCATTACACCTTAATTATTTTTCATCACAAGCCATTGTTCCGCCTCATTATAGTCGGAATACGTCCGGAACATGCTTCCCTGGTTGCTTTCTGCCAGGAAATCCTTGAATTTGCCTTTTATCCTGTCTATGTTTATTATTACTGCTGTTTTTATATTATATAGAACAAATTTTTGTAAAATTGCACCGGCAACACCGGTTTTAAGATCCAGGAATTTATCGGATAGTCTGTCGCCATGAATAAGCAGCAGGTTCGTATCATTTTCCATACAGATCGTTAGAAGCTCTATTGCATCCTGTTCCTCCTGAACAGGCCTTCCTTCACGACCCAGCTCGATATATTTTTGACCATTCCTGTGAATCAGCTGATATTCCATCTCTTTTTCTCCATTCTCATCTTTTCCTGCTGGTCCTGTGCCGTAATCCTCATCATTGAACTGCAGCAGGACTTGTTTTGCCTTACCCACCCAATCTAATTCGCCGGTACAGGAACTCTGTATATTATCATACAGCAGATCCCAGACGGCTGTCTCACGCGGAGTACGGTCAGGCTTGAAGCAATCTGCCGCTCTGCTCTTTTGAAGAATAGCAAGCCGGCCTTTTAACTCCTGTTCATATTGATCCAGCAGATAATTAACTTCACTGTTCTTTAGCTGTGCCGTCCATGCAAGCTGGACGAGGAAAGATTTCCTAAGCTCCGGCGCTTCCGGATATGACATGACCCAACGCTTCAGTTCTGCCAATCCGGCCGCTGTAATCGTGTAAACCTTCTTGGAAGGGGCGCTGTCCCGGTGAAGGGTTTCATTTGTAACATAGCCTTCTCCATGCAGTTCCACCAACACTTTATATATTTGGTTATTATTTCCTGACCAATACATAAAGGGTGAATCCTGCATGATCTTTTTTAAATCATATCCGGTTAATGATTTATAGCTTAACATTCCTAAAATGGCATGGTTGATAGACATAATTTGATCTCCTTTTAATCATATGTTATATATAACATATGTTATCAGTTATTGTCAATATTATTTAATCAAATTCCTTCGATATCCTTTAAATCCCTTATTACTAAGTTCATTTATATTAACCGGTCTAACCATAACTCTTCCTGTGCTTCTGGTCGAATCAATAATCCAAGCCTGTAATTTGTCTGAGCCGGAGAATTCTATAAAGATCATGACATGGTTTCCGGGCAGCAATATGATATCACCGGGTAAAAGCAGATCCATGGTATCAATAGGTGATGAGATTTTAGTGTACGGACAAGCTGATGTCTTTAGCAATTGCGCAGAATGAATTTTCAGTCTGCAAGGCGGAGGAATGAGACGTAGCGGTCACTACGTCAATTGACGACAACGCAGCAGATGGAAATTCAGGCAAGAATTGATGAAGATATCAGCTTATCCGTACACTCTATATAATACCTGTTGATAATTTATTAGTTTCACCCCAGCACACAGTAACAAGACCTGAGCAGTCAACACCCGTACAATATTTACTGACCCTGCTGTCTCTATAATCCGGTACGTTGCCTGCAAACATTCCGGATGCAATTCCCCTGTCAAAATCATCAATTGAAGAAGCTCCGCCCCAATGATAGGGTATCCCCTGATTGGATACATTCAATCTCCACCAGCCGCAATTATATTTCGCACTTTTATAGCCCTCATCCGGAGTATTGACTAATATTCCGTCCGCATCCTCTCCATGTAAAAGATTATGTCCGGAAGGCACCCATTTATGGTTTGCATAAGCGAACGCACAAGCAACCACATTATCACGCCAAATATTCATATTGGAATTTTCCATTTTTATATCACTCCTCC
>JAFADH010000322.1 GCA_023424995.1 Bacillota bacterium | reverse complement strand
GGTTTTTTGCGGTTTATATGGCGTTAAGAATTGAAAATAATCATAATATCGGCTATAATAATCCCAGGATATTAAAATCGAAACCTCATAAAAAGTAAATTCAATAAAGAAAAGCTTTGGTATAAATTAAGAAGCATGACTCGGAGAGTTGACCTTTCCGAGTTTTTGGCGTATGGGAATTTATATCCAGTAATTATTGTATATGGGAACTGGTATCCGGCAATTATTATCGTATGGAAATTAGCATCCGGTAATTATTAGCGTGTGGAATTTATATCTTGAAATTTTTAGCGGAGGGATAATATGAAGGAAAATACCAGCTGTGAGAGCTGCATGCACTATGAGTACGATGAAGAGTATGACTGCTATAACTGCGGGGTGAACCTGGATGAGGATGATATGATACGGTTTCTCAGCTATACGGTTATGAGCTGTCCGCATTTTCAGTTCAAGGATGAGTACAAAATCGTACGGAAGCAAATGTAATATTTTGCTATTTTAGGTTTTATATGGTATAATCCAATTGATTAAATAACATAAAAATACAAATTATAAACTTATCGGGAGACCAAAATATGGTTCGCTTATGTACGGCAGCTGATATAGATCAAATGGTAGAATTGGCGTACCGCAAGAATAATGAGGAGGCACATTATTCTGCGTTCTGCTATACAAGGAGAGATAAAATCGAAGAGGAATTTACCGGCAGCATCGCTTCGGAGGATTGTATTCTTATCGGATATTTTAACGGGAACACCCTACAGGGATTGCTGACGGGATTTATTGATTATGACAGGAGAAGTGTGGATTGCAGCGGACCCTTTGCAGAAGGGGATTTCAATGAGATATCAAAGCAAATGTTTGATCTTATGAAGTCACAGCTTCCGGCTCCAATGAAATACATATACTATTTTGGTAGTAAAAATGAGGACTGCCTGTCATTTTTACAGATGATCGGGGCGAAGGACCAGGGAAACGAATATATTCTGTACCTGCAAAGGGAGCAGTTCATACCATTTAAAGCTCCGGTCCAAGCGGTACCGTTACAGACAGAGCAGCAGGAACAGTTTATAAAGCTGCATGATGCCATCTTCCCGGAGGTCTATATCTCAGGTAAGGGTATCATCAAATCCCTGGGTGCGGACCGGCAGGTCTTATGCATTATGGAAGGATTGGAAATTATCGCTTATAGTGTTCTTAAAACCTATAAGAGGCATAACAAAGCTACCGCAGAGATTGTCGCTGTGGCTGAAAAGCACCGCCACCGGGGATATGGACGGATAGTGCTTAATCAGCTGGTTCAGAAGGCTCTGGAAGATAAGACCATCGATGCTGTGGATCTGGTGGTGGACAAGGTTAACGAGAATGCGCTTTCCCTATACCTCTCCATGGGTTTTAAAGTCGAGCGGGAGAATTACAGCTACTGTATTAATACTTGACCTTCCCGTTGCCGTAAGGCGTATGTTATACTTGGAGGGGAAATACATATGGAAGTTAAGGTATGTAAGAATTGCAGAAGACTATACAAGCATCTCTACGGACCCGAGCTGTGTCCGGAATGTGCCGGTCAGCTTGCCCGGGAGAGTGCAGCTCAGGATGCCGGTCATCCATCTGCTCCTCAGGAGATGTTGAACAAAGGGAAATCCTTGCTCTCCGTTAAGTGCCTGATTAAGGAAGAGGAGGAGAAGTTCCGGCAGGTAAGGGATTACATAATGACGCATCCGAGGGCGTCCGTTGCCCAGATCTCGGAAGTAAACGGTATCACGCCTGCCAGGCTTTTTGAATGGATCAGGGACGAGCGTCTGGAATTCTCCGAGGATTCCCGGTATGCCTGGCTTACCTGTATCAAATGCGGAGCAAAGATCAAAAGCGGCAGATTATGTAATTGGTGCAGATAATAACGGGCAAGCTTTATCATGGTCTTTCTTAGCAAGAGTAAATAATATCATATATACAAAAACCGCTTCATGTGGTAATTTAGTATAGTATGGCTTGCAGCCGGAGATTAGAATATGCTTTTTCGGAAAGGAGAACCAATTATGCTTATTTATAAAAAAATGGCCAGGTACAGAACGGATTTAGCCGGTATGTTATGTGCTGCATTGATCATAAGCATATTCGGAGCTCCGTCTTTACATATTAATTCCGTACAGAGAGTGAATAATACACCCCGGACCACAGCAAGGCCCGGTCCTATGGCGCTCCGGGAGAGCAGTATTAATTTCATTGAAGAGACGTCCATGAGTGAGATTTTAGGTGAAATTGAACGCTCCTATATAACAAACCGGTACATCAGGCGGTTTCAGAGTACCGTCCTGCGCATTCTGAATATTTTACTTCCTTTTGCCGAATTTTGTGTATTGGTTTATTGTTTTGGGTATTTTAATAGAAAGAAATACAGACAGGAATCTGTTATGGCTCTATCCATGGGCGGACATGCTCCGCCTCAGACGGCATAAAGCCAAAGCAAGCCGGCGAAAACAATTTAAGTCGCAGCTTTTTCGCCGCAAGACAATGAATAATAACGGAAAGGACCGTAAGAATGAAAACGAAGTATAATTTTTTCATTGTACTGATTGTTGCCATAGCAATGGTGTATGTGGCAGTATTCGGCCTTAAATTAGGTACAAACATGATTCCCGGTGTGCAGAATATCCGCTTTGGAATCGATATCCGAGGTGGTGTAAATGCCAACTTCCAGCCGGAAGGGCTGAATCGTAAGCCAACTCTGCAGGAATTAGAATCTGCCAGGGAGATTATCGAGGTACGTCTTGACCAGCAGAATATCGTAGACCGTGATGTGACCATTGATACCCAGGGGGGCTATGTTATCGTGAACTTCCCCTGGAAGTCCGATGAGAAGGACTTTAATCCGGAGGAAGCAATTGCCGAGCTGGGTCAGACCGCAAAGCTGACCTTCCGTGATGAAGCCGGTACCGTTATTCTGGAAGGCTCCCATGTTGTTAACGCAAAGCCCGCTACAGACCAGTATAATCAATATGTGGTTGCTTTGAGCTTTGATGATGAAGGAACCAAGATATTCAGTAACGCAACGGGAAAGATGATAGGAAAGTCCATCAGTATATATATGGACGAGACGAACATCCAGACGGCACAGGTCATAACGCAGATTACCAACGGCGAAGCTCAAATCACCGGCATGGACGGATATGCGGAAGCAAAAAGCCTGGCAGATAAGATCAATTCCGGTGCGCTTCCTTTCTCGTTAGTGACCAAGAGCTATAATACCATCAGTCCCACCCTGGGAACAGGAGCTTTGAATGTTATGCTGAATGCGGGATTAATTGCATATATCCTGATCTGTGTATTGCTGATCGTCTATTACAGGGTACCGGGCTTTGTTGCCTGTATCGCTCTGACCATACAGATCGCAGGTCAGTTACTGGCCATCTCCATACCGCAGATGACTCTTACCCTGACCGGTATTGCCGGTATTATCCTTTCCATCGGTATGGGTGTTGATGCCAATGTAATCGCTTCCGAGCGTATCAGCGAAGAGATCAAATCAGGAAAAAGTGTGAGCTCTGCCATCGCTTCCGGCTTCTCCAATTCATTTGCCGCCGTATTCGACGGTAACGTAACCGTATTGATCGTAGCATTCATCCTGATGATCTTCGGATCGGGAGCCTTGTTATCCTTTGCATATTCATTATTTACAGGAATCGTATTTAACTTTGTGGCAGGTGTGGCAGCTTCCCGTATTATGATATTCTCTTTAAGCTCCTACAAATTCCTTAACAAGCCTGCTCTCTATTCCTGCTTTACAAGGAGGGTAACAATATGAAACCAGGCAAAATAATTCAATTTTATAAGAAGCGCTTTATCTTTTTCGGAATATCACTGGTAATTATGCTCATCGGTATCATCGCGGTAATGATCGACGGGGTTACGCTGGATATCCAGTTCAAGGGCGGTGCCCTGCTTAAGTATACCTATGAGGGCACGGTGGATGAAAACCATGCCGCGGACATAGCAAGCGAGATCTTAAAGCGTCCGGTAACTACCCAGCTTACGGAGGATATCTCCACAGGCGAGGACAAGATCGTCTTTAATATCGCCGGAGAATATGGCGTGGATGCGGCGGATCAGACAAAGCTGGACGAAGCCCTTAAGGCTGAATTCCCGGATTCTCAGCTGCAGCTTTCCGAATCCCAGATGGTTGAGAAGTATTTCGGGGACAAGTTCCTCCGTAACGGTATCATATCCCTTGCCTTATCTACCGGTTTGGTATTGGTATATGTATGGATCCGGTTTAACTATATGGGCGGTCTGTCTGCCGGTGTAATGGCGGTAGTTGCCTTAGTGCATGACTTGCTTGTCGTATTCTTTACCTGCGTCATATTCAAGCTTCCTATCGGAGACTCCTTCGTGGCGGTTGCACTGAGTATCATCGGTTATTCCATTAACGATACCATCGTCATCTATGACCGAATCAGGGAGAATGCCAAGATCTACCGTGATTATAAGGTGGAGGAGATTACGGATCTATCCATATCCCAGTCCATGATGCGTTCCGTTATGACCAACTTCTGTGTTATGGTCAGCGTCGGCCTGGTGTATGTCCTTGCCTTTGCCAATGATATCGAATCCATCCAGAGCTTTGCGCTCCCCATGGCCATCGGTTCCATCAGCGGCTGCTATTCCACTATCTGTATCGCAGGTCCCCTGTGGGTTATGTGGAAGAAGAGAAAGGGAGATGTAAGCCTGTTCAAGGAGAAGCCTTCAGAGAAAGCAAAAGTAAAATCAAATTACAAATATTATTAAACCGGATCATACCAACAGCTCCCTGACAGATTGCAGGGAGCTGTTTTTATAAGATCCATATTGCCGGTCTATTACTGCTGCAGGGACAATTCCTTCAACCGGTTGATGCTGTAGTTGATTCCCAGGCAGATCTGGTCCGCCATGGACATCACCACATTCAGCCTGGTCGTCTGCAGCATCATATTATCTAAAAATCCCGAGAAATTCACAATTCCCGTAATAAAGACATCTCCTACTTCGGGCAGATCCTTATCCACCCCGGCACCGGGCTTTAAAGGTCCTTCCCCTAAAGTTATATAACCGATATGGTTCATTTTCCCGAGAGATGCATCAATCGCAATAACGAAGGCATCCTCATGATTCTGATAGATCATCTCGATGGTATCCTTCAGATTCTTGGCATGTACGGGTTCCTCCAGCGTACCATAGACAAAATAGTTTTTATAATTTTTAAATTTTGAAAGCTTATATCCGATAATGGGACCAAGGCAGTCACCGGTTGCCCGGTCCGAACCGATGCACAGGAAAATGATCGTTCTGTTCGATAATACGTGTTCTTTAATCAGATCAGATAAGGTACAACCCAGTTCATAGGCAGAATTTTTCTCGTTGGAGTTAAAGTAAGATACTCTGCCGCTGTTTTTAAAGAAGATGCTCATTATAACCTCCGATTTGTTGTTGGAATAAAGTATAGTCAGAGTATTACCAAATACTTAAAAAAATAGACATATAAATCCTGAAAAACAAGGTGTTCAGGCTGTTTTTTCCTGCTTTTTTCGGGATAATACCGCAATAAGGCAGAGGGAATGTAATATTTATGGACGATATAAGATATTTTCCGTAGAAATGTGAGGACAAGTTATGTAAAGTGGTGAACTAAAAGTGACAAAAAAGCCTGTCCGGACTGTGCTATCATAATGTGGGTTTATTATAAAGCTACGTATATTTATACTTGTAGTGTTGTGCTGATGTCTGAAAGATGGGATGCATCGGCAGAATGGAGGATTCGTATGATAGAAAACATATACAGCAGTGAGGGTGGAGATACGGGGAAAGCAGGTAAGTCTCAGGCTTCCTTTAAGATGCCGAAGAATGTCCGTCAGATAGGAAAGAGCAATCAGGGAAAGAAGATATATGTGGAAGACTATGTAATGACCTTTATCAAGCAGCTGGCGGGCGGAGATTATTCCGGCTGCAAGATCGCGGTGCTGGTGGGGCAGTGCATCCGGCTGGATAGTGTGCGGAACATATTTATCTCCGGTGTTATCGATGTAAAGGATGCGAACGCCACCGGGGAGATCGTGTTCACGAATGATATCTGGAGCAGTATCTATGAGGATATTAAGAAGCATTTTACAGATGTGGAGATCGTGGGGTGGTTCCTGGGCGGACCCGGATATCTGATGAGCGGAGAAGAAGAGAAGATCCTGAAGCTCCACGTGGATAATTTTGCAGGGCAGGACAAGGTGCTGCTGACCTATGATAACATGGAGAGAGAGGAAGCCTTCTACAGCTATGAGAACGGTAAGCTTGCCAAGCAGGAGGGTTATTACATATATTATGAGAAAAATGAAGAGATGCAGACTTATATGATCGAACATAAGAAGGAGGACAGTGCGGAAGCAAATTATGACGATCAGGTATCCAGAAAGATACGTGATGTGCTCCAGAGTAAAAAAACGCCGGAGGAGGAGGGGAAAAGTGTGACCCGGCTGATGTATGCTGCCGGCACACTGCTTGCGGTTATCATTCTGGTGGTCGGAGCAGCGATCCTTAGTAATTATGATCAGATGAAAAGCATGCAGGATACCCTGAATTACCTGACGGAGAATCTGGAAGGTCTTCAGTCCGATATAGGCGGGAAATCCCAGGAAGCAACGAATAAAACCAACCAGCCGGTTACCCCTGGAGCAACCGGGAACAGCTCAGGGGAAGGAGAAGACACAGAGGACGACCAGAGCCTGGATATAGAGGTGGTTCCGGGGGACGTTAAGCCGATAGAAGATCCAGGGAATACGGATACTCAGAAGGAAGATAACGAGAATGACGAGGAGGATCCCGCTTCCGGTGAGGAACTGGCAGGCGAGGAGCCGGATGAAGGGGAAGAACAGGATTCCGATAAAACGGAAGCCACACCGGTCGTGTCGAAGGAAGTAAAATATTATACGGTACAAAGCGGAGATACCCTGGCAGGTATCAGCTATAAGCTGTATAACACCTACACGAAGGTGAAACAGATCATGGAGCTGAATAATATAGATAATCAGGATCTGATCTATGCGGGCCAGAAGCTGATTGTACCATAACAGATATATTTTAAATACCCGGGGAATAGAAATTGTGCTGAGAAAGGGTTATCCAGGCTGATATCATGGATCCCTTGTCAGCACTCTTTTTTATGAAATTCTCTATTTTATGTTAGAAATTACGTGCCATCCGGTATAAAATGAGGTATAATCACTATGAAATAACGTGACGATATAGATAAAGAATGCTCTTCATCATGAGGAACGGAGCCTTCGCAGGAACCTATAAAAATAAAAGCTTCAGGAGCGGGTATATGCCGAATGATAATGATGTGCAATCCATAAGGGATGTTGGAAACCGTAAAAAGCGGATCAAGAAGAGAAGAAGAGCACTGGTCGTTACGATAATTCTTCTGCTGGCAGTTATCGGTGCGGCTTACTTCATAACCATTTATAATAGAAAATATGAGAGCTATTCCGTAATGAACACTACGGATGTTACCGGAGCAAATGCGGTCGGTTATCTTAGTTATGGCAATTCGGTCGTTAAGTATAGCAAGGACGGAGCGGTTGCCATAGATAAAGACGGCGGATATCTGTGGAACGGCTCCTTTGAGATGTCAGACCCGATTGCGGATACCTGCGGTAAGTATGTTGTTGTTGCGGACCGCGGCGGTAAGAAGGTGCATTTATTTGACAATAAGGGAGAGGTTATAAGCTTTGAAACCGAGTATGATATCATAAATACTGAAGTGGCCGAACAGGGTGTGATAGCGTTATTGATGGAGCACGAGATTGGAAATTACATAAAACTCTATGACAGGACCGGCACTTCATTAACAGAGAATTCTACGTCGATAAATAACAGCGGGTTTCCTCTGGACATGTCCTTATCCGACGACGGAGAGAAGCTGGTAACCAGCTATATCTCTTATATAGGAGGAGCTCTGACAGAAACCATAGCCTTTTACAACTTCGGTGAAGTCGGCCAGAATACCTCAGGCCGTCTGATGGGAGGCTTTACTACGGAGGACGGCTCCATCATACCGCGCGTGGAATTTATTAATAACGATACCATATGCCTGTTCAAGGATAATGGATTGATTTTATATTCCATGAAGGAGATACCGTCCGAGATAGCCAAGATCGACCTGGAAGGCAGTATCCAAAGTATTTTTTACAATGCTTCCTATGCAGGCGTGGTGCTTTTGCCGGAGGGGACCGGGGATCAGAAGCTTATGATGTTCGATACCAACGGCAAGAAGGTATTGGACAAGCAGCTCGATTATAATTACGAAACCATATATCTTACCGGCAAGGAGATCATCATGTATGACAATATCTCCTGCCTGGTTATGAAGCTGAACGGCAGGA
>JAFADH010000314.1 GCA_023424995.1 Bacillota bacterium | reverse complement strand
GGATTATTGTCATGGCTCATGATATAATCACTTACACAACAGGGGGTAAGAGGGATGAGCAATAACGAATTATTATTAGCAATATCAGAGATGATGGACAGCAAGCTGGAACCTATCAATGAAAAGATAGACCGGCTTGATACAAAAATAGACGGTGTAGAGAAAAGGCTAGATACGAAGATAGACGGTGTAGAGGCCAGGCTGAATGCCAGGATAAATAGTGTAGAGAGCAGCTTAAAAGGTGAAATAAATTCTATTTATGTAATTATTGAGAATGAAATCAGACCGGATATTAAAATGCTTGCACAAAGCTATGTTCCTGCAGCTGAGCGCTTTGAAAAGGCTTGTATGGATATCGAGGATATGAAATCTGATATCAGAATAATCAAGCATGTTATAGCAGAGCATAGTGAGAAGCTTCAGAAGCTTCCAAAGAGAAAATTAATGTAGCCATATGATTTATGAATATGTAAAATATGACAAAACCCGGGTCAATATAATCCGGGTTTTTTACATGCACCATGTTTCCTGTCTTAAAGCATTTATTTATGACAAA
Organism: Bacillota bacterium; assembly: GCA_023424995.1. Lineage (GTDB taxonomy): Bacteria > Bacillota > Clostridia > Lachnospirales > Lachnospiraceae > Mobilitalea. The sequence continues at coordinate 13,688 of JAFADH010000314.1, read as the reverse complement.
ATTCTTACATTTGTTGCAATATTGTTTGTAAATGTTTAAAAAATTTACGATTTCAACACGATAATTTAATAATAATGTGAAGAAATAAGTTATAAGATATGATATACTTTTTTTAAGGCGGAATAACAGACTGCCTCCATGCGGATCATTGTAATTTTATATAGAGAGGTATCATTATGACGGAACAGAAGATGGAACAGTTAAAATCTTTTCGTCTCAGGAGAAAGAGAACAATTCATATTATAATCGTTGAACTTATTATAATTTCCATGTTGGGTATTTCCTATTGGGTGTTGCATTCCATGGGGTTCATTGCGGTATCCGGCTATCAGAGGGATGCGGATACTTCCATGGAAGATAATGATGATACAGAGGAAGATTATACCGGTACCGGTGAAACGGATGCGGGTAACAACCTGCCCACTCCGGAGGAACAGGCCTTACTGAAGGAAAAGGAAAGGCTGCAGCAACAGGAGCAGGAACGTCTTGAACTGATTGCCGAAGCGGAATACATGGCGAAGGGTTACTATTATGATTCAGCTATTGAATTGATCAAGAGCTATGAGGGGCCGGAGGGCTCCTCCTATGAAGCATATATCCCTCTGGTAACGGAGGTCAGGAAACTGGAGGAAGAGAAAGATCAGCTGGTTTTGTATGGGGGAGAGTATGATTCTGTGACGCAGATCAATCATATCTTTTTCCATTCCCTGATTGCAGAGCCAGAGAAAGCCTTTGACGGTGATTATGATTCAAAGGGATATAATATGTACATGGTTACGGTAGGAGAATTTGACACCATGATACAGAAGCTTTATGACGACGGCTATGTGCTTGTCAATATGAGTGATATTGCGCAACAGATAACCACGGATGACGGCAAAGAAAAATATGTCCCGGGAGAGATATGGCTGCTTCCAGGGAAGAAGCCGCTGGTACTCTCCGTAGATGATGTGAGCTATTATGAATATATGGACAATGACGGATTTCCTTCCCGGATTATCATCGGCGCCGACGGCAAACCAACCTGCGAGATGCTGCAGGAGGACGGATCGACCACTGTTGGAGCATATGATGTAGTTCCGATACTGGATGCCTTTGTGGAGGAACACCCTGATTTTTCATATAAAGGTGCCAAGGGGCTCCTTGCTTTAACCGGATACCAGGGAGTTTTAGGATACCGTACCAATGATACGGCTTCAGCTACCTATGAAGAAGATAAAGCGGCAGCAATCACGGTAGCGGAAGCCTTAAAAGCGGAAGGCTGGGAATTTGCATCCCACAGCTGGGGGCATAAGAATGTCCAAAAACAATCTCTCGCAGCGTTCCGGCAGGATACAGAAAGGTGGCTTTCCGAAGTGGGTCCGCTGATCGGGCCGACACCGTTTTATGTGTTCCCCTTTGGTGTTGATATTGAGACCACGGTAGGTCATTATAAGAGTGAAAAATATGAATTTCTTAAAGAAAATGGATTTCACTTTTTTATGGGGGTATATAAAGAGCCCTGGATGCAGATCAGGGATGACTATGTCAGAATGACAAGACGCGCTGTTGACGGACAAGCGCTTCTGCAATTTCCGGAACGTCTGGCAGATCTGTTCGATATAAAGGAGACCATTGATCCCGGCCGTCCTCCGCGTAACTGGTAAAAGAAGGCTCCCTGTACGAAACCGGCAGGGAGTCTTGACTATTTTACGCCGCTATGATACCATGGCAGTGATGCAGATAATCTATTTGCTGATTTTCACGGAAAAGGGGTGAGGTGCATAGAATAGAATTGCAATGCATTGTTGTAACCCGTTCAAAAGATCAACCCGGGATCTGTCTGACAGAAATGTCTTAAATTAGCGCCAGGTACCTCTGTTGGGGATGCAAATCAGAGGTCGACGAGGAAGAGAGTTATCGAAGAATTCGGCGGATGCTCTCTCGTGCACTTGGGCACGTGATATGACGAGAAAAGGGCAGGCAACTGCAGCACAAAGGCGTCATAACCAAGCAACAATGGATTAGAGGGAATTCTGACTTCATAAAGGATATGAAGCTCAATTGCCTTGAGAATCCATGCCATGCGGCAGGATGTGGGCTTCCTGCGGCCTCGGATAATTAAATAAGAAAAGAAAACAGTTTTATCAATTAAATTTGATAGAAACAGTTCTTTTTGTCGCGCATTTTTAGGAATGCAATAATTTTAAAGAATCGTGGAGGAATTATATATGTGTGGAATTGTAGGATATATCGGCAAGGCTCAGGCGGCGCCTGTTTTACTGGAAGGATTGGCAAAATTAGAATACAGAGGTTATGATTCGGCAGGCCTTGCGGTACATGACGGATCAAAAATAGCAATTACCAAGTGCAAGGGCAGATTGAAAGCCTTAAGTGAATTAACCGGTGACGGAGAGACTCTGGCAGGGACGCTGGGGATCGGGCATACGAGATGGGCAACTCATGGAGCACCGTCGGATACAAACTCCCATCCGCATTTTAATTCCAATGGGTCCATTGCGGTGGTGCACAATGGAATTATCGAGAATTACCTGAAATTAAAGAAGCGTTTACTTGACAAGGGTTATGAATTCCAAAGCCAGACGGACACGGAGGTCGTGGTACAGTTACTGGATAATTATTATCAGGGGGATGCACTGGCAGCCATCGCCAAGGTGATGACGAAGCTGGAGGGTTCTTATGCCCTGGGTATTATTTTCAATGACCGGCCGGATGAATTCTATGCGGTGCGCAAGGACAGTCCGTTGATCGTGGGAGTCTCCGAGGAAGGTAAATTCATTGCCTCCGACGTACCTGCGATTCTCAAGTACACCAGAGATGTATATTATATTGATAATGGTGAGATTGTAAAACTCACCAGAGACAATGTAAGTTTCTTCAATATCGATCTGGAAGAGGTACAGAAAGAGAAAAAGACGGTGAAATGGGATATCTCAGCAGCGGAAAAAGGCGGATATGAGCATTTCATGCTGAAGGAGATCCATGAACAGCCGAAGGCGGTAAGAGATACCATTAATCCTAGAATCCGCGGAAACGACATTGTTATTGATGAGCTTGACATGACGGAGGAGGATATTAAAAATCTTAAGAAGATATTCATCGTAGCCTGCGGCTCCGCATATCATACGGGCATGACGGGCAAATATGTCATCGAGGATCTGGCGAGAATTCCGGTGGAGGTGGATCTGGCTTCCGAGTTCCGCTACCGCAATCCGATCCTTGAGGAGGGGACCTTAACCATCATCATCAGCCAGTCGGGTGAGACGGCTGATTCCCTGGCTGCCCTCAGAGAGGCGCACAGACAGGGCGTGAAGGTGCTTGGAATTATCAATGTAGTCGGCAGCTCCATTGCAAGAGAAGCGGATAATGTAATGTATACCTGGGCAGGTCCGGAGATTGCCGTAGCGACCACCAAGGCATATTCCACGCAGCTGGCCGCTTTATACCTGCTGGCGATGCACTTTGCCAAGGTCCGGGGAACGCTGTCACAGGACCGGTTCGATTCGTTATTGCAGGACTTAAGAAAGCTGCCGGACCAGATACAGACAATACTGGATAAGCTGGTAAGGGATATCCAATACATCGCATACAAGCTGGTCCCCGTGAAGGACTGCTTCTTCATCGGCAGGGGAGTCGACTATACGACCTCTATGGAGGGTTCCCTGAAGATGAAGGAAATCTCCTATATCCACTCCGAGGCATATCCTGCCGGTGAATTAAAGCATGGCTCCATTGCTTTAATTGAAGAGGGGACCATAGTAATCGCAGTCCTGACCCAGGAGGATTTGCTGAAAAAGACAGTAAGCAATATCGTGGAGGTTCAATCCAGAGGAGCCAATGTCCTTGCAATTGCTAATGAAGGGAATGAGGATGCCGTCAAAGTATCCGATATGGCTTTGTATGTACCGGTTACCGATCACCATTTTGCTACTTCCCTTGCTGTGATACCGTTACAGTTATTATCCTATTATGTATCCGTCGGTAAAGGTCTGGATCTGGATAAACCAAGAAATCTTGCGAAATCGGTTACTGTGGAATAAATCGTTTTCAGGGAAATATACTGCTTTATTATTTATAAATAAATAATGTAGACTTTTAAGTCCATTCCGCTTACACTAATAGTATAAACCATAATCATAAATAGGAGGAATAAGCATGTCGGAGCATCTTATGCTGCACTCGCTGCTTGATCTTAAGGAAACCATAGCTGCCGGCCTTTTTACCGGTTGTATCTATCCCTGGGAGGTGCTGGATAACATTAAGAGCTTTATTTTAAAAACCGGTCAGGCACTGTCTGAGGAGGAATATGATAAGCTTGGTGAGGATGTCTGGGTTTCAAAGCTTGCCAAGGTAGCGCCGACCGCTTCCATCAGCGGCCCTGCCATTATATGCAGGGAGGCAGAGATCAGGCATTGTTCCTTTATCAGGGGCAGTGTAATTGTGGGGGAAGGCGCGGTGGTAGGTAATTCCACGGAGCTGAAGAATGTCATTCTCTTTAATAAGGTTCAGGTACCGCATTATAATTATGTAGGTGATTCCATTCTGGGCTACAAGGCGCATATGGGCGCAGGTGCCATAACCTCCAATGTAAAATCCGACAAGACACTGGTTAGTGTCCATGCCGGTGATCTGAAGCTGGATACGGGACTTAAGAAATTCGGAGCCATTCTTGGCGACTATGTTGAGGTCGGCTGCAACAGTGTGCTGAATCCGGGTACCGTAATCGGACGCAATGCCAATATCTATCCTCTTTCCATGGTAAGGAACTATGTGCCGGAAGCCAGTATCTATAAGAAGGCGGGAGAGATTGTAACAAAATATTAAATTGAAAAGCAGCTGACGGATGCATTGGCAAAGCAGCTGCTTTTTCCAATAAGAGAGGGTATTATGTATCTGACAGAGGATTATATTGAAACCAATGATGTAATTGAACTGGCTGACTTTTATACAGGAGGAGATCGATGATGATTACCCTGGAACAATTATGTGAACATATCCATATGCCGGCTGAAGTAACCGGAAAAGTGTTGAAAATACGGGAAGAGCTTGATTTTGCAGCTCTTCATAAAGCAGCCGGTTTATTAAAACGCAAATCGACCTGGACCAAAGGACTGGATAAGCTTAAGAAGGCACTGTCCGAAGACCCGGACGGGTTAAAGCTGTTAACCTGTATGCTGGTGACGGGCTTGTCCACCTATGAAGATTATCTGAAAAAGGGTATTGGCGAAGAGATATATTATGCTACCTTCGGATGCTTCTCCCGCTTTGTCAATGAGTATAAGGTAAGCTACGGCCATGATGGCTTTGACCGTGGGTTCTGGGCTCCGAGACAGCTATCCATGATGCTTTTCCGTATCGGCGAGTTGGAATATGAATTTTTTGAATGGAACGGGCAGAAGGTTATTAATATGCATATCCCCTCCGATGTGGTCCTGACCATGGAGAACTGCCGGATTTCCTTTATAAAGGCTAAAGAATTCCTGTCTGCGTACTATCCGGATTATAAATACACGGCTTTCGTGTGTGATTCCTGGCTTTTATCCCCGAATCTGAAAGAGGTTCTGCAGGCAGACTCCCGTATTCTGCAATTCCAGAATTCATTCACGGTTATGGAATTCAATCCGGAGGCCGGGGACTATCTGGAATGGGTCTTTAAGAACCGGGATATCGCCGTCGAAGACGCACCGGAGGATACCTCCCTTCAACGGAGACTGAAGGCTTTCGTATTGAATGGCGGGAAAGTCGGCTGCGCGTTCGGAGTATTGGAAAAAGATCCTTTTGTATGATGATCCCGTTAAAATAAACATACAAAAGCATTGAATTAGTTTAGTAAATGAATTATAATGCAGAAAGAGCGATAAATCACATAGACCCGACCATTAATGAAACCAATAACGGAGGAACTAACAATGATTAAAAATCCAGTACTTACCGGTTTTCATCCGGATCCGTCCATGATATGCGTGGATCAGACCTTCTATGTAGCGAATTCTACCTTTGAATACTTTCCCGGGGTACGTATCAGTGCGTCAAAAGACCTGGCAAATTGGGAGTGTGTAAGCACACCCCTGGCCGATACACGGTATCTGAACATGGCCGGCAATGTCATGTCAGGCGGAATCTGGGCACCCTGCCTATCCTATTGTAATGGGATTTTCTATTTGGTATTCACCGATGTGAAGTCCTGGAAGGAGTATCCTTTTAAGGATTGTCATAATTATATTACAACAGCGAAAAATATTGAAGGTCCATGGACGAAGCCGGTGTATATGAACAGCATCGGATTTGATGCTTCTCTTTACCATGACGATGACGGGAAGAAATATTTTATCAACACGGAATGGGATTACCGGCAGCCCGGAACAGGAACCTTCTCCGGTATCCTAATAACCGAGGTGGACCCTGTTACCCTTCAATTCACCGGTGAGACGAAGAAGATATTCACCGGAACCGACCGGGGTGTGACGGAAGGACCGCATATATATAAAAAGGACGGCTGGTATTATCTGCTCACGGCAGAAGGAGGAACCTTCTATGAGCATACGGCTACCGTATGCCGTTCCAGGGACATCTGCGGACCCTATGAACTCCATCCGAACAAGCATCTATGCTCCGCCTACGGGCATAAGGAGCATCCGATCCAGAAGACCGGCCACACCAGCTGGTGCCAGGGACCGGACGGCAGATGGTTCCTGGCCTTCCTCTGCGGAAGACCGGTGGACGGTACGAACTGCATTCTTGGGCGTGAGACAGGAATTAATGAAATCATATGGGTGAACGATTGGCCGTACCTTAAGAACGGTACCCTGCTGGCAGATGAATATTTTGAAGGCTATGGAGATAAGGAAGAGAAGAATTATTATGAATACAATTTTGGAGACAGGGATTTCTATCTGAATTTTAATACCTTGCGGGTTCCTGTTAAGCATGAGCTTGGTGCCGGCAATACGCTTCGGATTTATGGTGCGGAGTCGCCTTTTTCCAATCAGAACCAGGCGATGTTCGTAAGAAGACAGACGGATTTCAATTTCGAAGCAACAACCTGCCTGACCTTGCCCTTTCACAGGTTCCAGCAGTTCGCGGGCCTGATCTACCGTTATGATGAGGAGCATCAGTATCTGTTAAAGCTGGCTTATGATGAACGAACCGGCAGACAAAGCCTGGGTATCATGACGGTAATAGATAAAAAATACAGTGCCCCTTTGGCTGGAAATGAGATTCAAATTGACGGGGATACCGTATGGCTTCGTGTAACCGCAAAGGGAGCCGCGGCCAGATTCTCATACTCCCGGGATGGAAAGAACTATACGGGGATCGATTATGAGATTAATGCGGCGATTCTTTCAGATGATCATATCTTCGGGTTTACCGGAGCTTATGTGGGAATGGCAGCTTATGATCTGTATAATCATACGGCATATGCAGACTTTACACATTTTAGTTACAGGGTAATCTAATGTGCCGACACATTGGCACTTGGTATAATGACGCAGAATGAATTAGAATGAATTTTCAGTCTGCAAGGCGGAGGGTGGAGACATAGCGGCGGCTGCGTTGACTGACGACAACGCGGCAGATGGAAATTCAGGCAAGTCATTAGCCAAGATGTCAATGTGTCAGCACACCAGGTCAATCGGTGATTTGCAGATCAGGCATATCGGCATGTGCCTGCTGCAATGGCTGAGAGAACTAGCTTGTCCATAGACTTGGCGTACCGGCAATCGGTCCGGTGCTGCATGACATATCCGTAAATTTGCTTCATTGTCCAAAAAGCTGGTGGTCGTGATGCTTTTCAGTCATAATTGACCGAGGGGCTGATAAGCCGGGCATGACCGCCAGCTTATTTATATCCTTATCACTCTTTTTCAGCGGTTTAACATCATGCCGCACTGGGTCCATGGATTTGATCCCTGACATTCATCATTCCTCCTTAAGTATGGCCTTTTCGGTCTCCGTACCGAAGTGATAAGGACTGTGCAGGCCGGTACGGTCACGGGTATCCTCCGGTGCCTGGACCAAGGGTTCCGAAGGCTTTAGGTGCAAATCAAAGGGGATGCCCTGTTCACGGATAGCCTGTCTGAGGAACATATTGATCGCTGTTGTCATATCCAGGCCAAACTGTGCAAATATCTGCTGTGCCTGAGTTTTAACTTCACTGTCCATACGTATATTCATATTTGATGCGGGCATAATACAATACCTCCATTCTGATAGTGATTATATTTTCCCTATATGCACAATAGCAACAAAATATGCATACTTCAAATACAATGAACCGGTATGAATATTAATAAGCCGGTTAATAATCTCTTTTATTTCTTAATCTATGAATCAAATTCCCGTTCCGGATACGAAAATTATGTAAAAATACTATAGACTATTTTGGGGTTTTATGCGAAAATATGAAGGGTATGCGATAAAATATTCAGAAGCCTCGTGCTTCTGAAAAATTAATAACGATACCGTTATTTTTTTAACAAAGTAGTGAATGCGATACTATGTACATTGAAAGGAGTTTCAAACATGACTTATTCACATGAAGTTCAATTGATGTGTCCGGTAACACAGGGCGTCCATCATGGAGCAGCACCGATCCCGCAGGAAGCAAAATGGGTAAAAGCAAGAGAGATCAAAGATATCTCCGGTTTGACCCACGGCGTGGGCTGGTGTGCACCTCAGCAGGGTACATGCAAATTAACACTTAACGTAAAAGACGGTGTGATTCAGGAGGCATTGGTAGAAACAGTAGGATGTTCAGGCATGACCCATTCCGCAGCGATGGCATCCGAGATTTTACCCGGCTTAACGATTCTGGAGGCATTAAATACCGACTTAGTCTGTGATGCCATCAATACAGCCATGAGAGAACTGTTCTTACAGATCGTGTACGGCAGATCACAGAGCGCATTCTCCGAGGACGGCCTTCCCATCGGCGCAGGACTTGAAGACCTGGGAAAAGGCCTCAGAAGCATGGTCGGCACCATGTACGGTACCCTTGCGAAAGGCCCCCGTTATCTTGAAATGACTGACGGTTATGTAACCGGCCTTGCTCTTGATGAGAACGATGAGATCATCGGTTACCAATTCGTTAACTTTGGTAAGATGATGGACTTTATTAAAAAAGGCGATGATGCGAATACAGCATTCGAGAAGTCAAAAGGCCAGTATGGCCGTGTGGCAGATGCCGTAAAGATCATTGACCCTAGACACGAATAGTAAAGGAGGATACATACAATGGCTTTATTTGAATCATATGATAGAAGAATAAATCAGATCAATGCCGCATTAAACAGCTACGGCATCGCTTCCATCGAAGAAGCAGAGAAGATCACCAAAGATGCCGGGCTTGACGTATACAATATGATCAAGGGAATTCAGCCCATCTGCTTTGAAAATGCCTGTTGGGCATACACCGTAGGTGCGGCCATCGCAATTAAGAAGGGTGCCAAAAAGGCCGCCGATGCAGCAGCGGCAATCGGCGAAGGACTGCAGTCCTTCTGTATTCCAGGCTCTGTTGCCGATCAGAGAAAGGTTGGCCTGGGACATGGTAATCTTGGCAAGATGCTGTTGGAAGAGACCACCGAATGTTTCTGCTTCTTAGCCGGACATGAGTCCTTCGCAGCGGCGGAAGGCGCCATCGGCATTGCCCAGTCTGCAAACAAGGTAAGACAAAAACCCTTAAGAGTCATCTTAAACGGCCTTGGCAAGGATGCGGCACAGATCATCTCCCGTATCAACGGCTTCACCCATGTAGAGACAGAGATGGATTATTATACGGGAGAGGTGAAGGAAGTATACCGCAAAGCCTACTCCAAGGGGATCAGAGCGGCAGTAAACTGCTACGGTGCCAACGATGTAACGGAGGGTGTGGCAATCATGCATAAGGAGGGTGTTGACGTATCCATCACCGGCAACTCCACCAACCCTACCAGATTCCAGCATCCGGTTGCAGGTACCTATAAGAAGGAATGTACGGATTTAGGAAAGAATTATTTCTCCGTTGCTTCCGGCGGCGGTACCGGAAGAACCCTTCATCCTGATAACATGGCGGCAGGTCCCGCATCCTACGGTATGACCGATACCATGGGCAGAATGCATTCCGATGCCCAGTTCGCAGGTTCCTCCTCCGTTCCGGCTCACGTGGAGATGATGGGTCTCATCGGCGCAGGCAATAACCCTATGGTCGGCATGACGGTGGCGGTTGCCGTATCGATCCAGGAAGCTTCAGAAGCAGGGAAGTTCTAAGAAAAATAGTAAAATCAATAGTTTTAGAAAGCAGTTAGGAGTGGTTAAAAGTAGGAAAATATATATGACTCATATATTATTTCCATACCACTCCTATACTCCTATATATTTACACTAAAACATTTTATCTTTTAGTATGAAAATATAATTTGTACATTCCCAGTTTGACATGGTATAATTAATTTACATCATAAAAAGGAGAGTGCCGGAATTGCAGATAATGAATTATTGCTTGCCATATCTGATATGATGGATAAAAAACTAAAACCTGTAGATGATCGTTTGAAAAAAATTGAACTGACACAAGAAATGATATTTTTTCATGTCTACAGAATATTGAAGCTTGCTATATGTCAACTTACAAGAGATATCAATCAGGTCTTGAACAAATTGAAGCGATGCAGGATGACATAGATATAATAAAGAAAGTAGTTGCTGAACATAGTATAAAACTTCAAAAACTGGCATAAACAAAGCCTGTATGAAATAAAAATTGATTAAAAAAGCTCTGGTAATTTTAATAGATTGCAAAACGATGTAATAGAAAGTGTAGAGAAGTTGTTTGTTGTAGATTACTCTGATATTTCCAGGTGAAAATGCTGGATTTACAAGGTAGTCTGAATGATTAAAAAGGGATGTTCCGATATGGTTCATCCCTTTAATTATTGTCATGCTTGTGCCCCTAAGATTGTATAGTAATCAAGCATCATTATCTTTATTTTTTATGGGAACATATACCTCCACACCCTGTTCATATTGAAAATTGAAAAGCCATCCATATCCATCTGCGCAATTTTCTTGGTACTCCGGATGTGTGTCAAAAAAATATTTTATTCCTCCATCGAATAATATTGAGGCGTTATCATTGTTGGTCTGTTTTTGATACATTCTGGCGAAAAGTCCGGAAGGGTATACTGCTTCGTCAAATCCTTCCGGCGTGTCCTCAAAGTGAGTAACTCTGCATCCAAAATAAGCACCCGGTTCGCCTTTGACATTTTTACCGCCAAACGCAACCAGATTTCCTAAATGCAGCTTTGCTGATTTCGTTTGTTCGGCTTTATCCATTACCTCAAAGAACTTCCACATACACTCGCCGTTATCCCCTGATTTTGCGATGATTTTTATATCGGGAAGTGTTACGATTTCATAACTCACTGAATCATACCTTTCTTTTTCCGACTGCGGTTGTTTGACAGGCTGATAAGTATATAGCATTTCAGCATCGGCATTATAATAGCTGAAAGGAAAAGAGGCGTCAGAAAAAGTATAATTTAAGTCTTTGCGAAAATCGGAATAAGAAAAAGCGGACAGGGCATTATTGGCACTTTCGTCGCTCCTTTTGCGCCGTTTACCAAAGGTTGCGGAGGGAACGGTCAGCATTACCGTATCCGGCGGGAATACATCGGGTAGGGTGGTTCCCCTGTCTATCTCTACTCCAATGATATAGGTGAAGTCAACCCCGGTGCGAATGTCGCACATTACAGCAATATATTGATCGGGATTTTTATTTCCGACCAGCTTTTCCAAAAGTCCGCAAGTACCTTCCAAAATACTCCGGCGAACAATGTCAATGCTATTAAGCCGGGCCAGCGGAGGGCATATAAGTTTTATGCCGACAATATGTTTTTCTTTACATTCTACGATGCTAAAATCATCGTTTAACTGCTTTATCAGAGTTTCCGCATTATTATGTTCCTTCATTTTATCCATCATGTCCGCAAGCTTGGGTATTTTGGGAGAATAACTTTCCGTGCTTGTTTTATTCGGTTTTTTGATTGGTTCGCTCATGGTTATGCGCTCCTTTTCGGTTTTCTTTAAATCTATCAAAAAAGCACCCGGCATGTCTTATCATTTTGTACGGATTTTGATAGGGCAATACATTTTGATTTTTAAGTTGTTAAAGCTCTCCGTTCCGTCGTAAACTGCGAAAATTTCCTTTTTGTCAGCATCCATACCGTTGTCATGAGCAAATGAAAACAGCATATCGGCGTATCGGTCATAATCTCCCATGACGCTGCTTGTCAGTACGAGATATTTACTTTGGTCTGTGGCAATGCTTAGGATGTTTTCGTCTTTTACGGGCTGCAGCTCAGGATTTGTCCTGACGCCACAAATATAAGTGTTTATATTTTTGAGTAAATATAGTTCTTTTGAAGTATTTATAATAGACGGATGATGCGCTTTTAAATAGTCAATTACCGTTTGAGAAGCAACTTCTTCGGCATTATATCCTTTCGCTTTCGCGGCGATGAAACATAGTCCGGGATTATTTATCATTGTAATTTTTGTCTCTTCACCGCGTTTTTGTATCGGGAGACGTAATTTTAGTTTGACAGGTCTGCCGTTCTTTAATATGTATTCTTCATAATATGGTTCGCCCGTGTACTCAAACATACTGTTCTGCAGCCATTCGGAGTACAGATAATCCCACGCGGCGTTGATTTTCCGCTCGTCGTTACGGACAGTCGAAGTGGCAAAGGTGGCGATAAAACGAGGAATCACTTGTGCTATTATAAAACCGTTTGATGCCAGTAAGTCATAATTTATGTCGGTATCTGTCAAGTATAATTCGTAGCAAAATCTGCTTCCTTCCTGTTTTCCATTTCTGCCGAAAATCTGTCCGTCGTAATCCGGAAAAACTTTTAAAAAAGTAGTGAGTGACTTGTTTTCAATGTCCGTCAGGCTTGAATGGTAAAACAAAACGCACAGCATGTCAGGGATGGTTTCATCTTTGACAGTTACCGATTGCAAGGGTTCGCCATTGAACGGCGGGAAGAAATAATATGTATCACCGTTTTTATATTCAGACGGTGATAAACCAAGTGCTTGCCTGACTGTCCGGCATAACGCCTGATGTGATAAATACCCGCATTGAAAAGCTATGTCCGTAAAGCCCATATCTGATGCTTTTATCAAAGCCAGAGCATTTGACAGCCGACGCTTGCGGACATATTCTTTCACTGAATGACCGCTCATATTATAAAAATCGTAATAAAGCTTATCGCGTGAAACATAACCGACACTGGAAAGAAGCTCGGTTTTCAAGTCAGCCGACATATTATTTTCTATGTACCGCAAAAGGCTGTGCATATATTCACTTTTACAGATCGCTTCTCTCATTGATTATGCTGCCTTTCAAGATTACCAAAAAGGTACTCATGTGCTGTCCGGCTAATTATGAAGGACAGCATGCCAGTTATCTTTTCGGTATCCCTTCATACTCTCCCGGTATATGGGATTTCAAATAACATATAGTTTCCTTGTTTTCTGCCTGCTCATCTGCGAGGGCGCAATCCCTGTAATTCCGCTCAACTCTTTTGTGAAAGTTTTTTACTTATCCGCAAATCGCCAAATCTTTCGTTTGCGGTTCCGGGCAGATACATGGATAGTACCACCATTTTCTTTGTTCCAAATCATACCATAAAAGTTGCGATTCTACAATT
>JAFADH010000194.1 GCA_023424995.1 Bacillota bacterium | reverse complement strand
GAGGCATGGTATATGCCGAATATGCCTGCGGGACAAAAGGGGCGGAGATCGCGGCGGTGGTGGAACCCCATGAAAAACGAAGGAAAGCTGCTGCAAAGAAGCTTGCCGTCGAGGAAAGGTATTGCTTTGACAATGCGGAGGAATTCTTTCAAAAGGGCAGGATAGCGGACGCGCTTATCATAGCGAGCATGGACCGGGACCACTACAGGCAGACAATGGCTGCCCTGGAGCTTGGATATGACATTCTGCTGGAGAAGCCGATTTCTCCGGAGCCGAAGGAATGCGCTGCTATTCAGGACAGAGCGGATGAGCTTGGAAGAAGGATCGTTGTATGTCATGTGCTCCGGTACACGGATTTTTTTTCAACCATCAAAGAAATCATTGACAGCAAAGAGCTGGGGAAGGTAATTTCCATCCAGCACAATGAAAATGTAGGCAATTTTCATATGGCACACTCCTTTGTCCGAGGCAACTGGAGAAGAAGTGATCTGGCCAGTCCCCTCATTATGCAGAAATCCTGCCACGACATGGATATTTTAAGCTGGCTGATCGGCAGTGAGGCAAAACGGATTTCATCCTTCGGAAGCCTGCGGTATTTTAAAGAAGAAAATGCACCGAAGGACAGCGGGGACCGCTGCTTAAATTGCAAGGCGGCCGGCGAATGCCGGTTTGATGCCGGAAAGGCATATCTTCCGGTATTAGGAAGCTGGCCTGCCACGGTGATCACCGAGGAGCAGACGGAGGCGAGCGTATTAAAGGCCCTGGAGGAGAGCCCCTACGGCAGATGCGTATACCGATGTGATAACGATGTCTGCGATAATCAGGTGGTCCTCATCGAATTTAAAAATCAGGTTACCGTCAGCTTTAATCTGAGCGGCTTTACCAACCGGATAGGCCGTACAATAAAAATTATGTGTGAGAACGGAGAGATCAAGGGAGACGACAGCTTAAACCGGATCGAGGTTACGAAATTTACTTCGAATGCGGTGGAGCGGTATGAACAAAGAGTAATTAGTACGGCAATTCCTCAAAGCGGTCACGGCGGAGGAGATGTCGGACTCATGAAGGATTTTCTTCGGATCCTGCAATCCGGGGAAAAAAACAGCAGATCCTCCATCGAGCAATCCGTCGAAAGCCATATGATGGCCTATGCGGCGGAACAATCCAGACTGACCGGTACGGTAATTGATGTGGATGAGTTAAAGAAGCAATTGCGTAACTCTTAATATGGAAAAGAGTGGTGAGAAGATATGAAATCAAAGAAAAAGCAGAATAATGTACATACTGCTGAAATGAACCGGAGGAAAGAATTTTTTAAGGAAATGAAGCGGAACAGAGGCCTCTACCTTATGTGCCTGCCCGCATTGATCGTTCTGATCATGTTCTGCTATATCCCTTTTACCGGTACATGGATGGCATTTACGGATTTTAATGTGGTGGACGGCATCTTCGGAAGCCCCTTTGTCGGCCTTGATAATTTCAAGTACTTTTTTTCCAAGAGCAGTATGGGCTGGCGGGTAACCTATAATACTCTTTTTATTAACTTCTTCGGGATCATTCTGGGATTGCTTGTTCCCATCAGTATTGCAATCTTTTTTAATGAGATCCGGAGCAGGGTTTTCAAAAAATTGACGCAAAGCTTTATGTTCTTCCCCTACTTTTTATCCTGGGTAGTTGTCGGCGCCATCATATACGGCTTTTTTTCCACGGATGTGGGTGTGGTTAATAACATGCTTCGGGATCTGGGGCTGGAGCCGGTCAAATGGTATGCCGAACCAAAGTATTGGAAGGGCATCATAATTTTTGCAAACATGTGGAAGTGGAGCGGATACAGCTCCATCGTTTATATGGCGGCCATGGCAGGCTTTGACGGTTCTTTGTTTGAAGCAGCCGAGGTGGACGGCGCCAATAAATTTCAGAGAATCATCTTTTTGACGCTTCCGATGCTGAAGCCGGCAGCTGTTGTATTGACATTAATGAGTATCGGACGGATTTTTTACGGCGACTTTGGAATGATCTATGGTATTGTCGGGAACAACCCGGTGCTGAGCGATGCGGTTACCGTTATTGATACCTATGTATACCAGACTATGAGAACCCTGGGCTTCTCTTATTCCACTGCCATCGGCTTATTCCAATCCCTTATGGGTCTGATTTTAGTCACCGTCGCCAATCAAATTGCAAAAAAATACAATGAAGGGGAGGGCTTGTTCTAATGAGAAAAAGTAAGACCTGGAGTGACCGGATGGTTACTGCATTTGCCTATGCCTTCCTTGCCTTATTCGGTATCATCTGCCTCTATCCTTTGCTGTTGACGCTGAGTGTTTCCCTGTCGGCGGAGCAGGAGATCGTAAAAAACGGATATTCCGTTATTCCTCAGGCTTTTACCTTTAATACATACCGGTATATCTTTATCAATAGCGGTGAAAAAATTCTGCGCTCCTACGGAGTGACAATTTTTATTACGGTGGCCGGTACTCTTGGGGCAATGCTGATTACCAGCATGATAGCGTTTGCTATTTCCATAAAGACGCTGAAATATCGGAATATTATCGCTTTTCTCTGTAACTTTACCATTGTATTTTCCGCAGGTCTAATCCCCTGGTATGTTGTGTGCGTTAATTATTATGGTTTAAAAAATAATATTCTGGCATTGATATTACCTTCGATTTTCAGTGTTTGGAACATGTTTTTAATGCGTACCTATTTTTCCGGCATCTCACCCTCTCTCTATGAGGCGGCTAAGATTGACGGAGCAGGTTGCTTTCGAATTTACTTGAGAATAGCCGTTCCTCTCAGTAAAACAGCCATTTTGACGGTTGGACTGATGTACGCTCTGCAGTATTGGAACAACTGGTGGTATGCGTTGATTTTTATCAATGATAAGAATAAATTTCCGCTGCAGTATTACCTGTATTCCATTTTATCCAACGTAAATGCAATCAGCTCGGGAAGAGTTCCTTCCGGGGCGGCAGCGAATATATCATTACCGGCTGAGACGGTTAAAATGGCGGTTACGATCATTACGATCGGACCGGTCCTATTCCTTTATCCGCTGGTGCAAAAGTATTTTGTTCAGGGCATTATGACCGGAGCGATCAAGGAATAATGAGCTTGGGAACAGGATAATAAGCCGTAATATAAGGCTTACTATAAATATTAAAGGAGGAAGTATTTATGAGAAGGCTACTTACAATTATGATTGCCGTAACTATGGTGATCGGTTTGCTTGGCGGGTGCGGCAGGGGGAGCAGAGAAAGCGGTACAGGCCAGAAAGATGCAGCATCCGGCGGAGCCGGTGCGGACGCAGGAGATGAAGCGAATAAGGATAATGGCACCATAACCATACTCTATCCGGGGGAAGAGAGCGACCGTATGTCGGGTTTTATGAAGAATGAATTTGCTGAACGGATAAAAACGGACCTCGGTCTGAAGGTGGAAATGGTATTCGTTCCCTGGGACCAATACTGGGAGCAGAAGGATATTATGCTGGCGGCACAGGAACCAATTGATTTATACTGGGATGGCCTGCCGAATCTTTCTACTATCGTGAACAAGAAGCAGGCTTCTGTTTTAAATGATCTGGTTGACCGGTATTGTCAGGATATGCTTAAGGTACTGCCCAGGGAGCGGCTGGACGGAGCCAGCATAGGCGGGGAGATCTATGGGATTCCGTCCGCCTATTCACCCTCCTCCGGAATGTATCAGCAGATTTGTGTACGCCAGGATATTCTGGAGGCCTGCGGCATGACTGAAATAAAAACCGCCCGGGACCTGGCAGACTTTGCACAGAAGGCAAAGGAACAGTTCCCGGAGATGAAGGGGCCGGCGGATCCGATCTTTAAACCCCTGACCAGATATTTTGCCGAGGAACAGCTTACCTGGTGTGCAAATGAAGATACGGCGGTATATGGAGAAACTACCAATAAGGTCTATGATTATTATGAGACTGAGGCGTTCAAGCAGGTAGCGCAGTTTAACCGTAAAATGTATACGGACAGTCTGTATTCCGACGAATTGACAATCAAGTACAATGAAAAGGATTCCCGTATGATGACCGGCCTATACCTTTGGGTGGAAGGCTCCCTGGGAAAAGAAAATGAAATCATCGATGAGGTAAGGATCAATGCACCGGATGCAAAACTGAAGTCCTATACATTAAAAGCGGAGGAACCCCGTTATATCACTGCCACCGGCGGAGAGGTGCTGTGTATTCCCCAAACCGCCCCTAATCCGGAGGGAGCGATGCAGTTTATCAACTGGATCTATGCTTCCCAGGCTAATTATTTATTTGCGATATATGGTGTGGAAGGTACTGACTATGAAATTGCCGACGGAAGAATTAATAAGCTGATTCCCGATGAATTCTTCTATGAATGGATGTTCCGCAATAAAAACTATCAGTTATTTACTCCCGAGGTAGATCAGGCTTATATCGATATGTATACAAGCTGGGATGATAATGCGATTGTGTCCGAGATGCTCGGCTTCCGCTTTAATAATGAGAATGTAAAGGAAATCGAAGCTGCGATCAAAGAGGTGGCAGGTAAGCAGATGAACCCGATTCTTTACGGCTTTATCGATTATGACACAGAATACCCGAAGGCTCTGCAGGCACTTAAGAACGCAGGTATCGATGAATATATCGCTGAGGTGCAGCGTCAGATGGATGAGTTTTTAGCTTCCAAACAATAATATGGTATCCCGGGTAACCGGGAGGAAGAGCCACCCGGCAGCGAGGTTTTGAAGCCGGGTGGCTTGAATTTTGTCCGGGGAGCTGTTTACTTTATGTTAAGAAGCATTCATCCAATGGAAATACCTTGCCGGGGTTACCGCTGGTGATGCAGCACCCGGGTAAGCGGCAGGTGATAAGTAAGTCGAGCGGCAAGCCTTCGCGGCAACAGCTGCGGCAGAATCAAGCTGATGCCGGAGGAGATTTTCCGTGACCTCTGTACAGCCGGATCAAATTGGAATATAATAATCCTTAGGTATTTTAATGGGATCGAGGCGCATGAGGGCGGATTGACGGGCGGAGATCCAAAGGGGCTTCCCAACAATCTAACAACTCCGGTGTAAAAAACAATCGCCGGAAAAAACACGCATACAGGAGCAATTCCGGGTGCGGGACAGGAGGAAATGCCATGATTAGGAATGAGATCCTTGACATTATTCATTCACGTCGGAGCACCCGTAATTTTACTGAGCGGCAAATTGAAGAGGAGCAGCTCGAAACACTGCTGGAGGCTGCCGTCTGGGCGCCCAGCGGAGGAAACAACCAGAGCTGGTTGTTCACCGCTATCCAGAATAAAGAAATTCTTTTGAAACTCAATGAACTGGTACGGGAAGGCTTTCAGCATTGGACGCCGGACGATGATTATCCCGGCAAGCTCGGGGCAAGAGCTTCTGCGCAGAGGGAGAGTTATAATTTCTACTACCATGCACCCACCGTCATTATTGCTTCCAACAAGCCAAACTATGAGAATGCCATGGCCGACTGTGCGCTTGGCCTGGAGAATATCTTCCTTGCCGCCCAGTCCCTGGGATTGGGCAGCTGTTATCTGAATCAGCTGCATTGGCTGCGCAATGACCCCGGTATACGGGAATTCCTCTCCGGGCTGGGTATCCCCAAGGAACACACGATCTGCTCTGCAGCTGCAATCGGATATATAGGCAAAGCGTCAGCGCCGCCGGCACGCAGACCGGGTACGACACATATTATCAAATGATAAGGATACTATGTCTCCAGGCCGTGTAAATATATTGTAGGGCTAATGAGGTATGGACGAGATGGGTGCCCTAAAACCGGCGAAATCAAGGAGACAGGGAGAATGTTTGACCGGTGCGGTTGCTCAGTTCGGCGGCACTGGAATTGAGCAGCGTGAAGCGATCAAGCCCCGAAGCAGGTCCCGTGTGACGACGGAAGGCAGTGCCGGAGATGTGGCGGCATTAAGACTCGCATTGGATATTGGTGATATATCGGATATGGATAACGACATGGATAAACGAATATTACAGCAGCTTCCTGTATTTAATATCCTATGAGAAATCAAGAGGCTAAGTCTTTGGACCGGCTTTTAAGACCTATAGACTTAGTCTCTTTTTTACTTTATAGGAGATTCCCAATCCCAGTCATTGCGAATAAGGGTTTACACAAGTTGAATCGCGGATTACTAATGAAACACTGGATAATATTTTGGTACTCCCGCCTTGAACCTTGCCTTGTATCGCATCGATCAGCAGATTGGCGGCATTGCTGCCTATCTCTTCAAAGGGCTGTCTGACCGTTGATAACCGGATGGGCAAATCATATGGATTATCCCAATCATCAAAGCCCATGATAGAAACATCCTGGGGAATTCGAATATTACGTTCTAAAAGCTGCTTCATAATCTTTATGGCAAGCTTATCATTACAACACATTAAAGCTGTGATGTCATGCCGGCGAATGCTGTCTGCAAGCTCATCGTAATTTATGTTGCTTAATAAATTATCATCTGTCACAGAAAGAGCCGACTGCCTCATAGCACTGCAGTACCCGTCAAAGCGTTCCTGCTCGGAGTTAAGAAAAAAGTGGTAACTGGCAAATTTGATTTTCGTATGCTTAAGACGCAGTAATTCTTTTGTTGCTAATATAGCTCCGTCATAATTATTGCAGCCGGAAAAATAACTGGGGTATTCCAGGTTATAACGGTCGATTAATACATAAGGGATGCTCCGCTGATCAATGATTCTATAATTTTCTATGCTTTTCACAGGATCAAAGGGATAAATCAAAAAACCGTCAACGTTACGATCCAGCATTTTAAGAATAGAAGCTTGCTCTACAGCCAGATTTTCGTTACTCCATTCGACGATCAGAGAGTAATTGTATTCTGCAGCCATACGCTGTGCACCTTTTATGATTTTCATGTAGGAGATGTCATGGTAATCCTCGGCAGATAGGATCAGGGCGATTAAGTGACTTGACTTTTCGGCTGCTTTCGGTTGATTTACAAAAGAACCTTTTCTTTTTATTCTTACGATATAACCTTCTCTGGCTAATTCTGTCATGGCTTTTCGCACCGTTATTCCGCTGACACCGAATTTTTTCATATAGTCTTCTTCATTGGATAATTTATCTCCGGGAGAGAGTTCGCCTGACTGTATTTGATTTATGATCGATTGCCGGATGATTTCATATTTAAGTTCACTTTCCAAAGTATATACCTCCCTTATTTATTGAATTAAGAATATATGTATTATATAACGATTAATAACTATTCACAACATGTTATCTTACTTATAAAGAATACATTAATAATAATAAAAGTCAAGATTAATATATTATATTGCTGCTTTATACAATTAATATGTTTTATTACAGCTGTAATATGGGTCTTGCAGATGAAAAGCCCTGCTATGGGCTTTTTATTTGTATTCTGACAGGTACAATTTGCATAAAATCCGTTTTTTCAATCTTTGGGTAAGAGCAGAACATTGACATTTTAATAAGGAAGCTTAGGCAATAGGCGAAAGTGTGTAGTTTTTACACACCTGACAGATTTTTTCTGCCAGTTGGACTGCCATCCGGTGATGCTTTTTAACGGAAGGATGACCATCGCCGCCTATTCCCTCTTCCAATCGATTAATAAGAGGAAATTCCATAAAATGAATATGAGAATCACCTTCCTCGTTAATGGTTTTTACCAGAGTTTCTAAATACGGACTCGGTCCGAGTGACATAGGGCCGATTACGCAAAACAGTTCGGCTAAAGGGTAACGGTTGCGAATGAAATCAACTAGTTTGCGATATTGTTGAATGTAATCGGAAGGATCGATTGGAACGGACCAATCGTTAGTTCCCAGGTTGATCACAATTACTTCCGGGTGAAAGCGGTCAATCGATTTTTGATCCAGGTCGGGGCATATGGTATCCATAAAATAATCTGACATACGTCCGTCCTTTGTACCGCCATAGTTCTGATAGCAGCCTGTTCCCGAGGCACCTGCAATTAAGGTTTCGGCATTCAATAATTTACCTGTCAGAGAACTGTAAGCCAGTGCGTTGTTCTCGCGGGAAGCATCGCAGTCGGAAGGAATCTGTGCCTCGTTTCCGTAACCGCAGGTAATGGAATCGCCGATAAATAGAATTTGATGCGGGCGAGGGGATGGGGGTTCTATAAAATGACCGTTTTCTGAAGTCAGGTTAACAAACTTTAAACTTCCGAATCCGGCCTCAGTGCGTTTTTGCAGTGTCACGGTGTGTATGGTATCCTCAAGATCGTCTGCAAGGAGGTAATATCTTTTTTCGGGATCAATTCTTATAACTCGAATGGGAAGCTTGTCGATGCAGATGTTGAGCCAGCTTTTTCCGTTATTACTTAAATCCTCTATTTCGACTGTGAGATCTCTTCCTTGAAAACGTACACTGATTGCGCTTCCGGGAAGAAAACAGGAGATGCCATCTCCTTCATTGTGAAAAAGTCCGTGACGCAGACTCATGGATAAAAAATTAAAATTCATTATAAGAATATGTCCTTTCTGTTTTAATTTAACTAATAATAAAAGTATATGTTAATAGGAGGATAAAGTCAATATAATGTGCATTGTTTGTACATATACTAACAGATATAAATAATAAAATGATGATATACAATTCCAGGGAGCCGTAGTAATTTAATATTTCTGTTTCAATGAATTAAATATGTTTCAACTTCGGAAGCTGAGAATATCTGAGCTTTGCTTATAATTATTAATAATAATATAGATATTAAAAAAAGGGAAATAATCAGTAAAATGCATTGGAGTATTAATTCAAATTACAAAGCAGCATATATTGACGAGTTATATATTATGTGATAATATATATGTTATATTAATAATAAAATATGTTTTAATAATTATAAAGAGTATGATATTATTAACATGTGAAGTTGTGACAGCAATGGAATAAAACATAAGGTTATTGAAAGACGGTTTATCTCATGCGTTAACGTTAGAAGAAATAAAGCGGCTTAAGATGATATTGCTGCCCTTGTGAGTAGCAATAATTGATTGAATACCGTCTGGCAAGTCATGATAGTCAAAAGTATTCAAATTACAAAATTTTTATAGATTGGAGCGTGCCTATGTCCGAAAAATTGTATTTTGTTGATGGGTACCACGGCGGCATAGAGGGACATATGCCGGTGGGATCCTGGGAAGATATATTAGATGCCCTGGAAAGTCATCCGAAATGGAAAATAAGCTTAGAAATAGAGCCGGAGAGCTGGGATTATTTAAGAATACATGATTATGAAGTCTATAAAAGACTGCAAAAGTTTGTTTCGGAGGATGCAACCTCTTATAGGGTGGAGTTTATCGGCGGAAGCTATGGGCAGCCCTTCTGCTGGGCAGTCAATGGGGAGAGTAATATCAGGCAATTGGTTCGCGGAGTTGAGTTATTAAAGAAACATTTTAAAGATGCAGTGGTGGATACCTATGCGGTACAGGAACCCTGCTTTACATCGGCCTTACCGCAAATCTGCAAAAAGCTTGGATATCAGCGGATCAGTCTAAAAAATCCCACTGCCTGGGGCGGTTATATGGATAAGATGAAAGGCGGGATGGTTTATCTGACTTCTGCGGATGGCTCCGGTATACCTGCTGTTGTGCGTTATGAATGTGAG
Source organism: Bacillota bacterium (assembly GCA_023424995.1). Classification (GTDB taxonomy): domain Bacteria; phylum Bacillota; class Clostridia; order Lachnospirales; family Lachnospiraceae; genus Mobilitalea. Next base: position 17,912 of record JAFADH010000194.1, on the reverse strand, counting down.
GAGCTGGTGAGCTGCAGTGCTACGGAGGCTTCGGGCTATGAATATTCCTGTATTCGGGATTTTGCAGATAAATGTGCGGAGAACGGGATCAAGCATCCGGTCGGAATGTGCCTGCAGGATTTGGGATGGAGCGCCCGTCCTCTGATTAGCGGTATTCCGGTAGAATATGTCACCTGGAGGGAATATTTTGAGCGGTTCCGGGACGATCTTGAGGGGAGGATTAAATTCTCGCAGGAATCGGTGCTTTGTACGCTGCCCTGGGGAAATATCACTCTTCAGCAGATGTGCAGAAAGGTTAGGGCGCTGGAAAACCGTACCTTACAAATAGAAAAACTGTTAACCTTAGCTGAAATCCATGGCATGGAACTGCAGATTTCCAGGGACAAACTGAAAGAAGCATGGGATGTGCTGCTTTTATCGCAGCATCATGATGGATTTATCTGTGCAACTACATCCGGCAGTCCTTTAAAGACCTGGGCTTTCCGTGCGGATTACCTTACCGCCAAAGGACAGCTGCTGCTGACGGAGGTTGAACATAATGTTTTTGATTATCTGCAGGTAAAAGCAGAGGATGAAGATAAGGTCTGCTCTGAACGTTATATTAGAGTTTATAATACCTTGGGTACAAAGAGAACGGATCAGGCAGAGAGTGTTATAACTCTTCCAAAAGGCTGTTTTGATCTTGAAGTGTATGACAGTGACGGTCAAAAATGTTCATCGCAATGGAAAGCGATCAGAAAATACCAAGATGAAAGTATTGCCGCTGCCAATCTTTGTTTTACGGCAAGCGTTGAAGGGATAGGATACAGCACATATTGCGTAAAGTTATTAAGGAGCCGTCCGAGCCGTGCTGTCAATATTGCAAAGATCACGATGCAGAATACGATTGCGGTGGAAACCTCTCTGTTATCGGTGGTGTTTGATGTGACGAGAGGAGGCTCAATTGTTAAGCTGTTTGATAAGGAGCTTCAAAGGGATTTTGTTGCGAAGCAAGGCGCAATTGGTATACTGAAAGGCTTTATGGTTAATGAAGATGCTTTTGTATCAAACGATGCATGTGTTGTGAAACATGAGATTTTAGTTAATGGTCCGATATATGCCAAAATTAAGTTTAATGGAGAGTTTCACGGGATTCATTTTGAAACCATAGCCGAAATCAGAGAAGGGGATAAGAAGATGGATTTTACCAGCTCTGTAATGTTTCAGGAGGAAACCGATATCGGATATCCCGGAAAACCGAAAAAAGGTGAGGAATTTCATGGAACTAAACGTTCCAGCTGCAGAGAGGATTATAAAATGAGTATTGGTATTCCTTTGCCGATGGAGGAATTCACGATTACAAAGCATGCTCCCTTTGAGAATTATAAGAGTGAAATTTATGATACCAGGTTTGGAGGCTGGGATGAGATAAAAAATAGTATGATACATCAGTATATAGATTTTTATGATGCGGAAAAAAATTACGGTATTGGCATTCTCTGCGATCATGTCAACGGATATTCTCTGGTGGATAATCAATTCTCTCTTACACAGGCTTTTGGATATCATGCCGGCTTTTGGTGGGGATATCAGCCGCTTAAAGGTAGAACACAGATAGGATATTCGCTTGTGATACATAAAGGAGACTATGAGGATGGATGTCTTCCTTTTTATAATGAAAGAAATAATGAGCCGTTCATCGTGCAATCGATAACTGCAAAACCGGAGATAATGAACTCGAGTGTAATTTGCTTTGAGGATCCGTCGTTAGAGGTTGTTACAATGTTTAAAGAAAAAGAAACAATAGTTGTTCGCGCATTTAACCACAGTAAAACGGATAAGAGATTGATCTATACCCGGGATATACCTGGCTTTAACGGTGAAAAGACAGATCTGCATGGGCGGTTATCCGGAGAAGATAACACATATGCCAAAACTTCAGAAATTATTACATTGATATAATTACAAATTAGAGGAGCCGGCGATGATTAAAAAACAAGTTGTATCTACAGAAGGAATAGAAGAAACCCTGGGCAGATGGAGAGAAGATATTAAAGGTAAGAAAAGAGGGATATTTACCTTTGAGGAATTGACCAAGCTAAAGCTTCAGGAGTTAAAAGAATGCATTTATCCGGTAATACAGCCGATAGATTCCTGGAAGATCAAGGAATGCTATTATAAAAATGTTGGTGAATATGAATTTATTGATCAGGAATGGCGGACCATTGATGTAGGTGACACTTGGGGCGGAGAAGGGCTGAGTGCTTTCTTTCGGAATAAGGTTGTGATTCCGGAGGATATGAAGGGTGAGAAGGTGGTTTTGCAGCTTTATCTCGGCGGAGATTCCCTGGTTACCATCAATGGAACGCCTTACCAGGGATTGGATCCCTTCCGTAATATCGTAGTTTTGACCGAGTGTGCCCAGGGGGGTGAAGAGTATTATATTGATGTGGAATCCTATTATATGTGGCATGCCGGTGAACCGGAAATAAAGAAGTTTGAATGCTCCTGTATCGCTGTTCTTGACAGAGAGCTGGAAGAAATCTTCTGGGATTATAAATCTGTTTTTAATGCGCTGTATATGCAGGCCGATGCTGCATTACTGAATGAAATAAAAGGGATCTTAAAAGAAGCTTTGGCTTTTATTAATGTGGAAGAAGAGGATGCGGAAGTTTTTAAAAGTAATTTAAGATCAGGCCGGAAGATTTTAAGAGAAAAAATATATGATAACTCAAATTATCGTCAAAGCGGAATGTTGAGCTTGATCGGTAATTCTCATTTAGATTTAGTGTTTTTGTGGGATTATGCGGAATTTGTCCGAAAAGCAGGAAGAACACATGCCACTATGCTGCGTTTGATGGAACAGTATCCTGAATTTATCTTTTCCCAGAGCCAGCCGGTGATGTACGAGGAAATCAGAAAAAATTTCCCTGTTCTTTTTGAGCAAATCAAGGACAGGATAAAGGAAGGGCGTTGGGAGGCAATCGGTGCTATGTGGTGCGAACCGGATTGTAACTTGATTTCCGGTGAATCCTTTGTAAGACAGATACTTCATGGAACCCTGTATTATGAAGAGCATTTTGGCGTGACACCGAAAACCTGCTGGCTTCCCGATGTGTTCGGTAATAGTTATGCGATGCCGCAGATACTGAAAAAATCGGGTTTAGAGTATTTTGTGACTCATAAAATGAATATCTGGAATGATACAAATCCCTGGCCGTATAATACCTTTTGGTGGGAGGGTCCGGATGGCAGCAGGGTATTTGGTGTTGTGCCTCCGACTCATTTTATCGGAACGATGGAAGCGGATAGTCTTAAGGCGTGCTGGGATCGGTATACAGATAAATATAATGTAAAAGAGAGTCTGTACTGCTATGGCTGGGGTGACGGCGGCGGCGGTGTTGATACCGAGATGCTGGAATATGTAAAACGATATAAAGCGTTTCCGGGATTACCGGGCACACAGGTGTCTATGGTGGAGGCTTCTCTGGCAAGAATGATGAAAAATGCCACAGAGCTTCCGGTCTACAAGGATGAGCTGTATCTGGAAGCGCATAGAGGAGTATACACTACCAAGGCGATCTTGAAAAAATTGAATCGCTATTCAGAAAATCTATACCGGGAGGTGGAGATTTTTGGGGCGGTTGCAGAGCAGCTATACGGTTATCAATATCCCGCGGCTAAGATGAAGGAGGGGTGGCTGAAGCTGTTGACAAATCAATTCCATGACAGCTTGCCGGGATCTCATATTAATAGTGTGTATTATGACTTGGTGAGAATCTATGATGAGATAGTGACGATTGGTACTGAGACAAAGAAGGAAATAATAGAAGCGCTGTTACATAATGCAAGTACAAAGGTGGGAGAGGGTAATGCATTGGCGGTATTCAATCCTATTGCACGGCCGTCAACTTCAATTGTTATGCTTGACCGGGATGCGGTAGTGAAGAATAAAGCCGGAGTTGTGCAAAAGAGTCAGGTTGTAACCTGTCTTGACGGTAAAGAAGGAACTGTCTTTGTGGCTGATCAGGTGCCGGCTGTGGGATATGATGTCTATTATGCTGTAGAAGGAAGCAGAGCTGACAGGGGAAAAGAACTTACCATAGCAAATGGAATTGAATCCAAGAGGTATAGGATTGAATTTAATGAATATGCAGAGATTACATCCATCTATGACAAGGTTAACCAAAGAGAAGTCATCAGACCGAGTCAGCTTGCCAATAAATTCAGATTATATGAGGACCGTCCCGGAAAATACGAGGCCTGGGATATTGTTGCTACCTATGTGGATCAGGAAATAGATATTACGGGCGGTAAAATTGTCGGTGTCAAAGAGGGTGATGTTTGTGTTGAAATTGAGATATCAAAGAAAATTCTATCCTCGGAATTAAGACAGAGAATTGTGCTGTATCATGAAATTGATCGAATTGACTTTGATACCTATATTAACTGGATAGAACGCAGAAAATTATTAAAAGTAGAATTTAATGTGGATATTTATGCGAAGAATTATACCAGTGATATTGCTTATGCAACAATAGAACGTTCCAATTGCCGTTATAATAAAGTGGATAAGGCGAAATTCGAGGCATCTGCCCATAATTTTATAGACTTATCCGATGATGATTACGGTGTAAGTTTGCTGAATGATTGTAAATATGGGCATGAGGTTAATGGTAATGCCATGATGATTACCCTGTTAAAAGGACCCATGAACCCTGATCCGGAATCTGATTTAGGAGAGCATTATTTTACCTATTCCATATATCCGCATAAGGAGAATTGGAAGCGTTCCGAAACTCTGATGAGAGGGCTGCAATTGAATCAACCGCTTTATGTTGTTCCTTTTGTTCCTGCGGATAAGGATGTATCAGGTAAGAGCTTCATGTCGGTTAATTCGGATAACGTTATTCTCGAAGCGTTGAAAAAATCGGAAGACGGCAAAGGCTACATTCTTAGAATTTCAGAAAAGAAAGGAAGAAGTGCAGCGATTGAGCTTGATTTGGTTCAGGCCTCCGGTATGATATATGAATGCAATATGATTGAGCGGGAGGAAGTGTTGTTTGCGCAGAACATGAATAAGCTTTCGATAATGATAAAACCGTTTGAGGTAAAGACCTTCAAGGTAATTCTGTAATATAAAATCAAGCTATCCGTTCGTGAAATAATGTTTGGATAGCTTTTACTATATGGGCTTTTCATAAGCAATGGATACGTTAAGCATAAGGATTCATATATAATATTATATACATATAATAAAGTATATTTAAATATGAATTAAACCGAATGATTTCTGAATAATGGTGTTTTGAGTTAATAGTAATCAGTATGAATCTTTTGTGTTATGTATCGAAACTAAAGCAGCTTAAACTAGAGCTGTTTGAAATCGAAACAATTTTGCGGAACATTAAAGGGCATGAATTTTTACATACATCTTAAATGCTGATCCAAAATTGATCATTGGGAGGAGGCTGGTATATGCGGAAGGAATAGCGTTATTAATGAAGAGAAAGGATAAGTAACTTTGAGAAAACGTTAAAAGGAGAATGTATTTTATGAGGAAAAAATTATTGGCATCTATTTTAGCTGTTTCGGTGGCGGCCGTCAGTATATCGGCCGACTCGCCGGTCAGCGTATCGGCAGCTTCACCAAATGCTCCCACCGGTCTTATGACAGAATTACTTGCGAATCCGGACTTGACTGCAATCACTGATCTGACACCGGAGTTTTCCTGGATTGTAAATGACGCGGATCAAAATGAAATCCAGACAGCTTATCAAATTCTTGTGGCTTCCAGTCTTGTTAACTTAAATGCAAATAACGGAAACCTGTGGGACAGTGGGCGTGTAGCTTCTTCTGAATCATCCTGTGTTGAATACAATGGAGCTTCTCTTTCGAATGGCAGTACTTATTATTGGAAGGTAAGAACCTGGGACAAGGACAATAATGTAAGCCCATATTCGGCCCATCAGCAATTCAATACGGTTGAGCCCGGTACTCAATTCATAAAGTGTGCGGAGAATGGAGGGAGCTTTACTTTACCCGGTACCTCGGATGTGGCCTATGGAGCAAACGGAAGATATTACTATCTATATGGTGTTAGCGGTACGATCACCTTTAACAGCGCTGCTTTTGGAGGAGATCCCGTTGCCTTTGCCGCAAAAGAAGGCTATTACAGATATCCCTCAACCGGAGAACCGATGGAGACACCGGATCGTTATCCGATTACTACGGAAGAAATAGCCCCTGTAAATATCATTAATAAAGGAAACGGTAATTATTTCATTGATTTTGGAAGGGATGCATTTGCCGATCTTAAGCTGACCTTAACAAGTGCAAATGGCGGTGAGGTAATAAATATCAGGACGGGCGAGCAAAAACTGTCCGGGCAAAACGCAATTAACATGAATCCGGTGGGGAATATTTATATTGAATCCAATATAAGCCATTGGGAAGAGAATATTACTCTTGCTGCCGGTACGCAGAGCTATACCGTCGGTGATTATTACAAGTATCCCTTTCGATACGTTGAAATCAACGGATATTCGGGTACTGTAAATTCCTCCATGATCAGACAGGTGAGTCATTTTTATCCTTCCAGTGAAACGGCAGCCAGCTTCAGTTCTAATAATACCAGATTGAATCAAATCTGGGAATTGTGTAAATACAGCATGAAACCAACAAGCTGGTGCGGGGTATATGTGGATGGGGTTCGTGAACATACCCCTTACGAGGCGGATGCGTATCTTAATCAATTAAGTGATTATTGTACGGATCGTGAATATTCATTAGGGCATTATAGTATTCAATATTTAATGGCTCATCCGACCTGGCCTTCCGATTGGACGCCGCAGATGCTGCTGATGGCAGATGCGGAATATATGTATACGGGGAACAAAGATAATCTGGCGGTATATTATGAGGCTCTTAAAACCAGTGCCCATGCAGATAAGAAAGATGCTGCCAATCTTTTGCCGAAGTCAGCAATTGGTGAGCCTCTGGTGGATTGGATGGGTAGTTATGATTATGATAAAACCGGAGATTATGTGGCGGTATCAAATGCGTTTTACTACAAAGATTTAAAGCTGTTGGAGAAATTTGCAGCTGTTTTAGGGAAAAGCAGTGAAGCGGCTGCATATCACAACGAGGCTGTCAATGCAAGTACTGCTTACCAAAATACCTTTTATAATTCCGGGCAGGGGTTATATATTGACAGTACCGGAGCGTCGCCAACACCGGGAACTCCGTACGGCAATGCGTATTCTGCGGCATTTGGCATCATACCGGAAAATTATAAAGGAAGTGTCAGAGCATTTTTGGATTCGTTCCCATCCTTGATTGCGCATCAATATGGCGCGCAATATGTACTGGAAGGAATGTATGAATTGAATTTGGATAATAAAGCACTTAAATTCATGACAGATGATGAAAATTGGATGAGTATGATTACTGCAGGCTCTACCATTACAACGGAATTCTTTCCGGCAAAAAATAACGGAGGCGACTGGAATCATGCCTGGGGAGCGGCTCCGGCTAATCTGATTCCCAGATATCTGATGGGTGTCCGGCCAATTGAACCGGCATTTGCCAAAATGCAGATAAAACCTCAGATCGGGGATTTAACAAATGCTAACTTGATTTTGCCTACAATAAGGGGACAAGTACAAGTCGATGTAACAAAGACGGCATCCTTATATACCGTTAATATTAATATACCGGCAAATACGAAAGCTAAGGTATATGTACGGAAATACAATACCGCAGGCAATGTTGTAAAGGTTGACGGAACAGATCAAACCGGAATAGAAGAAGGAGATTTTATCGTATTTGATAATGTGGGCTCCGGTTCCCATGTCTTTCAAAGAATAGTAACCAACGTTGCGGCGCCGGCGGGACCGGAAGGTTATGCTTACTGTGCGGATGAAGACGGTACCTATGCATTACCGGGCACCTGTGATGTGGCCTATGGCGCTAACGGAAATTATCGATATCTTTTGGGTAAAACCGGCAATATTACCTTCGATAATACTACTTTTGGCGGAGATCCGGCTCTCTTTACACCGAAGGCAGGTTTTTTCAAGCTGAGCGGCATTACGGGATACACCCAATGTGCAAATGAAAACGAGACCTATACATTACCCGGTACGTATGATGTAGCTTACGGTGCAAATGGAAGTTATTATTTTCTGTACAATCAAACCGGTACGATAACCTTTAACAATACTGCTTTTGGCGGGGATCCGGCACCCAATGTGGCGAAAAAGGGTTATTACCGGATCAGCGGTCCGGCGGGCTACACCTGGTGTGCTGCTGAAAACGGCACATTTGCACTTAGCGGTACCTGTGATGTGGCTTATGGTTCAAATGGAAAATTCAATTATTTGAGCAGTAAAACCGGAAATATAACCTTTAACAATGCAACCTTCGGCGATCCTAATTCGGGGGTAGTCAAAGCGGGATTTGTTAAAGTGCATTAATAACTAATACTGTAAATTAATTTCATAAAACAGACATGGTCTATAGCCGTATGACAGAATCGAATTAACACAACCAAATCTTAAAAAAGGCTATGGACCGGGTCTGTTATTATTATGTATCCGGGAAAAAGTGCTTTTATCCTCACTGCTTATCTATCCTCGATCAGCTGTCTTTCCTAAACTGCTGATGAACATAAGGGCAATTCCTGTTAACCGGGTTGGATTTATATTATTATAAAAACATATCAATGTGTTTTGTTATAATAAAAGTATACATTAATATAATATAAAAAAACGAATACAAATAAAAAAACATTCTTGCATTAGTAGAAATTGTATAATATAGAGATTATATATATTATCTAATTATATATGATTGACAAATAAGCATTAGTATGTTAATATTTATATATGTTTTATAAGTATATAAAGTATACGTTTATGGAGGTAACAATGTGAAAAGTAAAAGAAAGAAAGTCTTTGTAATTTTTATTTCTTATTTGCTTTTAATTTTATTCAGTATCGCATTTCTTTTTCCTTTTATATGGATGATTATGACGTCCTTAAAGAATAATACCGAAATGCTTCGTCCTGATTTCATATTTACAAAGTTCCGTTTTGAAAATTACGTTAAAGCTATGACGATAATTCCGTTTGGAAGATATGCTGTAAACACACTGATAATAACGGGCTTGAACATGATCGGAACGGTAATTACGGCATCTTTGGTGGCATACGCATTTGCCAGACTTCGCTGGAAGGGAAGGGATATCTGGTTTGTGGTTATGCTGGCGACTATGATGCTGCCTTCCCAGGTTACGCAGATACCTCTGTTCATCCTCTTTAAAAACTTTAAATGGTTAAATACATATTTACCGCTGGTTATCGGTTCGTTCTTAGGAGGAGGTGCATTCAATATATTCCTGCTGAGGCAATTCTTTAAAACGCTGCCCAATGAATTGCCGGAAGCGGCGAGAATTGACGGATGTTCGGAGATCGGGATTTTTTCCAGAATTCTGATGCCGCTATGCAAGCCGGCCCTGGCAACCATCGCCATCTTCTCCTTTATGGGTTCCTGGAATGATTTTTTCGGGCCGTTGATTTATCTGACGGATCCTAATAAATATACCATAGCCTTAGGCCTTCGCGCCTTTAAGGGATATTCGGGAATTCAATGGAATCTCCTGATGGCGGCATCGATTACGACGACCATACCCAGCCTTGTTCTGTTCTTTTCCTTCCAGAATTATTTTGTGAAGGGTATCACATTAACCGGGATAAAGGGCTGATTACTATCCATGTATTTATTCAGTCACCGACTGAAAAATAAATAAATAACAATCCAAACAAGAGGAGGAACAATTATGTTAAAAAGATTTTGTAAAAAAATCATGCCCTTATTGCTGGTTGCGGCGATGATCTTATCTATGACCGCCTGCAATAAAGAAAATGAGGGTACAAAGGGAGATGGCGGCACAAAAACAGAAGATACAAACGCTACGAAAGCTCCAAAGGAGAAGGTGACGATTACCTATTGGCATATCTTTCCGGAGGGAGATGCATTTAAACCGGTACATGATAAGCTGATCAAGGATTTTAACGAATCACAGGATGAGGTTTATGTGGAAGATTTGGGAATCAGCTTCTTTGATTATCTGTCCAAAATGGATACGGCTATTCCGGCGGGAACCGGTCCGGATGTCGGTTTTAACGCACTTGAGGACAACGCATTCCGTGCAGAGGCAGGTGTTCTGGTTAATCTGGATCAATATATTGCTGCGGATGGCTTTGATATGGGACAGTTTTTTAAGGCGGCGCAGGAGTATGTTACTTATGAAGGCAGCGTGTATGGCTTACCCTTTGCCTGGGGTAATCGAATCTTAGTATATAATAAGCAGATGTTCCGTGATGCGGGTTTAGATCCTGAGCAGCCGCCGAAGACACTGGAGGAGCTTGCGGAATACGCAGATAAGCTGACTAAGATTGGAGAGAACGGTGAAATTCAAGTCATGGGCTTCCATCCTTCCATGGGCAATGTTGCTTATAAGGATTACCTGTATCAGAATGGCGGCACATTCTTTGATGAGAACGACACCCCGACCATAAATACGGCAAAGCAGCTTGAGACATTGCAATGGTTTGTGGATATGTCCAACAAATATGGTGTAGAAGCGGCTTCGGCGTTCACCACGACAACAAGCTCTACCGGTATTGATCCCTTCCTTGCCGGCTATGTAGCAATGGAAATAAATGTTGACGACTTTTATAAGAAATTGTTGGAAAGTGATATTGATTTTGGTATTTGTACTATTCCGCTGCCTGCAGCAGGCGGAGTCCGCGGAACAGTCGGTACGGGATTCAACCTGGAGATATTTGATCATGATAATGAAGTGAAAGCGCAGGCGGCCTGGAAATTCATCTCCTATATGACAGGTATTGAAGCGCAGCAATATTGGGTAAATCAGAATAAATGGCCGGTGGGTAACCAGGTAGCGATGGAAACCAGTGAAGAGCTCCTGGCTGATCCCAATTGGGAGATTATTATTGAAGAGCTTTCTCATGCGAAATTTGAGAAATTTATCCCTGCAGCCAGAGCATGGTGGGGAGCTTTCTGGCCTGAAATACAGGCGGCTCAGCAAGCGCTTAAGACACCTCAGGAAGCATTGGAAGCTGGACAATCAGCGGTTGAATTACAGATTGAAGATTATAATGCACAGAACTAAGTAAGAGCTGTCGGATGATACTGCGAGGCGTGTTAATGCACGCCTCGCCAGCTTAGATGTATGATTTTGAAAAGGAGTCCTTGACATGTCAGTGATTCGCAAACAGAAAAGAACCTCCGGATTACGAATGCAAACCAAAGAAGGGATATTGGGATATTTATTTGCCTCACCATGGTTGTTGGGTTTCTTTATCTTTACTTTATTTCCCATATGTTCTTCTTTATATTACGGCTTTACCAGTTATAATTTGATGAAGGCCCCCAAATGGGTGGGCTTATATAATTATATTTTTATGTTCACCAAGGATCGGCTATTCCATAAATCATTATGGAATACAACCTATTATGCGATGATTAGTGTGCCGCTGGGTATCGCTGCAAGCGTATTGATCGCTGTTCTGCTAAACCAAAAGGTGAAGGGAATGAGGTTCTTTCGTACCATATTCTATCTTCCCACAGTAGTGTCGTCAGTTGCTGTTGCGCTACTATGGATGTGGTTATTAGAGCCTAATTTTGGAATGGTTAATACTTTGTTATCTCAGATAGGAATTAAAGGTCCGGGATGGTTATCAAATCCTGCATGGTCCAAGCCTTCTTTAATTCTCATGAGTCTTTGGACGGTAGGCGGCGGTATGTTGATTTATTTGGCGGCTTTGCAGGATGTACCGCAGTCCTTGTATGAATCCGCTTCCATCGATGGTGCGGGCAGCTTAAAGCAATTTTTTAAGATTACGTTACCTATGATTTCACCGACAATATTTTTTAATCTTATAACAGGTGTCATCGGGGGATTACAGGTATTCAGCCAGGCATTTATTATGACGGACGGAGGTCCGGCTTATTCCACCTATTTTTATGCATTACATCTGTACAACAAAGCCTTTAAGGAATATAACATGGGATATGCATCATCCTTGGCCTGGGTATTGTTAGTCATAACTCTGGTATTATCCATGTGCATATTTAAGACAAGCAAACGGTGGGTATATTACGAGGGCGATCAGAAATAGATCGAAATTATTTATGAGATGGTATGAAAAGCCGTGTATTGCAGAACGTTATGGGTATCGGACTGCATGGCGAAATGGGGAACTGTTCCGGAATAAGAACGGCTTTATAGAAACGGTTATTATAATGGAATAAAGGGGGATTATTATGAAAAAGAGTAATGGTTACAAGCTGCTTGGGATATCCTTATTCCTGGCAGTGCTGCTTGCCTGCATACCTGCAGGAAAAGCGGAAGCATCAGGAGTCCGGTTACCGCTTAAGGTTACGGAACGAACGGATTGGAATAATCTATTCAAACGTTATTCCGACTGGTTTGCTGCGGACGGAATCTTTTCCGTTGCGCTGGACGGAAATGATGCATTGGCTTCAGCGACCGGTACGACAAAGACGATTTTAACATTTCAGGATACTTTTTTAGGACAGGTGAATACTTCCACGGACCAGATCATCAGTGCAAGCATGGTGAATAACACCTCTGCAATTTTAACAGGCAGAACACCGGACCCGTCAAAAATTGAATTCCTATGGGGAGCCGGAGGAAGTAAGCAGTCCTATTCCAATCTGCTGCAGGAACCGGGGACCTTCTGGATCAATGACGGAATTGTAATCGGAAGCAATGTATATTATCTGGCAATGGAGGTCAGCGGACTGGATGCTAAGGGTGTCCGGATGCTGACTGTACCGATTTCCGGCGGGACTGCCGATTGGGCAGGATATACCATGACCGGTAACCAGGATAACTTATATTACAAACGCAACGGATATTCTATTGTCATGGGCATCGGAGTCCTTGACAATACGGGGAACGACGGATATGTCTACATATATGGCTACCGGATGAATCCGGGAGGCTATAAAAAGCTGGTAGTGGCAAGAACGGTAAAACAGGATTACACTAATACCTCAGCATGGACCTTCTGGACCGGTTTCGTCTGGAAAACGGGTATTGTGAGCGCAGACAGCAGTTTAGCGGAGATAAAGGGGAATATTTCCACCGAATTAAGCGTCACACCGATTACCACCGGAATATACAGCGGCAAATATATGCTGGTGTATGAGAAATTCGTATGCTCCCATACCCTTGAATATGCTGTCTCCAATACACCCTACGGACCCTTTGAAGAGGGTATACCGTTTTATACGATTCCGGAACCGGATATTCTGACCATTGACGATACCATCAGCTATAATGCAAAAGCACATCCCCACCTGTCCGATCCGGGAAAGCTTCTGGTGAGCTATAATGTCAACCGCGGACTTAATCTGATTACGGATAATAATACCTATCGGCCGAGGTTTGTTGAGCTGGATTTAAACCAGCTTGCTGCTCAGCCGGCACTGGCCAATGTATCCGTAGCTGCCGCAGCTTCCTGTTCAAGCGGTATTGCGGCAGAGAATCCCAGGAAGGCATGTGATACCGGTATCGGACAGTATAATGCATGGGTATCGGAAGGGACAGGTACCCAGTGGCTGGAATACGATCTCGGAGAGGTGTATTGTGTTGAGCGATACCGTCTGGATAATGCCGGACTGGGCGGCTTATCCGCAAGCTATAATACCAGGGATTTCAAGGTACAGGTTAGTACCGACCGTCAGACCTGGACAGATGCGGATACGGTGGCCGGTAATACGGCATCCATTGTAAAAAGGAGCTTTACTCCGTTAAATGCAAGATATGTCCGGCTGTATATTACAAACGGGACACAGCCGGGCTCGGACGGCAAATGCAGAGTCAATGAATTTACCGTCTTCGGCAGGGCGGTGGATCCCCAGAGCGTTGCGCCTCTGCCGGAACCCCCGGCAGGTACCAATGTGGCGCTTAATAAGATGGCCGATGCCAGCGGTTCCAAATCCCAGGCTCCCAGAGCAGTGGATGGAAATGCAAGCAATTGGGATAATGACAAATGGTGCAGCCTCGATTCGGGGGATAAGTGGCTGTCCCTGGATCTTGGACGGACATATCACGTGAACCGGTGGGTAGTCAGGCATGCGGGTTATGCATCGGAGAATCCGGCATACAATACCCGGGATTATAAATTGCAGATGAGCAGAGACGGATTTACCTGGGTGGATGTAGATACTGTCACAGGGAACACAGCCAATATGACGGACCGGACGCTGAGCGGCATCTATGAGGTGAGGTATGTCCGGCTGTATATTACAAATGCGGGTTCTGACGGTTATAGCAGGATCTATGAGCTTGAACTGTATACCGCGGATTCCTCTCTTCCTACAACGGAATTACCTGCGCCTGCTCTGCCGATTGCACGAGTGCCGGGCGGAATCAATGTGGCTCTTAATAAAACAGCACACGCCATCGGACTTTCAGACAGCAGTGCACCCAGGGCGGTAGACGGCAAGGCCGGCAATTGGGATAATGATAAGTGGTGCAGTGTCTATGACAGCGGGGATAAATGGTTATCTGTCGATCTTGGAGATTATTACAGTTTGGACCGCTGGGTAGTTAAGCATGCCGGTTATGCCGGAGAAGATGCAGCTTATAATACCCGTGATTTCAAGCTGCAGAGAAGCCTTGACGGTATTACCTGGTTCGATGCTGATACTGTCTCAGGAAATACAGCCAGCTTAACCGACCGGACGGTCAGCCCGTTTACCGCAAAGTATGTCAGACTCTACATCACTAATGCAACACAGAGTGACAGCCAGATTTCCAGGATATATGAGCTGGAGGTGTATACCGCGCAGCCCTCGGATGCTCCTGCGGCGTCTATAGGAGCCGGAACCAATGCAGCCCGGAATAAAACAGCACATGCTATCGGACTATCGGATAGCAGTGCCCCGAAGGCGGTGGACGGGAAGGCCGGTAACTGGGATAATGATAAGTGGTGCAGTGTCTATGATTACGGAGATAAATGGCTGTCCGTCGATCTGGGAGATTATTACCGCCTGAACCGCTGGATTGTAAAGCATGCCGGTGCTGCAGGTGAGAGTGCGGCATATAATACCAGTGACTTTAAGCTTCAGGCAAGTCTGGACGGAGTCTGCTGGATGGATATCGATATAATCACAGGAAATACGGCGGGCACTACCGACCGAACGGTAAATCCGTTTACCGCAAGGTATATCAGGCTTTATATTACAAAAGCAACGCAAGCGGATAACCAGATAGCAAGAATATATGAACTGGAAGTATATACCTACTAGTATGCATAGGTATTTAGAGAACGATGTACTAATATGCGATTACGGGACAGCCGCACGACAGTCTTACTGTGAGAGGATAATTCTTATATCCGGCGGAGCTTCCGGCGATATTACAAATGGCCCTGTGCATATTCCCCCAGGGTCATTTGTAATATCCCGTAATTAGCATTCTTGTGGGTTGGAGCAGCATTTTACAGAGAGCTTTAGAGACAAGCTTCACTTATGCGGGTTTATATGAAGGAAGGGGAACATGATATGCTTATCAAGAAGAGAACGAGCCGGATACCGATAGTATTGGCATGCTTTTTCTTATTTACAGGGTGCGCGGGGGTGAGTACAGCGGACGGGGAGGCGGTGTACGGAGCTCAAATTGCAGTGACCGCCGTCTGTGAGGGAGATGATGAGGATTCCGTCACCACAGCAAACAATGCTGCGGATGGATATGGCATGTCAGGCCTGGAAGGACCGTTTCAGACCCATGACAATAAAAAGGGCAGAGGCATGTGGCTCTCCGGAGTTAATCCGGGGGATAAGAATGCGATACTGTTTGAGTTCGAACAGGTTGAGCCGGTGGGTAAAGCAGTTGTCTGGAATTATAACGAAAAAGAGAATCAGAATCCCGGGCTGCGGAACATAAAGATTTACTATTCCGCAGACGGCGAAAGCTTTCATGAACTGAAGGGGAAAGGATATCCCTACGTATTAACAAAAGCGGATGGCTCGAAGGAGCTTGGACCGACGAATTTAAATGACGGTAAAAATACTCCCATTGATTTTGAAGGGATCTGTGCCAAATATGTGAAAATCGTTCCGGACATCAGGGTGAATCAGGGAAACTGGGGCAGCTATACGGAAGGTGAGAACAGGTTCGGATTAAGTGAAGTCAGGTTTTACCGATATAAAAATAAAGCAGTGTACGGAAAACCGCTGGTCTCTTCTGCCACCGCCGGAAGCCATACGGAGGAAGGCTCTCCGGTAAATACGGTGAACGGCTATGGGATGTCCGGCATAAACAAGTCCGCTGATCAGCATGATAATAAGCCTGAAACCATGTGGCTGACAGAGCATAATCCCGGAAGCGGCAACTGGATTATGTTTGACCTGGACGGAACATATCCTGTTAAAAAAATGGAAGTATGGAATTATAACCGGGAAGGTCATGAGGATGCGGGCTTAAAGAATGTTAGGATCTTATATTCCGTTAATAAAACCGATTGGACGGAATTAAAGGGAGAGGGTTATCCGTACCGGTTGGAAAAAGCCGGAGGACTTGATGGTCAGAAGGCGACGAACCTTGCAGGAGATCATTCCGTCGTAGACTTTGGCGGTATCCGTGCACGATATATTAAAATAATTCCTGAAGGCGGAGTGAATCAGGGAAATTGGGGTTTTTATAATGAGAATGAAATACGATACGGATTAAGTGAAGTCAGATTCTATGCGGGGGAAGGAATCGCCTCCGAGCCCGCACGTGAATGGACGGGCTTAATGAGTAATTATGTGGGATGGCTCGGTGCGGACGGTATTTTTTCTATTCCTTTAAACGGAGTTGATTCCGTCGGCAGTGCTGCGGATACCTCAAAAACCATGTTTATTTTCAGTGATACCTATATCGGAAGTGCTAACATACTGACAAAGGGTATGGGACCTTTTGGATTTAAGAACCACACGGTTGCCCTCCTTAATGGGAAAGAACCGTATTCGGACCGGTATACCCGGATACTGGACAATACCGTAGGCGGTAATATCTTTGAATATAAGTGCTGGTTGGAGGATGGGATAGCCATTGATGACAAAGTCCATATCATTTCCTTTATACCGGATCATCAGTGGAATCCCACCCAGGCAGATTTATTGACGATACCGATTACGGACAGCAAACCTGATCTGGAAAATTTCACAAAGCAATCGGATGTGCCGTTATATTATCGGGATGATAAACAAATCATCCTGTTCGGAGCAGGTATCCTGGATAATACCGTTCAGGCAAAAGCTCCCGATCCGGACGGTTATGTGTATGTGTACGGCTGGGCTCAGGAATGGTCCAAAGGTGTTAAGACCCTGGTAGTTTCCAGGGTAAAGCGGGAGGAGTATCCGGATTTTGACAAATGGAGCTATTGGGACGGAGAACAGTGGGGAGACAAGATAACAGACGCATTAAAACCGGAAGCAGTTATAAGCAGGGGGCATATATCCTGTGAGCTCAGTGTAACACCCATGACTTCGGGAAGGTATAAAGGCAGGTACATGCTGGTCTATACAAAAGATGTCATGTCAAAGGAGCTGGAATATTGTATCGGGGATTCCCCCGTGGGTCCGTTTGACGATCCTGTACCTCTTTATTATTGCGAAGATAATATTTTAAATGAAGCATCCGGTAATGTATATAACTATAATGCGAAGGCACATCCCCATATCTCACCGGAAGGGGAATTACTGGTTACCTACAACAGCAATGCCGTTGATTCCAAAACACAGTTAAGGAATGTGGAGGTATTGCACCCCAGATGGATCAGGATCTATGAGGTTAAAAAATATGATTAGGGTATAAAAACTTTATA
>JAFADH010000178.1 GCA_023424995.1 Bacillota bacterium | reverse complement strand
ACTACAAACAGTATGATGGCTGCCGCGATAGCGCCTATGATATAGGTGGGTGTGCTTTCCGCCCAGTCCGCTTCCCAATCCACCAGTCCGAGGCCGGATTCCGCCAGGAACTCGGAACCGATGGCAGCTGCAAAGCCGATCAGGCAAAAGACCACCCCTTTGACAGTCAAAGGACTTTCTCCGCCCGGAAAGCCCGCTTTATCCCTGGGACGAATGCCCATCAGCGGTTCGATCTTGCCATAGAGCCTGGGAACAAGATACAGGGTCGGAAGCAGGCAGAACAGGATTCCGGAGAACAGCAGATCATTGAAGAAAGC
Source organism: Bacillota bacterium (assembly GCA_023424995.1). GTDB lineage: Bacteria > Bacillota > Clostridia > Lachnospirales > Lachnospiraceae > Mobilitalea. The sequence continues at coordinate 27,002 of JAFADH010000178.1, read as the reverse complement.
AAAGCCCTCCGTAAAGAAGACGCTCTCCGGCAGACCTGCAACCGCTTCGAATTCTTCCACTGCAAATTGTACCTTAAGAATGTCCACGACGGTTCCCATAGCCAGCTGCACCGCGGTGCCGGTCATGGCGGCAATCCCCACCAGAATGCGGTTTGCCGGATTCTTGACCATCCTTCCTGCTATGTATACTCCGATGGTAACTGTGATGAATTTCTCCAGCTCCCCCAGTCCTCCGAACTGCCCCAGCATAATTTCACTGAATACCAGCTCTCCCGTGGCAGCTCCCAGTGCGGCGGAGAGCGGGTCCAATAACATACCCAGGGTTAAAGGAATAAAATAGAAATACTCAACGGAAAATTCAATAATTCCTACCTGGAACTTGGGAATCAGCTCGGTAAATAAAGTTGCGATCCCATAGATGGACATGGTCAATACGAATACCATCATTTTCTGTGCCTGTGACATGACATTTCTTTGCCCTAACGACATAACATAATACCTCCGCTTTTTAATAATTGTTCAGTAAGTAATGCTTCCGCCTTATGTACGGCTACACTGCTGTCCTTCATAGTCCGTATCCGCCGTATCAATCAGTATTACAATACACAATCATTATTGTAGAGATGAAATGTTATATCTGTAATCATATTCATGTAAAATGTAAGTTAATTTTCATATATTATGTAAATGAAATTTTATAAGGCATATTTTTTGCAAATGCGGAATGAATTATTTATAATTATACAACTTCCATAGAACCGCAGAATTTAAAATTCAATTATTTGTATCATAGTTAATATTGCATTCCCATGAAAACTATACTATAATTCGTTTGTACTTTAACGTGGGGTAGTATCGCACATTTAGAAAGGCCTGGTAGCATTATGCGACATTTTAAATTCAGTGATATATTGATCGGTATCCTCTTCACCCTGCTTTTTATCTCTATTGCAGTGGTATTTACAATTAATTTCAGACCGCTTTATTATATGGATATCGATTACCTGAACATAGAGGCTGTCTCCGGTATCGACCGGGCCGATATCCTCGCCAATTACAATGCTCTTATCGATTACAGCTCCCCGTTTTTCACCGGCCCCCTGCAGTTTCCGACCTTGGAGGCATCGCAATTTGGCTTGCAGCATTTTGCGGAGGTCAAGAATATCTTTGTCAGCTTTTATATCCTCGGGGCGGTCACACTTGCAATCGGTGCGGCTATCGTTATATACAAGGCAAGGAACCGGGATTACAGTTATCTTCCGGTATCTGCCGTCACCGCAATCGTTCTTCCCCTGTTATTGGGACTTTACATCGCCATTGACTTTGACCGTGCATTTTTAATATTCCATAAGATATGCTTTCGAAACGACTATTGGATCTTTGATCCGGTCACGGATCCGGTAATTATGATTTTGCCGGAGGAGTTTTTCATGCATAGTGCGATTCTTATTATTGCAATTGTTCTGCTGTTCAGCGCCTCCTTCATCGGCATCTATATCCGGAAGAAGAACCGCTCCGGTATAAAATACCGCAGGAACAAAGGCTTAAGATTATAGATACGCCAAACAACAAAACCGCATAGCGGCATAATGGAGGTAAGACATGAGAAAAACGAAAATTATCTGCACCCTTGGGCCATCCACGGATGATGATAAAGTATTAAGAGAACTGGTCCTCTCCGGAATGGATGTAGCCCGTTTTAACTTTTCCCATTCCGATCATGCAGAGCATCTTAAGAGAATGAAGAAGATAGACAAGCTCAGGAATGAGCTTGGGATTCCTATTGCTACCCTTCTTGATACCAAGGGTCCCGAGATCCGCATCTGTACCTTTAAGGATAATCAGAAGGTGCAGCTGAAGGAAGGGCAGACCTTTACATTGACTACAAGGAATATCGAAGGGGATGAATCCCAGGTATCCATCAGCTATCCCAACCTGATTTATGATATTGAAGTCGGCAATACCGTATTAATCGATGACGGTCTGGTTGAGATGACCGTGAAGGAAATGACGGATACGGACATTATATGCACCGTCAAAAACAGCGGCATTATTTCCAATAAAAAAGGGGTCAATGTTCCCGGAGTTCACCTGTCCATGCCCTTCATCAGTGATAAGGACAGGGAGGATATTCTGTTCGGCATCCAGCAGAAATTTGATTTCATCGCGGCTTCTTTCGTACGTACTGCCGATGATGTGAAGGAAATCCGCAAGATGCTGAATAAGCATAACTCCCAGACCAAGATCATAGCCAAGATCGAGAACAGCCATGGCGTGGACCATATCGATGAGATCATCGAAGCATCGGATGGTATTATGATTGCCAGGGGAGATATGGGTGTGGAGATTCCTTACGAGGAAGTTCCCGTACTCCAGAAGATGATCATCAAGAAGGTATACAATGCCGGAAAACAGGTTATCACAGCAACGCAGATGCTGGATTCCATGATCAAGAATCCGAGACCTACCAGAGCTGAGACTACGGATGTCGCCAATGCCATCTACGATGGAACCAGTGCCATCATGCTTTCCGGAGAGACGGCTGCGGGCTTGTATCCCGTGGAATCCTTAAAGACTATGGTCAGGATCGCAATGCGCGCGGAAGCGGATATCGACTATAAAAAGCGCTTTCGTATCAGTGATTCCTGTGAACATCCTGATATCACCGACGCTATCTCCCGTGCAACAGTGACCACGGCACATGAATTGAACGCAAAGATGATAATTACGGTAACCACCTCCGGCAGAACCGCAAGAATGATCTCCCGTTACCGTCCGGAATGCCAGATTATGGGCTGTACCACGGATCCGGTGGTATGCAGGCAATTGAATATGTCCTGGGGTGTAACGCCTATGCTGGTTGCTGTGGAGCATGACACCTTCGAATTATTTGATCACGTCATACAGGCGGTGGAGAAGGCAGGATATCTGGAGGATGGCGAATTGGCGGTCCTGACTGCCGGAGTCCCCCTTGGCACCTCAGGAACCACGAACATCATTAAGGTTCAGGTTGCAGGCAGTGAATACTAAGCCTTCCGTTATAAAGCCATTAAAACAATCCGTTAATACGGAAACCTTCATAAGCGGCCAGTATTAACGGTACTCAGTTTCCGTTGGTCTCAGTTGATTTGATGATACAATATGAATTTAGAAAGGAAACACGTATGAAGAAGCAGGATTACTTAAAATGGGATGAATATTTTATGGGAATCGCACTCCTCTCCACAGAGCGCAGCAAGGATCCCAGTACCAGCGTAGGTGCATGCATCGTAAGTGAAGACAATAAAATCCTTTCCGTCGGGTATAACGGAATGCCGATCGGCTGCTCCGATGACGAATTCCCCTGGGAGCGTGAAGGCGGGAACCTGGATACAAAATATTACTACGTTTGCCATGCCGAGTTCAACGCGATCCTGAACTATACGGGAATTTACATGAAAGGCGCTAAGATCTATACCACTCTCTTTCCCTGCAATGAATGCACCAAGGCCATTATCCAGAAGGGCATCCGGGAAATCATATACATGGATAATAAATACTCTGAGACTGATTCTGTAATTGCCGCAAAGCGCATGCTGGATGCTGTCGGAGTAAAATACAGGCAATATACCCGGATCGGGAAAGAAATACGGCTGAATCTATAGTAAAATTTATATCAAGCTATCGTATAGGAAGGATGCGAAAACAGCTCCTCTTACGGAAAGCTATATAGAGCAGAGCTAATTATGCCCTGCTCTATTGTAATTTATTTAAGCTCACTTTTGTAAAAGATTGTGTGTAAAATAACTTTGTATTATTCTTATTATCTTACAACTTCGTAATGAAGTTCCACGAATTGATTAAAACGTTTGATACCTTTTAATGATAAGGGCGTTTGAAAACTATTGTTTCTGAATAGAGGAATCCCTTTACCAAGTAAAACTGGGGTAATAGTGACAATAAGTTCATCTATTAACTTTTCTTTGATAAAAGTGTTAAGCAAGTTTCCTCCGCCAACAAGCCAGATGCTTTTACCATTTTTATTTTTTAAGTCTTTTGAGAATTGAACGATATCTTCGCAGATAAATTTTACATGTTCGTCATCATCCTTCTTAGTTCTGGAAAAAACATAGCATTTCTTGCCTTTGTATGGAAAATCACCTTTTTCATGCTCAATAATCCAATCATAAGTTATTCTTCCGATTAGAACAGTATCTACTGATTCATAAAACGCTGCATAACCGTTATCTCCCTCGCCTTCGACCGCAAATAGCCAATCCAGGTTATGTTCATCCGTAGCAATATATCCATCTAAGCTTGAAGCAATATACAACACTAATTTACGCCGGCTCATCACTATACCCCCCATTTTTTTATATCAGTTTATATAAATAATTTTCAGTTCATAACCGTAAACAAATATAAATCTTGCAATACAAATCATACAAATCACATAATTTTACCGTGTGATTTTATTATAAAATTATATACAATACAGACATAGCCGGCTACCGGGCACAGTATCTTATATAAGAACATGCTGGGGCAGCCGATTTATTATGCAGTTAAGATCGGGCATTCTCCCGTAAATATATATCAGGCTGTTTGAGAATAATACCGGTTAGAGGTGACCTTCATGATTTTTAATAATTCCTTTTCATATAAGCGCAATCCGTTCCCTTCCGGCGGCCATCCCGTTTCAGTCATCGCCAATTTTGCATCGGACGGGCGCTTCAAACCGATTTATTTTAAATATTACGATGCCGAATGCGGGTATCAGACCTTTAAGATCGATGCCGTCCATTATACCCGCAATAAAACCGACAGTATCCTGTTCTGCTGCTCTATAACCCTCAATAATATGAAACAGGAAATAAACCTTGTCTATAAGCTGAGTGAATGCACCTGGACCCTGGAGACGCCATAACGATATGGTTCAGCAGTACTATTTTCTTTCCTGCTGCAGGATTTTCCGTATTTCCTTAAGATAACGGTCCTTCTCAATATCCGGAATCCATTCGGTAAGGCGTGCCGCTATCATAGGAAGCCTCCATTGGTTAATCTCATCCTCCGTTATGCCGGAAAGCTCCCGATAATAGTTCAGATATGCATCAGCCAGCCTGCGGCGTCCCAGATTGATCAGTATCCGTATGAAGCCGGGAATATTACCCGGTACGGCGGCATCCTTAATTAACATTAAAGTTCTGGCAGCATCTGCTGCCGGACATCCGGCCGCAGCAGTCAGCCAATCCAGAATTACCAGCCGGTCATTGTCAATCATGATATTCCCCGGATGAAAATCTCCATGACACAGCGTGTCACCCTCAGGTAATTCTTTCAAAACCTTAAGCACGGCATCTTTTTGCTCCTCTGTGAGAAATCCGGTTTTTCGTATCTTTCGTTCCAGGTTTTCTTTATAGCAGGGAAGCCCGGGCACTTTACATTGATGGATCTTATAATGCATGCCGGCTAACTGATATCCGTATTTTCTTACGGACATGGGCTTCTTGGCAATGAAATCGAGCATTGACATGCCCGATATCCTCTCATAGGTGATCCCCTTTCTGCCGTTAAGCTCGATTATCTCTCCTGCTTCAGGAATTGGCAGTCCGAGTTTTTCCACTGCCTTATTAATACGAAACTCACGCTCCGCTTCATCCTTCGGGAAATTATCCCGAAACAATTTAAGGATATTATTATCCTTCCACAGATATACCTCTGCGGTATTTCCTTCTCCAAGCTTTTTCCCCATCATAAACTCAACCCCCATTTTTATTCTATGATTTCTATAATTTATTATTTTATATTGTTTCTTTTATATCAATTCTTTTAAACTTATTCTTATAATGTACCCATAGCCGTGGACACATTATTTAGTGGAGGCCTGCCTTTCAGACACCCTTACTAAATAGATCCTTAGTTATGGACACTCGATGTTGTTGTACCCCTTATTCTGGGCACTGTGCGTTGGATAACTCATTCTTTTATATTAATTCTTTTATATCAATTCTTTTCATCTTATTCTTTTATATTGATTCTTTATACTTATTCTCTGTACTTGTTCTTCTATAAGCTTATTCTCTAACCTTACTCTTCTATCCTTACTCTTCCACACTGTAATTCGGCGCTTCCTTGGTGATGTGGATATCATGAGGATGGCTCTCCTTCAGGGAGGCTGCGGATATCTTCATGAATCTGCCGTTCTCCTGCAGGCTCTTAATATCCTTTGCTCCGCAGTATCCCATACCGGAACGCAAACCTCCGATTAACTGGAATACCGTATCCTCCACGGTTCCCTTATACGCCACACGGCCTTCCACGCCCTCCGGCACCAGCTTCTTGGCATCCGACTGGAAGTAACGGTCCCTGCTGCCCTGCTCCATGGCCGCGATGGAGCCCATTCCACGGTAGACCTTGTATTTTCTGCCCTGGAATAACTCGAAGGTTCCGGGGCTTTCGTCACAGCCTGCGAATATACTGCCCATCATACACACATTGGCACCGGCTGCCAGAGCTTTTGTAATATCTCCGGAATACTTGATGCCGCCGTCACCGATAACCGGGATATCATATTGCCTGGCGACTTCATAAGAATTCATGATTGCGGATATCTGGGGAACACCGATACCTGCAACCACACGGGTGGTACAGATGGAACCGGGTCCGATGCCCACTTTCACCGCATTAACTCCTGCCTTGATCAAGTCATGGGCAGCCTCACCGGTGGCCACATTACCTGCGATGATCTGGACCTCCGGATATGCATCACGCACGAGTCTGACAGTATGAAGTACGTTGGCGGAATGTCCGTGAGCGGTATCCACAACGATGGCATCCACCTTTGCCTTCACAAGTGCATCTACGCGTTCCATAATATTGCTGGTAATTCCTACTGCCGCCGCGCACACCAGACGCCCCTGTGAATCCTTGGCGGATAACGGATATTTAATTTGCTTTTCGATATCCTTGATTGTAATAAGACCCTTCAGATTGCCCTCATCATCCACTATGGGAAGCTTTTCTTTTCTGGCGGATGCCAGGATCTTCTTCGCTTCTTCCAGTGTGATGCCTTCCTTTGCTGTGACAAGGCCCTCCGAAGTCATAGATTCTTTGATTTTCTTGGAGAAATCAGTCTCAAATTTAAGATCACGGTTGGTAATGATGCCAACCAGCTTCTTCCCGTTGATAACAATGGGAACGCCGGAGATTCTATACTTCGCCATTAATTCATTGGCATCCTGCAGAGTATGCTCCGGAGACAGATAAAACGGATCGGTGATAACGCCATTCTCTGAACGCTTTACTTTATCAACCTCATCCGCCTGTTCCTCAATTGACATATTTTTATGGATAACGCCGATCCCTCCCTGTCTGGCCATGGCAATCGCCATGCGGTTCTCCGTAACCGTGTCCATGCCGGCACTCATTAAGGGTATGTTCAGCTTAATTGTCTTAGTCAGGTATGTTGTCAGGTCCACTTGATTCGGTATCACCTCGGAATAAGCAGGTATTAGCAGCACATCATCAAATGTAATTCCATCACCGATAATCTGTCCCATTTTCTTAATCTCCTCGCTTTCTTGAATATAAGGTTATAAATGATTTTTAAAAGTATATCGAATTCAAAGGGTATTGTCAACCACGTTGTATAAATATTTCTCTTTCACCCGGTTTATATAACAAATACCATGAGAACCGCTTTATCGCTTTAAAATGCTAAATATAAAGGATGTACTGAACACACAGTACATCCTCATAATTCTAATATTGTGACAGTTTTCTCGGACTCTTCTGCTTGATCATGGTAAGCATCTTCTCATTCGGTTCGAAGGCGATCCGGTATTTCTTACTATCCTTGCTGCAAATGATGATATAAGGCTTGGCATTCCTGTCTCCCGAGGAAAAATCCTTTTTTTCACACTGGATGTGGGAATAGGCATCCAGAGCATGGGAGCTTTCCGGAGCTATGATCTCCACCTGATCCATATCAATACGGAACAGTGTCTTGCGTCTTGCTTTGCCTGCTATCCGGTCAAAGTCGATCTGACCGTCTACAAAGACATATTCATATTCCACATTCAATCTCGGGAACAGAAAGACCACCGCCACGATCATGACAATTCCGGCGATTCCTACAAAGCCTCCCACCAGCATCAAAATAACACCGATGACGGCACCTGTGATCATCAAGGCACGAAGTGCCATTGATTTCGCATTTTCTTTTCTCTTAACCCCAGCTTCCGCATATAGCTGATTCATATACAACCTCCATATTCTTGAATCATCAAGATTTTTGTACCTATAGTTTCCTTTAAAGTCCTGCGATCTATTCTCCATAGTTTCGCATGAATTACTTCACCTCTGCGACCCAATTATGTGTGTCTTCTAATTTGCCCAGTTGAATTCCTGTAATGGTGTCATATAATCTCTGGCTCACCGGACCAATTCCGCCATCCTGTATCTGAATGGAGTCTTGTTCCAGGCGAAGCTGTCCTACCGGAGAGATCACCGCTGCCGTTCCCGTTCCCCATACTTCTTCCAGGGTTCCGTTCAATACCGCCTCTCCGATCTCGTCGATGGAGATCTTACGTTCCTGTGTGGGCAATCCCCATTCCTTGCACAAAGTTAAAACAGAATCCCTGGTTACACCCGGAAGAATACTTCCGTTCAGCTCCGGAGTCACTACGGTTCCGTTGATCTTAAAGAAAATATTCATGGCTCCCACTTCTTCAATATACTTTCTATGGACACCATCCAGCCATAGTACCTGGGAATATCCTTCCTCATGAGCCTTCACCTGGGATCTGAGAGACGCCACATAATTGGCACCGGTTTTGGCCTCTCCGATACCGCCCTTCACCGCTCTGACATATTCATCCTCAATCCAGATCTTAACCGGATTAAGTCCTTCCGGATAATATGCCCCTACCGGTGAAAGAATGATGATAAACAGATAACGGTCCGAAGGCCTTACTCCCAGAAAAGGATCTGTTGCAATAATAAACGGCCTGATATACAGGGAGGTTCCTTCCTTCGTGGGGATCCAGGCTTCATCCAGCTTAACTACCGCCTTAATTGCCTGCAGAAAATCCTCTTCCAAAATCTCCGGAATGCAGATTCTCCGGTTTGTTCTGTTCGCTCTTTCAATATTCTTGTCAGGACGGAATAATAAGATTCTGCCATCCGCCGCCTTGTATGCCTTTAGTCCCTCGAACATCTCCTGTCCGTAATGGAATACCATGGCTGACGGCTCCAGATCCAGCGGCTGATAAGGTATTACCCGCGGATTAAACCAACCCTTACCGGTTTCATAGTTCATCATGAACATATGATCCGTAAATATAGTACCAAATTTTAAAGGATTATCCGGACCTGGCAATACCTTCGGGTTCTTCGTCTTCTCTATCTTAATGTCTAGCATCTTATCATCCTTCCTTGTGAATATGGTATAATCTTTATACTAGCTTTTATCAAGTATTTTTTCAAGTATTTTTTCGATGAATTCACCCTTTTTTCATTAGAGGTCTTTGATTTTATCTATTCTTCCGGTACTTTTTTATTTTTTCTCTCATATCGGCAGAAGGTATAAGTCAGATCATAATAGGTATGCTCTTCCGTCTCCTCCGCCAGTACCCAATCCTCCATCTCATCCAGATCTGGGAAATAGGTATCCGCCTGATAGGCATAATCAATCTTTGTTACATGGGCAACATCACAGTATTCCAGCATCTGCTTATAGATGCTTGCTCCTCCGATGATATAGACATCCTCCGGCTTATAACCGGATGCAGCTTCCACTGCCTCCTCTATGCTATGTACTACGACAGCATCCTTGACCGCAAAATCCTGTTGTGTGGTAATGACAATATTCAACCGGTTCTTAAGAGGTTGTCCTCCGGGAAAAGTCTTTAACGTATTCTTACCCATGACGACTACCTTGCCCATTGTCTCATCCCGGAAGAAACGCATGTCTGCCGGTATGCTGACCAGCAGCTTGTTCTGATATCCAATTGCCCAATTTTTATCAACCGCTACGATACAATTCATATGCTTTCTTCCTCCTTATCTTACGTCCGCCTTCCATGTTAATGCTGTCCCGCAATACTGTATTTATAGGTTTATTCCCGCTCATACCCGGAATTCATCCTCTTCCGGTAAATTCGTCCTGTTGAAGGTTCATCCTGCTGCGGTTATTGATTATGTATACATAATATATAATTACAAATTATTTTTTATGGCTATAACCCGTTCCTTATACAGCTACCGGGATGTTCTCGATCTTTGGCCCGTGCTGATAATCCCTGAGTTCAAAATCCTCCACCGTAAACTGATAAAAGTCCTTAATCTCGGGATTTATCCAGAATTTCGGCGCATCATAGGCAGGGCGCTCAATCAATTCCCTGATAATCGGAATATGTCTGTCATAGATATGTGCGTCGGCTATCACATGCAGCAGCTCACCTACCTCATATCCGCAGACCTGAGCCAGCATATGGACCAGCACGGCATACTGGCATACGTTCATACTGTTCGCAGCCAATATATCATTGGAACGCTGGTTCAGTATGGCATTCAATACCAGCCTGCCGCTCTCCTTATTCTTTGTTACGTTAAATGTCATGCTGTATGCGCAGGGATACAGGTGCATCTCATGAAGATCCTGGTAAACATAGAGATTTGTCATTATTCTGCGGCTATAGGGATTATTCTTCAGATCATATATAACACGGTCGACCTGATCCATCTCCCCTTCCTTGTATCTGTGCTTCACACTTAACTGATATCCATAGGCTTTACCGATGGAACCGCTCTCATCCGCCCACGCATCCCAGATTTTGCTGTTTAAATCATGTACATTATTTGATTTCTTCTGCCATATCCATAATAACTCATCAATCGCCGTCTTAATGGCAGTCTTTCTTAAGGTCAAGGCAGGAAACTCTCTGGACAAGTCATATCGGTTAACCACACCGAACTTTTTAATCGTATACGCATAGGAGCCATCCTCCCATTTGGGCCTTACCTTTTCACCCTCCGTACTGACGCCGTTTTCCAATATATCACGGCACATTGTAATAAATATATTATCTGCTAAACTCATGGGTTTCTCCTCTCGTCTCTATAATAAAATGCCATATAGCTTCATAATAATCCTCCGTGCTGACGCCAGCCGCGAATTTGGAATGTGAAAGCATTTACTTTCGTATTCATTCAGACACAGATATGCCCTGTGGATTGTGATTTTTATAATTCACATAACGCTCATGCCTTTTGGTCATGACCCGTGAAGAATAGCCGCTTTTGCTATTCTTCCAATGCCCCTCATGTTCTTTACGGGACTATTCATACCAGCGTCCATACCTGCGACTTGCTCGCAGGCTTAAATTCAACATATGAATTATGTCTTGTTATCATTCACATTATGTACCCGGAATCCGCTCGGAACTCGGATCAGCCGGCACCGAATCTTTCGTTTATTATTCTACCTCATAATCCCAGACATGACAATAAAAAGAAACGAAATGATGCATTATTTGCCGAAATAGCCGCCGGATCCTTTAAAACAGAATATTCGTACCAGCCAAGCATATGGGGGTATGCCCGGTGGTACGAATATCTTTGTCAGTTATCTTGCAAGCAATATAAATGTTTATTTATATCAATCCACGCCCCATGGGGAATGGAACATGAATATCCGGGTTACCGAACGGATTACATCAATTACTTTACGCACAGCAGCCGCTCATCTGCATAACGCTTAATATTGGAGGCATTCACATATTTCCTGATGCCGCCTTCCTTAATCTCCACCAGGGTAGGTGCCTGCAGGATGCTGAATTCTCCTGCTAATTCCGGATTCTCTTCCGCATCTATAATTGCATAGCTGGTACCCTTCAGATATTCCTTCGCTGCATGGCAGTTAGGACAGGTCTTGGTGGTGAACAGATAGAGACCGTCCAGCATCCGGGCAGATTTCTCTTCTGCCGCCGGTACTGCCCCTTTCCTACCGTCCATATTCATCTTTCTGGAATGCTCCACTTCATAGATCCTGCGGTTCTTATATTCCTGTGCTTTACCGTCGTTCCAGTTCTGAACCGGACGGTAATAACCGGTAATCCGGCTGTAAACCTCCGCTTTCTCACTGCAGTGAGGGCAGGTGAACTGCTCTCCGGCCAGATATCCGTGTGTCTTGCATACGGAATAGGTGGGTGACATGGTATAATAAGGAAGCTTATAGTTATTTGCAATCGTCTTAACCAGCTTTGCGGCAGCCTGCCAGTCCGGAAGCTTCTCTCCGAGGAAGGCATGGAATACGGTGCCTGAAGTATACAGTGTCTGAAGCTCATCCTGAATATCAAGAGCTGCGAATACATCTTCCGTATATCCTACCGGCAAATGTGAGCTGTTGGTATAATAAGGAGTATCTCCGGGACCACCCGCTGTCTTAATGTCGGGCCAGCGCTTCCGGTCCGTCTTTGCAAGACGGTAGGTAGTGGATTCTGCCGGTGATGCTTCCAGGTTATAGAGATCGCCGTACAGCTCCTGATAATCCGAGAGTCGTTCTCTCATATGGTTTAAGGTCTTTATGGCAAATTCCTTGGTATCCTTATCTGTCATATCCTTACCAAGCCACCTGGCATTAAGTCCCACTTCGTTCATGCCGATGAGTCCGATGGTGGAAAAGTGATTCTCAAAGGAGCCGAGATAACGCTTGGTATAAGGATAGAGTCCTTCCTCCAGCAGCTTGGTGATGACATCCCTCTTTACCTTTAAGGAGCGTGCCGAGACATCCATCATCCGGTTCAACCGGGTGAAGAATTCCTTCTCATCCGCAGATAAGTATGCGATACGCGGCATATTGATCGTAACAACACCAACGCTGCCCGTACTTTCACCGGAACCGAAGAACCCGCCTGTCTTCTTGCGAAGCTCTCTGAGGTCAAGGCGGAGCCTGCAGCACATGGAACGGACATCGCTGGGTTCCATATCGCTGTTGATGTAGTTGGAGAAATACGGTGTTCCGTACTTTGCCGTCATTTCAAACAGCAGACGGTTATTCTCCGTATCGGACCAGTCAAAATCCCTGGTGATGGAATAAGTAGGAATCGGATACTGGAAGCCTCTTCCGTTGGCATCGCCCTCGATCATGATCTCAATGAAGGCTTTATTCACCATATCCATCTCTTTCTTGCAGTCTTTATATTTGAAATCGGCCTCCTTGCCGCCGATGATGCAGTTAAGCTCGGCAAGGTCGTTGGGCACCGTCCAGTCCAGGGTGATGTTGGAGAACGGAGCCTGAGTCCCCCAGCGGCTCGGCGTATTCACACCGTATACGAAGGACTGTATGCACTGCTTTACTTCCTTATAGGACAGATCGTCAATCTTTACAAAGGGTGCAAGATAAGTATCAAAGGAGGAGAAGGCCTGGGCGCCTGCCCATTCATTCTGCATAATACCCAGGAAATTAACCATCTGGTTGCACAGGGTGGAAAGGTGGCTTGCCGGGGATGAAGTGATCTTACCGGGAATCCCGCCGAGTCCTTCCTTGATCAGCTGCTTTAAGGACCAGCCTGCACAATATCCGGTCAGCATGGACAAATCATGGAGATGGATGTCCGCGCTGCGGTGGGCATTCGCTACCTCTTCATCATATACTTCCGATAACCAGTAGTTCGCCGTTATAGCTCCCGAGTTATGCAGAATCAATCCGCCTACGGAATACGTTACCGTGGAATTTTCCTTTACTCTCCAGTCCTCTTCATTAACATAACTGTTAACGATTTCCTTATAATCCAGGATGGTGGATTTCATATTACGGATTTTTTCTCTATTTTTACGATATAAGATGTAAGCTTTTGCTACATCGGTATACCCGGTCTGCTCTAATACGGCTTCCACACTGTCCTGGATATCCTCCACGTGTATGGTCTCATCTTTTATTTTTTTCTGAAAATCGGAAGTTACGCGAAGTGCCAATAAATTGATTATCTCTTCTGTGTAGAACTTCTCTGTTGCTTTGAAGGCTTTTGTAATTGCTTCACTGATTTTTTTAAGATTGAACTCCGTAACCTGGCCATCTCTTTTTACAACATTAATCATATGTAACTGTCTCCCTTCCCACGCAAAACTCATTCGATATATTCTTATGAGGATTACTTTCATTCTACCAAATTATACTATGCTAGTCAATATAAAAATACTAGATATATGTGCCTATTTTTCTACTCACACTATATCTAGTATTTAAAAATAGCTAAAATGTACTATAAATTTTTATCAAAAATTACCGAAGAACAGGCTTTTCGGAGATTTTGCTCGAACGATTCTTATGCTTGTTCAGCCCCAAGCTTCTATAAGCTCTGATAAATATCCTTCGGCACATAAGCCTTGACAAAAATCCCATCCTGCCGGTATTCCTCCTCCAGCAGCTGCCCATATCTGCGCACCACCTGAATCTTACCCGCATCCTGATAGGAAAATACTTTCTCGACCAAAATCTTTCGCTCATTCAGAATCTTCTCGATTAATTCCAGCAGCTTATTCACATCCATTCCGGTCCTGGCAGAGATCTTTACCGTATGATCCGCTTTGAAGTCCTTGATCAGCTTCTCCGCCTCCGGCTTATCCTGTTTGTTAAAAGCGGTAATAATCTCTTTATCCTGTATTCCCAGCTGCTTTAAGGTATCATATACGATATGCATCCGGCGGTCTGCGTCCGGATTCGCGCTGTCCACAACATGAAGGATGATATCTGCGTATTTTGCTTCCTCTAAGGTACTTCGGAATGCCTCAATCAGATGATGGGGGAGCTTGCGTATAAAGCCTACCGTATCGGTTAACAGAATCTGCTGCCCGCTTGGCAGCGCCAGATTCCTGGTCGTCGGATCCAGGGTGGCAAACAGCTTATCTTCTTCCAGGACTCCCGCATCGGTCAGGTAATTCAAAAGTGTGGATTTGCCCGCATTGGTATATCCCACAATCGCCACCACCGGAACTTTATTCTTGCTGCGCAGACTTCTTGAGGTCTCCCTGTTCTGCTTCACATCCTCCAGTTCCTGCCTCAGCTGGGTGATCCGCTCCCTGATCAGACGGCGGTCAACCTCCAGCTTCTTCTCACCGGGACCTCTGGTGCCGATTCCCCCTCCGAGTCTGGAGAGGTTGCGCATACCGATCAGTCTGGTGGAACGGTAACGAAGCTGCGCCAGTTCCACCTGGATCTTGCCTTCTCTCGTAGCAGCACGGTCCGCAAAGATATCCAGGATGATAATGGTCCGGTCCAGTACCTTCAGCTGCAGGGCATCCTCCAGATTCTTCAGCTGTGCCGGCGACAGTTCATCATCGCATACCACACCGGTCGCATCTGTCTCCAGGGCAAGCGCTCTTACCTCCTCAATCTTTCCTTTTCCTATATAAGTACCCGGATGAACGTTTTCCCGGTTCTGGATGATCTTACCCACCGTGATTGCTCCCGCCGTAGCTGCCAGCTCCTCCAGTTCCTCCAGGGACTGTGCCGTATCATCGTTCTCCGACGAGGATACGCCTACAAGGACAAAACGTTCTTCCTGCTCCTTTGTCTCATACATCTGTGCCATTCTTCTCCATTCCGCCGCTTTGTCCGGGTGCAATGAGTAGAATGCAGACCACTCATTCTATGGCCGTTCAGCGCAGCATTTGTTAGTATATAAAATAGTATATCGATTGTCAAATACAAAGTTACCGGAAATTGACCGAATCAAAGAGCTGTCAAATGATATACGGTATTTTTCACGGATTATCCGGTATTTACTCCGTAACTTCAGTGACCGGGTCTGCCTGAATTCGTGACAGGATAAACTCTGCTTCCGTTTTTGCAGCTTCATCTTCCGGGTAGTCCTCCAGATACGCATCCATCTTCTTTTTCGCATCTTCATATCTGCCCAGATATTCATAAGCGATAATTTCATTCTTCCTGAGAGTCTTAAGTATTCCGGCTCCCCGATAAGCCAGACCCTGCTCCAGATAATCCAGGGCCTCCTTATAATCTCCCAGCTTCATCCTGCAGATGGCCATCTGGTTGAACACATTCGGTGCCGCAGCCTCTCCGCTGCTGATATAGATATCATAATAATAAGCTGCCTTTTCATAGTCCTTCTTCATCCGGTAAAGCTCACCGATATAATAATTAGCCTCCTGAAAACCCTTGGCATGGCTCTCGCTCAGTTCGGAGAGCGCCTGCTCGTAATTCTCCCGGAACAGATGTACCTTTGCCAGGTTATATTGATCTTCATCGGTCTTTGCCGTGATAGCTTCTGCCTGGTCAAGCACCGCGGCTGCACCGGCATCATCTCCCTGCTCGGCCATCAGATAGTATTTGCCAAGGTAATATTCATAGTTCTTCGGCTCCAGAGCGACGGCACTGTCATAATCGGCAAGACTCTGCTCATAATTGCCCCAGCTCTTATAGCTGAATGCTCTTTTCCCATATGCGGCCGCATTCTTATCGTCCATCCTTATAATGGAGGTATAGGCTTCAACCGCCTCCTGATACATCCCCATGGTCTGATAGGAATCCGCCATGTAATACAATATGTCCATATCCAGACCGGATAATTCACCGATTTCCAGGGCCAGCTGAAACTGCCGGGCTGCATCTTCATACTGCTGCATGTAATAATATGCGATTCCCTTCCCCCGGAATGTCTTCTTATTATTCCCGCGTATGATCAAAAGATCTTTTGCCATATATGCCTGATCAAATTGGGACAGGGCATCCTCATATTGGCCAAGCTTGATTAAGGCCATGCCGTAATCTATGTAATAATCCGCCTGATTTTGGTTAATGGCTATGGCAGAAGCAAAGTTCTGCGCTGCTTTGTCATAACTGCCGTTCTTCAGCAATTTCCTGCCCTCATTATAATAATTGTCTGCTTTACCACAACCGGAAAGAACTGATGTACTGACAATCAGCATTACAATATAAAAAGGTATCCTCTTCATTTCATTCCTCCTATGTGCATCAATCCTATAACATAGTTTAATTATACAGAATTATTGTAGGAATAACAACTGGAGGAAACGTAATTTTCTAACTTTCGTAATTTATGGAAATTTATTGGCTTATGTCATTATGTGATATATAATGTAAGAATAAATATTAGTGAATCATGATTATTAAGAAAGGATGCTTTGATGAACAAAATTAATAACCTCGGCTGTACTCTCCTAAAGCTGGAACGCCTGAAGCAGAATAAGGGGCAGAAGGAAGTATGCTATGGCATATGTGTTCCTTCCTATCTCAGCAAGATAGAAAATAATCAGGTGTCTCCGGATAATCATATTCTGAAGGAGCTTTTTCAGCGTCTGGGAATCATATACCATTGTGACGATGCTTTTGTTACTGAATATACCGATAAAATAAACGAATATTTTGAGCAGCTTTGTTATTCCCTGGACAGACCGGTTTACCAGGAGCTCTTATCTGCCGGTCATGTTCTGTCCTACAGCCCGCTGGCCATTGACTGGCTGCTCATAAAAGGCTTTGAGAAAGATACCGGTTCTATAGAATTCCTTTCACAATGCCGGAATATTATGACGGAAAAACAGCTGGCATATTATAATCTTCTTGCTCCCCTGCAGCTTGATACTGCGGACATGGCGATAAAATCCTATATGAGTGCTTACTATGTCCTGAATAACAGCTTCAGTCTTCTGGCTCTCATGGAAGCTTACTATATAAAAGGCCAATACGACAAGCTTCATGAATACTCGGATAAATGTGTCTCGCTGGCTCTGGAAGAAGGCAATACCTGTAATTTGGCCGGTTGTTACCAATTGATCGGGTCGGCTTATGCCTGCCTGAATGTTGCCGATCTAATGCTGCCGTATTATAAGAGGGCAATTCATCTTCTGCAGAACACGAATTGGAGAAATCAATTGGACTCAATCTACTATAACATAGGTGCGACCTTGATCCCCGTGAAAAAATACGATAGTGCGATACAGTATCTTAACAAGGTGCAATACGATAATTTTCTTCTGAATCAAAAAAAGGCTTTGGCCTTCATCCGTAACCAGGACAGGGAACATGCAGAGGAATACATCAGGAAAATGGAGGAATGGCTGCCAAAGATGCTCCAGGCAGGTGAGCGGGTCGATGTTGAACGGCTTATGTTAGAGGAGGTCTATTATGAATGCAGGGATAATTACATGGAGGATCCCGGCTTTATAAATTTATTGGAGCGATTAATGCAATGTCTTAGAAGAGAACGTCACAGAGGATATTATAATTTCTACCGTGATATCATGAAGGATGCTTATATCAGGCAGCGCAAATATAAAAAAGCGCTTGAACTGCAGGTCTGATTCCCATCCGGTAATTTCCTGAATTCTGATAAAAAGCTATATTCAGTATTACATTGCCATGTTAAATTTCTCACAAGGAAGCCATTGCGCCGGCTTTAATAAATTATGTATAATAACTTTAAAATTTATTATATTACTTAATCAGCTTTTAACATGATCCATATCCTGAGCCCTATTGATTATGGAATTCATTGGCTGATCCCGGGAGGTCGTTATGAAAAAGCATGGTCTATGGACAAAGAATTTCAGCCTTATCACTGCCACTACCGTATTATCCGCCATCGGCGGCGAAGCTATGAACCTGCCCATCAGCCTGATGGTCTTTGATCAGACAAATTCGACCCTGAAGGCTGCCTTTATCATGGTCTGTGGTATGCTGCCGGATATTATATTGCCCATTCTGATTGCTCCGATCATCGATAAAGGCACCAAGAAAAAATGGATCGTCGGACTGGATATATTGATGGCTGTTATTTTCCTGGGAACAGGCATCTACATACTAAATCATGAATTCGTATATTCCTTATATATCATCCTAACCCTGGTCCTGGGAACCATATCGGTATTCTATCAATTAGCCTATCAGGCCTGGTATCCCGATTTGATCCCGGTGGGCTATGAGCAGAAGGGTTATGCGGTCAGCGGGATGATCTATTCGCTTGTTACCATTGTAATGGCTCCCATAGCTACTTTTCTTTATCAGCTCACGGACATCGGCTATATCTTTTTGATCGTTGCAGGCATCGGAGTGATGGATGTACTGCTGGAGATGCTTATCATAGAGAAAAAATATGTAAGCCTCGAAGCCATGACCCTAAAGAGTTATCTGAAGGATATGAAGGAGGGCTTCACCTATCTTAAGAAGGAGAAAGGAATCCGCAATATCTATACCTATATGAGCATAACCAACGGTACTTCCCACGGGGTAGATGTCATGACCCAGGCTTTTTATCAGACTCAGCCCTGGCTTTCCGTAACTATGCTGGGATTTCTTAAGAGCAGTGAAACCATAGGCAGGGTGCTGGGCGGCTTCTTTCAATATAAGAAGGAGATCCCCCCTGAGAAACGGTATGGATTTACCAAGCTGGTATATACTACCTATGACCTGATGGATTCCTCCCTGCTCTTCATGCCCTATCCGCTGATGCTGATCAACCGCTTTCTCTGCGGAGCTCTGGGTTCACAAAGTGCGACCATCCGCCAGGCCGCCATACAGTCTTACCTTCCCAAGGATATGCGTGCCCGGATCAGCGGACTCTTCAGTGTGATCTTTGCCGTCGGCGGAATCCTGTTCTATCTGCTGGCAGGCTTCCTGGGTCAGATATTGCCTTATCGTATTGTGGCACTGCTCCTGGGTATGACAACTTTTACCAGTATGTTCATCTTTATCTGGCTTCCGAAGGAAAAGAATAACAAGGTATACAGCGCTACCAGACAGGTCATTACACCGAAAGAGATGATCTCTGACGATCAGCCGGAGGATATCCCGGATATACGGATAGCGGAAGAATGTGCGGTTGATGACACTATCTGTCCTGACGCGGATGCTTCGGCAGAATAAAAATATAAAAACACAGGATGCTTACTTTATGGGTATCGCAGCCTGTGTTTTTATCTTATGGGTTATTCATATAATGTTATCAGTTATTCACATAAGAACCTGGCTGACTGATCTGATTTCATTATAATACCGGCATCTCCGTGAGCCTGAGATTTGAGCATCCGTAAGGAATCATGGTTAATTCCTCCTCTTCTTCAGAAATCCGGTCCATATCCGGGACAGGGCCGGCAGAACCGTTCACCTGGGACCAATGAATTTTACTTCCCCTTACCTTCAGGACGATGGGCGTGCCTTCGGGTGAGAACGGTATTTCACCCGTTTCTTTATTCACAACGCGTATCCCCTGGCTTATGGCGGAAGGATCAATCCGCAGGCCGTAATTCCAGGGCGATACGGCGTACACTTCATAATCGCAATGGGGGAATTCCCTCCCCCTGATATCTTTATTGATCTGAACCCAGTTCTCTTCTATTGCCAGTGAGTAGACGAGGGGTCCCCTTAATACGGCATACAGGTGATTCGGTCTTTCTACCAGCTTTAAGTTCATGGGTAATGATAATGTCATGTTGGTCTCATTATCCCAGGTCCTGCTTAAGCAGTAAAAGCCTTTATCCGTACCCACGGCTTCGTTCAGGCTATATCTTTCCTCTCCCATGGAAAGAACTGCCTTCCCGCACCAGTCCGGTAACCTCAGATACAGAGCAAAGCATACCGGTCTTAGCGTTTTCACTGTGATATTCACCGTTTCCCGGAAGGGATATTCCGTATCAATTATAATACTTACACCGGTATCCTGAACAGCAGTATGGACGGTCATGGGTGCATATGCCAATACCGCTATCCCGTCTTCCGCTTTTTGTATGGTATTTAAAGCAAACTTCGGCCAGGGCTGGCTTAAGTTCGCGGTACAGCATCCAAAATTCGGTTCCAGCCCGAACAAGTTCGCTTCGCCGCCGTTGGTGAGGAATACGGGCTCCTTTTGCAATGAGCATTCCACCTGATTGACCTGCTGCACATATTGGTGCGACCACATATCCGGACTGAAGGCAGCGGGGAGCGCATTATAGGCCAGCAGCTCCAGGCGGTCGGCCCATATCGGGTTACCGGTAACAGAGATAAGCTGCTCCAGGGAATACATGTATTCCGCTATGGCACACAGTTCCGTACCTTGTATGGGACTATTGCCGGCAAGGCATTCATCCCCTGTGAAGGCACCTGTCACCATGCCATGATACCTGTCCAGTAATTCAACCATCGGTGCGGCGCTGTTAAGCTCCTCCTCATCACCGGTCATCCGGGAATAGAGCGCTCCGGATTTTAATGCCATGGCTGTATTAACCACATGGCTCATCTGACTCCATCGCCCCTTTTCATCCGGTGTCCGGTAAGGCCAATGCTTAAAAAGGCCGATCCAGTCAAAGCCCTGACTGTGAAGCTTTGATGCCAGATGCAATAACCATTCCTCTTCTGTCCGCTCATAAAGCCACCAGATCGAAATCAGGCACTCGAACCACCTGGACTGTGCCCAGCCGAACAGCAGATTGCCGTCAATATGCCTGTCCAGGCATATCAGCGCCTTTCTTACCACCTCCTCGATCCTCCGGTCCTCCGTTATCTCCTGATATTGCACAAGGACCTTTAATACCAGAAATAATGCCCACACATCATAATGGGAGCGCTCCGATGCAGGGCAGGGGCAAAGCCATCCGTCCTTATCCTGATGCTGTATGATTGAGGTTATATACTTATCCGCACGCCCCATCATGTCTTCGTTCTCCAGTAAATAAGCAAGGGGTATAAAGCCGTCCAGCCAGTACGGAAGTCTCTCCCAGCCCTCTCTGTCTCCTCCGATCCATCTGCTGTCCTTAATATCCGGCCAGAACTTATCCAGATTCCCCGACAGCCCCTCCGCCTGCAGCCGCAATTGTTTTAATAACCAGCCTCCGGGCTTCATATCCTTCAGATGAAATCTTGTCAGCCTGGGCGCTATTAATTCTTTCATACCTTCATCACCTCGTCCTCTCCTATTATACTTCATGATCCGGTCAGGCCATATCCATGCCGGTTAAATTCTGCACACTGTTTTTCTGTACAATTCTTATTTTAAGCAGTATAATCAAATAAAAAAATAGCAAATACTGCACTCAATCAAGCAAAAAGGAGTTAGTATTATGACAGACGCCAAAAATAAATGCATCCGGTTATCCATTCCGACCTGGCCGGAGATCATATGTGCCAGTTACCGCAATTTTAACCGGCAGGAAAAGCACATTACCAGAATCTGCGATTTTTATGTTTTAATCTTTATGCTTGAACGGTATCTGTACTTTACAGAAGACGGCCGGGAATTGGAATTAGAAAAGGGGGATTGGTATATTCAGAGCCCGGGATTATTACAGCAGGGTTTAAAGGGCTGCCCTGCTCCCAGCTATTACTATATTCATTTTTCTGCCCAAGGTACGGAATTCAGTCATCCGTATGAGGATTATACTGCGGACAGCATGGATGACACTAAGATATTCCTGAAGAAATACGGCCGTTTTGATATCAAACGGATAAAGCCGGTAATCGAACAGTTGGATTTTTGCTATAAAACTGACCCCTTTGACAGGTTAAACCTACAATCTCTATTTCTTTCTGTATTAAATAACCTGACCTTCCCGTCACCTAAGGAAGAGGGCCACGAGCTGGCAAGAAAAGTTATTTTGTATATTTCAGAAAATTATAACAAGGATATCAACTGTGACCGGATCGCAGAGAACTTTCACTTTTCAACCGAATATATCAACCGAAGATTGAAGCAGTATTGCGGATTATCCCCGGGACAGTACCTGCAGCAGGTCAGACTGGCAAGAGCCATGGAGCTCCTCTCCAATACGGACCATATCCTGCCGTATATCGCTTCCGAGGTTGGCTATCATGATGTTACCGTATTTCAAAAAGCTTTCAGGAAGGCAGCCGATATGTCCCCGGGCAGATGGAGAATGAAGAGCAGAGGTATGATCTGACAGATTTACCGAATGGGGGCTGCCATAAAATAAGGATTTGCTGGTAATTTACACAAAAACAGTATTTATATTACAAAAAATGAGCTTTGAATAGGGTTTTTAACACCATTCAAAGCTCATTTTTGTATATTGCTTTACAGCAGGGCTGTTCTGATACAGCACTTTATTATAAAGAATATTGTTTGTTATTTATCAGCCAAAAATTGAGAAGGACAGGAAGATCATCGCTGTTAAAGAAGCAATCAGCGATACAACCGTAATCTGAGTATTGATGGAAGGACCCGCGGTATCCTTGAAGGGATCACCTACGGTATCGCCAACCACGCCGGCTTTATGCGCATCGGAATTCTTTCCGCCGTGATGTCCTGCTTCAATATACTTTTTGGTATTATCCCACAGTCCGCCGGAATTGGACATGAACAATGCAAATAATAAACCACTGATTATGTTACCGGTGATGAAACCGCCTATGGCATTAACACCGCCAATGAAGCCAACCGCCAGAGTCACAATAATGGTCATCAGTCCGGCAGGTATTAATTCCTTAATGGCGCCGGTGGTAGCGATCTCGATACACTTATCATATTCCGGCACAACGCCTTCCTTACCTTCCTTCAGACCGGCGATCTCACGGAACTGACGGTGAATCTCGGCAACCATACGCTGTGCGTTGCGGTCCACACCAAGCATCAGCATGGAAGAGAATAAAGCCGGGATAGCGGCGCCTACAAGCAGTCCGAAGAATACGACAGGATTAATGATATCAAAACCGGTCAGGTATTTTTCGCCTTCACTTACCAGGCCAAGCTCAATAGCACCGGTATTTACCTCACTGATGAAAGCACCTAATAACGCGATTACCGTAAGACCTGCCGCACCGATTGCAAAGCCCTTGGTAACAGCCTTTACCGTATTGCCCGCACTGTCAAGGGAGTCTGTGATCTCAAGCGCTTCCTCACCCAGATTGCCCATCTCAACAAGACCGCGCGCGTTATCCACAATAGGACCATAAGCGTCATTGGAGATGATCATACCTACGATAGATAACATACCTACTGCTGCCATGGCAATACCGAACATAGCATAACCGTCTCCCAGAGGCTCACATATCTTATAAGCCGCAAGAGCGGAAACACCGATACCTACCATGGAAGGCAGCGCACTCATCAGGCCGTAAGAGATACCGGACAGGATGGTGAATGCAGGACCGGATTCACACGCTTTGGCAACCGCATGAACCGGAGGCTTCTTGTCGTCGGTAAAGTAATCGCTGGCAAGACCGATGACAACACCTACAACCAAACCGATTGCGCTGGCACCCCAGATACGCCATTCCAGATCAAAAGCAAAGGTAGCGGCTGCGGTAAGGACACCGAAAATAACTGTTGTTACATAAGTGTTACTGTTTAATGCTCTGGTGGGATCTCCGCCTTCCTTCATACGTGCGGTCAACACGCCGATAATGGAAGCAAAAAGACCGATTGCCGCATAGCAGAATACGGTAGCCGCATTCTCATTGCCGCCGGCAACTTTATCAAGGGACGCCGCCATAACAAGAGCTGCTGCCATGGAAGCTACGTTAGAGTCGAATAAGTCCGCACCCATACCTGCAACGTCACCAACATTATCACCGACATTATCGGCAATAACCGCAGGATTTCTGGGGTCATCCTCAGGAATGCCCAGCTCTACCTTACCAACCAGGTCCGCACTGATATCGGCCGTCTTTGTAAAGATACCGCCGCCTGCCTTGGCAAAAAGAGCCATGGCGCTTGCGCCGAAGGAGAAACCCAGGAGCGCCGTAGTGTCACCGGTCAGGATAAGAACCAGGGTAACACCTAATAAACTGGAGCCTACAACAGCCATACCCATAACCGCGCCGCCCCGGAAGCCGGACATAAAGGAAGGCTTGATTCCCTTGGTAGCCGTCTCGGCAGCCTTAACATTGGCAATGGTAGCGATATTGATGCCGATCTTGCCGGCAGCTCCCGAAAATACCGTACCGAATATGTAGGATACAGCCATCATAACATTATCCAGCACATTACCGTTCCAGATGGGTGACGGGAGGAATATCAGGATTAGAATAGCCACAACGGAACAAAACTTAACTAATGTTATGTATTCCTTTGCCAAAAATGTGTTTGCTCCATTACGGATCAGCTTACTTACCTCTGCGATCTTTGCATTTGAGGACGGTTGTTTTTCTACCCATTTGTAGAGCCAGAAAGCTGCTCCAAAGGATAGAACTGCAATTACGATGGATGCAATTTGGAAAAACAATAAACTCAAGATGTTCATCTCCTTTTCATATAGTAAGCGCTAAAAAATTTCGCTTTGTATCCAATACTATCACTTTTATAAAATTTGTGCAACATCAAAACATCTTTTTTATAATATAAGTCATTCTGTATACTCTAACTTAAATTTTTTTATATATCACACAATTTACTGCGCTTTTTCACCAAATTAAAACATGATTTTTTGTATATTCTGCTATAAAAAATCATCCCTTTTCCGTCATAATTACCATATATAGTAAGCCGTTATTCCATATTTTAATTGTACCCCCGAATACAAATTCTTTGGAAATTACATTGACATGCATAGGCGGAATGAGCTACAATAAAACCAATTTGATTATGCTAAGGAGGACTTACTTTTATGGATTTCTTATGGCAAGGAATATTGGCAATAACCTGGCAGCAGTGGGTTATGTACGCCGTAGGTGCTATTTTGATTTATCTTGCAATTGCGAAAGGCTTTGAACCATCCCTGCTCCTGCCCATGGGCTTTGGAGCCATACTGGTCAATATACCCGCATCGGGTGTTATCGACCAGGTAATTGAAGGTGTCGGTGAGACACACGGTATCATCCAGTGGTTATTCGAAACCGGAATCGAAGCTTCAGAGGCATTGCCGATCCTGTTATTCATCGGTATCGGCGCGATGATTGACTTCGGACCGCTGCTATCCAATCCGAAGATGTTCCTGTTCGGAGCTGCCGCTCAATTCGGTATCTTCTTCACCATCGTGGTCGCAGCCATGCTCGGGTTTGAGTTAAACGATGCGGCTTCCATCGGTATTATCGGTGCGGCTGACGGTCCCACTTCTATTCTCGTATCACAGATCCTTGAATCACAATATATGGGAGCAATTGCGGTGGCCGCCTACTCTTATATGGCACTGGTACCGATTGTACAGCCCTTTGCCGTGAAGCTGGTAACCACCAAGAAGGAACGCTTGATCCGCATGGAATACAATCCGAAATCGGTAACCAGGTTAACAAAACTCCTGTTCCCTGTAATCGTAACCATTATCGCCGGTTTGATCGCTCCCCAGTCCGTAGCTTTGGTCGGCTTCCTGATGTTCGGTAACCTGATCAGGGAATGCGGTGTTCTCGGAAGCTTGTCCGATGCGGCACAGAACAACCTGGCTAACCTTATCACCTTATTACTGGGTATCACCATATCCTTCAGTATGACAGCAGAAGCCTTCGTTAACTGGCGGACGATCATGATCATGCTATTAGGTCTCATCGCCTTCGTTATGGATACCATCGGCGGTGTATTATTCGCGAAGCTGTTGAATCTTTTCTTAAAGAAAAAAATCAATCCTATGGTTGGAGCTGCAGGTATCTCCGCTTTCCCCATGTCAGCCCGTGTTATTCAGAAGATGGGTATCAAGGAAGATCCTTCGAACCACCTTCTGATGCATGCAATCAGTGCCAATGTATCCGGACAGATCGGCTCCGTAGTAGCCGGCGGTGTCGTAATTAATATAGTAAGCCAGATTCTGAAGAACTTAGGCTGATGAAAGGAGTACAATATGACTGATAATGTAGTATATGCGTTTGAAATAATGGGAAAAGGAATGCTGGCAATCTTCATCGTTGTCCTGATCTTAACCTTAATAGTAGTTCTTCTTGGCAAGATAACTAACTCCAAATTCTTTAAGAAGTTTAGCAAAACAGAGGATTAATCCGTAGTAGGACAGGCATTAATCATAAGAACACGAAAGGCTGTGATAAGTATCCGGTTTGATACTTACCACAGCCTTATTAATTCAGGCATTCCATAATATCGGAACTGAAATAATGTTCCGATAATCGA
>JAFADH010000138.1 GCA_023424995.1 Bacillota bacterium | reverse complement strand
CCCTGATAGCCTTCTCCGGACGATCTCTGGCCCTGATAGCCCTGACCGGATGATCTCTGACCCTGATAGCCTTCTCCGGACGATCTCTGGCCCTGATAGCCCTGACCGGATGATCTATGACCCTGATAGCCTTCTCCGGACGGTCTCTGACCCTGATAACCTTCTCCGGATGATCTTTGGCCCTGATAGCCTTGACCGGATGATCTCTGACCCTGATAGCCCGAGCCTGATTGTCTTTGGCCTTGATAGCCTTCTCTTGCAGGCCTTCCATCCTGTCCGGATGATCTTTGGCCCTGATAGCCTTCTCTTGCAGGTCTTCCGTCCTGTCCGGATGATCTCTGGCCTTGATAGCCTTCCCCTGCCTGACGTACAGGTCTGCTTTCCGATCCTGCCGGTCTCTGGCCGCCTTCTCCTGCTGATCCCCTCGGCCTTTGGTTCTGTACTCCCCCAGCCTGTCTTTGTCCTGTTGTATGCTGGGACTGTTCGCCTGCCGGTCTCTGCTGCATACCATGTATTCCCTGATGTGTTTGTCCTGATTGACCTGTCTGGCCCTGTCTCATTGCGTTCTGTCCTCCTGCAGGTCTTTGCTCCTGTATTCCTTGGTGCCCTTGTTCTCCTAAAGGTCTTGGTCCGCTTTGACCCCCGGACTGACCCTGTCTCATCCCACTTTGTTGTCCGGCAGCCGGTCTTGCAGCACTCTGACCGCCTTGTGTTCCATATTGCCCCTGCCTCGCAGGATTCTGCCCCTGACCTGCTGCCGGCCGTGCTGCCGCCTGTACCGGCTTATCACCTGCTGTCTGAGGGCGGGCTGCCGTAGAAGAGGATGCATGGGCAGAAGCCGGATCTGCCGGTTTTTGTCCCGCTGCAGTCGGCTTCGGCGCTTCCTCCGCCGGTTTTTGTGCGGCAACAGATGGCCTGGATGCTTCTGCCGCCGGTTTTGGCGCAGTAACAGATGGCTTCGGTGCTTCCGCTGCCGGCTTTGACGCAGCAGCAGAGGACCTGGAGGCTTCCGCTGCCGGCTTCGGTGTTTTTAATCCCTGAACAAAATGATTCTTTATAAATACAACCTCATTTTCTTCCAGATTACTGCTGTGGGATTTCTTCACACCAAAATTGTTCTCAATAAAGTCAAGGATATCCTTGCTCTCTATTGATTTGCCGAGTTCATTTATTTGATTCTTTAATTCAAAGACTTTCATTTTTGCCATCTACTTACTACCTCCGTTAATATCTTGCATCATGTTCAGTTGCTTTTCAATTGCGTCCGCCAAGCCCTTGTCAAGCACTGCCAAAGAAGCACGAAACTCCTTACCCATTGCATGACCTAATTCGTTTTTCTCACCAAAAAAGTATATTGGCACCTTATAGTAAGTACACATGTTGGTAAACATTTTCTTTGTATTGTCCGAAGCATCGCCCGCCACGACAACCAAAGCGGCTTTATGTTCCTTCACGGCTTTCTCCGTAGAGAATTCACCGCTGGCCACATTGCGTGATTTTGTTGCAATTCCAAGTAAGTTATATACCTTCTTTTCTTCCGGATTCAAGCAAAATCATCTCCTTCTCCAGTGTTTCTACCAATTCCTTCGGAATGCTAACCTTAAGCGACCGCTCCAGACCCTTGGATCTGACTGCCCTCTGCAGGCAGTCCAAAGAACAGCAGACATAAGCACCTCTGCCGTTCTTCTTGCCCGTCGAGTCAATTATAATCTCCTCCTCAGGAGTTTTCAAAACACGGATCATCTCTTTTTTTGCTTTCATTTCACCGCATCCGGTACACATTCGCAGTGGTAACTTTTTCGCCATTCATTTCTCCTTATTAATACCCCATGACCTGGGACTCACTCTTTATATCAATTTTAAATCCTGTCAGCTTCGCTGCAAGTCTGGCATTCTGTCCTTCCTTCCCGATCGCTAAGGATAATTGATAGTCCGGAACGATTACCCTGGCGCTCTTCTCGTATTCATCCACGGTAACGGACACAACCTTCGCAGGGCTGAGTGCGTTCTCGATCAGTCTCTCGGGATCATTGCTCCAGTTAATAATATCAATTTTCTCATTGCGAAGCTCATGAACAATCGCATTGACTCTTGCTCCGTTTAAGCCGACGCAGGCTCCGACGGCATCCACATCCGGATTGTTGCTAAAGACCGCCATCTTCGTTCTTGAACCTGCCTCTCTGGCTATACTCTTAATCTCCACGGTTCCGTCCTGTATCTCCGTAACCTCAGCCTCGAATAATCTCTTCACAAGCTCCGGATGAGTTCTGGATACGGTAATTCTGGGTCCCTTGGTCGTGTCCTTGACCTCAAGCACATAAAGCTTGATCCGGTCCGTAGGACGGAATATCTCACCTCTTACCTGTTCATTCTCCGTAAGGATGGCATCCACCTTGCCAAGATTGATGCTTACGTTATTACCCACATAACGCTGAACGATGCCGGTTACAACATCCTTCTCCTTACCGCTGTACTGGGTATACAGAACTTTTCTCTCTTCTTCACGGATTTTTTGAACAACAACCTGCTTTGCTTTCTGGGCAGCGATACGGCCAAAGTTCTTGGGAGTTACCTCAACTGCAACAATATCACCGATATCCTTCTTTGCATCCTTCATCCTGGCCTGTGCCAGACTGATCTGCATCACGGGATCCGTAACCTCTTCCACAACTTCCTTCATGGCATATACGCCGACTTCACCGGTTACTCTGTCGATATTTACCTGAATATTATCTGCTCTGCCGTAATTATTCTTACATGCCGCCACCAAAGAGTTTTCCAATGCCTCCAGTAAAATATCCTTACTGATATCCTTTTCCTTCTCGATTTGGTTTAAAGCTTCAATGAGTTCTCTGTTCGCATCCATTTTTCCAAATTCCTCCCTGATAACCATATTTTTGATCCATTAGATTCGGAGAAATTATCCTCCTTGAAAATCTATATTTTCAGATTTAAAAATCAAATGTCAGCCGTACCATTGCAATATCCGCTCTCGGTATCTCCATGACAGTACCGTCTTCTGCTTCGATGGTGATACTGTTCTGGTCAAAGCTCTTCAGCAGACCTGCAAATTCTTTCCTTTTATTGACCGGTTTAAAAAGCTTAACTTCCACTTCTTCCCCAAGACTCTTCTGAAAATGCTTATCCCTTTTTAAATGTCTGCCGAGTCCCGGAGAGCTTACCTCAAGAATATAGGAATCCGGGATAAAATCATGCTTATCCAGCAAATCACTTAATGCTCTGCTTACTAACTCACAGTCATCCACCGTTATGCCGTTCTCTTTGTCAATATAAGCTCTGAGAAACCAATTACCGCCTTCCTTCACATATTCGACATCATACAATTCGAAATGGTTCTTAGCTAACAAGGGCTCCAGTAATTGCTCCGTCTTATGCTCATATTCTTCATGTTTTGCCATTCAAATCCCTACTTTCTTAATGAATCTCATGCCGCGCAAAGAATAAGAGTGGACTTTCGTCCACTCCCAATTAGTCTTATCATTTAGCACAATAGTTATTATATCAAATACAGGTAAAAAATGCAAGCTTTATATTTTATATTTTTTTAATTATTTCAACGGTTTTATCCATATCCTCGTCACTGTGGGCATATGAGACGAACATTGCTTCAAATTGGGACGGTGCAAGATAGATACCGTTCTCCAGCATATGGTTAAAAAACTCAGCATATTTGACCGTATCCGATGTGACGGCCGAATTATAGTCCGTGACCGTTTTATCCGTAAAGAAGCCGCAGACCAGGGAGCCTATATGATTTACGCATATCCCGTCCCGGTATTTATCCCTTAATGCGGATACCAGTCTGTCTGCCCGCCTCTCAAGCACCTGATAAAGCTCCGGTGTGCTCTTTAGCAGCTGCAAGGTTGCGATACCTGCAGCTGTGGATACGGGATTGCCGGATAAGGTGCCGGCCTGATACACCGGACCGTCAGGCGCAATCAGCTTCATGATCTCCCATCTTCCGCCGTATGCGCCCATGGGCATGCCTCCGCCGATGATCTTACCTAACGTTGTAAGATCGGGAAGCACTCCGTAATAACCCTGGGCACCGCCTGTACCAAGCCGGAAGCCTGTTATTACTTCATCAAATATCAGCAGGGAGCCGTATCTTACGGTGATATCCCTCAGGAATTTTAAGAAGCCCGCCTTTGGCAATACGACGCCCATATTGGCGGCCACCGGTTCTGCGATTACCGCGGCGATCTCTTCTCCGTGTTCCCGGAATAACAGCTCAACGGAAGCTTCATCATTATAATCGGCGATCAGTGTATTCTTGGAATAGTCATTAGGCACGCCGCTGCTGTCCGGTACCGACTGGGTCAGGGCTCCCGATCCCGCTTTCACCAGCAGACCGTCAAAATGTCCATGATAGCAGCCCCGGAATTTTACGATCTTATCCCTGCCCGTATATCCCCTGGCTGCGCGAAGGGCGCTCATGACCGCTTCCGTACCCGAGCTTACCAGGCGAAGCAGCTCCATGGAGGGCATCATGCTCCGGATCAGCTCTGCCAGTACGGCCTCGGCTTCCGTGGGGGCGCCGAAGGAGAGCCCGCGGTCGCATGCAGCCTTCACTGCCTCTATTACCGCAGGATGGCTGTGTCCCAGGATTCCCGGTCCCCAGGAGCAGACATAATCTATATATTCGTTGCCGTCCACATCATAGATTCTGGAACCCTTTGCACGTTCCATATACACCGGTGTGCCTCCCACAGCCCGGAAGGCGCGCACCGGGCTGTTTACCCCGCCCGGCATGCAGGTCTTCGATATTTCATTCAGTTTAACCGATTTGGTCCTGTCCATCTTATTCTCCTATCGTTCATCAAGCCAGCCGGCCGCATCCAGAGCATGGTAAGTAATTATGATCTTTGCCCCCGCCCGCTTTAAGCCGGTCAGATTCTCCATAACGATCCTGCGTTCGTCGATCCACCCCTTCTGAGCCGCCGCCTTGACCATGGAATATTCTCCGCTGACACTATAGGCGGCCACCGGGTAATTGGTCAGATCGGCGACCTCACGGATAATATCCAGATATGCAAGGGCGGGCTTTATCATGATCACATCCGCTCCTTCTTCGATATCCAGGAGACATTCCCTGACGGCTTCCTTGCGGTTGGCCGGATCCATCTGATAGGTTTTCCGGTCGCCGAAGCCGGGTGCGGAATGTGCCGCCTCCCGAAACGGCGCATAATAGCCGGAAGCAAATTTGGCACTGTAGGACATGATCATCAGTTCTTTGAAGCCGCCGGTATCCAGCGCTTCTCTTATGGCCTTCACCCTTCCGTCCATCATATCCGAAGGAGCGATAATATCGGCACCTGCCTCAGCCATACTGACAGCCATCCTGGCCAGCAGCGGCAGAGTCTCATCATTCAGGATCTTATCACCCTCCACCAGGCCGCAGTGGCCGTGTGAGGTATACTCACAGAGGCATATGTCCGCTATGACAAGCAAATGAGGTGCTTTCTTCTTAATATAACGGATCGCCCTCTGGGTTATTCCCTGGTCCTCGTAGGCCTGGCTTCCCGTCTCATCCTTATGGGCAGGTATTCCGAAGAGCAAAACCGCGCTGATGCCGCTTCTTACGACGGCCTCTATCTCTTCCTCCAGCCGGTCTACCGAATATTGGAAGATTCCGGGCATGGAATCCACCGGATTCTTAATATTCTCACCTTCTATGACAAAGATGGGATAAACCAGATCCGATTTATCAATTCCTGTCTCCCGCACCAGCTTCCTCATGGCTTCATTTACCCGAAGTCTTCTCATCCGCATCATATGCCGTATCCTCCTTTGCTGTATGTGATGAATAATAGCTTACGATACCCCGGATCAGGGCATCCGTATTACTAACTTCCGCGATGATCTGCGTATCCCTGCGGTATTCACCCAGCGCCGCCGCCGTTGCTTCACCCAGACAGGCGAATACCATAGCTTCCGGTACCCGGAGTCCTGTCTTATCCAAATCCGAAAAGAAGGCACGGACGCCGGAGGCACTGGCAAATACGAGACAATCCAGGTATTTCAGCCTCTCCTTCTGTTGGACCCCGCTGCCCCTGACATCATAAACCGGTATCTCAGTGCAATCTATGTTATGGGCTTTCAGAACCCGGGCAAGCTTTTCACTGCCCTGCACCGCCCGGGGGATTAATACCCTGTCATCAGCACCGGCTGCCGCTGCGGCAAATTCCAATGCAAGATCTTCCGAGCTGTATCTCTTTGGGATGAAGTCAGCCATATATCCGTATTGCTCCAGAGTCTGTCCCGTTCCGCTTCCGACGGCTGCGAACCGGATGCGGTTTAATTCCCGGCGGTCCACACGCCTCCTCTGCATGGCTTCAAAGAAAACCTTAACGGCATTAGTGCTG
Organism: Bacillota bacterium; assembly: GCA_023424995.1. GTDB lineage: Bacteria > Bacillota > Clostridia > Lachnospirales > Lachnospiraceae > Mobilitalea. The sequence goes on along the minus strand of JAFADH010000138.1, from coordinate 10,031 downwards.
GTGAATATGATCCACTGGTATTCTTCCAGCTGCTGCAGTTCTTCTTCCAGCCGGCGAATTCCCTCCGTCTCTTGTACCTGCATATGGCAGATTGCGGCCGTCTTTGCTCCCAGCGCACCAAGTCCCCGCTCCAGCTTCTCGCAAAATTGTGCCGTACCGGTTATTCCGAAGCTTATCCCGGACAGGGGCAGGCCATATGTCTGCCTATACTCAAGGGCTGCCGCCTCACCGACGATAAAGACTGCGGGAGACGGGATATCAGCCGTCTTCACCCTATCGGCAATATTCTTCAGTGTTCCCCTTACCGCAAGTTCATTAACCAGGGTGCCGTTGGATATGACCGCCGCCGGCGTATCAGCCGCTTTTCCGTACCGGAACAGCTGGCCGGTGATCTGCTCCAGATTCGCCAGCCCCATTAAGAAGACCAGGGTGCCGTCAAGCTTTGCAAGCACTTCATAATTATCCGTCAGGGTATCCCCGGAATCGCTGGTATGGCCGGTGATCACATGAAAGCTCCGGCTTATTCCCCGGTGGGTCACCGGAATGCCCGCACGGGCGGGAACCGCGACAGCCGAGGTTACTCCGGGAATCACTTCAAACGGTATCCGGTGACTGATCAATTCCTCAATTTCTTCTCCGCCCCTGCCGAATACAAAGGGATCCCCGCCCTTCAGCCTGACAACCTTCTCATACCTTGCGGCACTCTCCACCAGAATCCGGTTGATCTCCTCCTGGGTTTTCGAGTGCCGGCCGGGCTCCTTGCCGACGTAGATCCTGGCGCAGTCCTTTTTCAGATACCGCAGCAGCTCCTCGGAGGCCAGGCGGTCATAAATAACCGCATCGCAGGCTTTAAGATATTCAAGGCCCTTTACTGTAATCAGTCCCGGATCTCCGGGACCTGCTCCTATCAGATAGACTGCACTCACGTAATCTCCTCCAGTATGCGTTCAACCATGTCCCGGATCAGCTCCCAGCGCCTGTCAAGCGCTGCCGACCGCACCAGCTTTCTGACCCTGCCGTTTATCTGCTTCATCATCCACAGGGTGACTTCCTCTCCCCGGACCCTGGAATAGACGCCCACCGGTTCATGGCAATCCGCCGCAAAAAGCTCCAGTGCCTTTCGTTCCATGGCAAGCTCCAGTTCCGTTGTCCTGTCAGAAACAGCTCCTATCAGCTCACCGGCAATACTGCCCTTCCTGCCTTCCACGGCGATGATCCCCTGCCCGGCAGCAGGAATCACCTCATCGGCGGTAAGATAGCGGTAAGTGAAGTCCTCCTCCCGGTCCAGCTGCAGTCTCTTGATCCCTGCGGCTGCCAGGACAATACCGTCATATTCTCCCTGGGAAAGCTTTCTCAGCCTGGTATCCACATTCCCTCTCAAAGGACGGCAGACTGCGTCCTGGTATAAGGCTTCAATCTGAGCCTGTCTCCGCCCGCTGCCGGTTCCGATCACCATGGCCGGCGGATAATCCGGTCCTGCAAGGGACCGTGTAATCAGCACGTCCCTGGGATCCTCTCTCTGCAATACTCCCAGGATATCCAGTTCCCCGGGAAGCCGGGCAGGCATATCCTTGGCACTGTGCACTGCCAGATCGATCTCACCCCGCATAAGGGCATCTTCGATCTCCGATATGAACAGGCCCTTGCCGCCAATCTCCTGCAGGGGCTTATCCAGGATCTTATCCCCCAAGGTACGTATCACCACAATCTCATACTGAAGGCTTTGATACTGCCGCTTCAATGCATCAATCACCATATTGGTCTGGACCAGTGCCAGCCTGCTGCCCCTGGTGCCAATTCGGATGAGTTCCTTATTCATGTTCCCATACCTGCTTTCCCCGTTCGGTGGATGATATCCCTGAGCTCCTCTTCTTCCAGGCTCCGTCCCAGGGCTTCGGCAAGAGCGATTGCCTCCTGGTACAGCTTCCTGCGGGCTTTGGGATCGGTAATTTGCTGCTTGATGATTTCCCGGTGCCTGCCAAGCAGCTCATTAAGCGCACCATAGTAGCCCGGCATAACAGCTGCCATATCCTGCCTGAGCCTGGCTGCCAGGGCCGGACTATTCCCTCCGGTGGATATGGCAGCCACCAGATTCTCCTGCTTTAGGATGGCGGGAAAGATAAAGCTGCATTCGTCCTTTACATCCACCACATTCACCGGCTTGTCCAGTTCTCTGCAAAGCCGTGCGATATGGGAGTTCAATTGGTCATCATCGGTGGCAGCGATTACATATTCCGCCTTAAGGAGGTCTGAATCCTCAAATTCTCTCTCAAGGATCTCAAGCTTATAGTTTCCCTGCCGCATACCCTGCTGCAGCAGCCGTATGTCCTCATGGATGTCAGGTGCAATCACCGTCATGGTTGCCCCGAACTGCGCCAGCAGCTCAAGCTTGTGAAGCGCAATATTGCCTCCGCCTGCAATAATCCATAATTTATCGGTGATATCCATATAAAACGGAAAATACGCCATGTTTTTCTTCTCCTATCCAAATCAACAAATTCATTCTTATTTTTATTACCGTTGTCCATTCAGCTTAATAATAATTCTATGTGACTATAACTTATACGGTCGGAACTGAAATAATGTTCCGGTAATCGAGATGCACGGCGCAGAAACAGCATCTTTTATCAGAAGTACAGTACAACTTCTGATTAACTTATATTACAGGAACAAAAGATGTTCCCATAATCAGACGTACGACGCAGAAAATGTGCCTTTTATCAAAAGTTTAGAATGCAGCTTCTGATAACTTATACTACAGGAACAAAAGACGTCCCGGTAATCGAGATGCACAGCGCAGAAACAGCGCCTTTTATCAGAAGTACAGTACATCTTCTGATTAACTTATATTACAGGAACAAAAGACGTTCCCATAATCAGACGTACGACGCAGAAGCTGCGCCTTTTATCAGAAGCTTGGAATGCAGCTTCTGATAACTTATATCACAGGATTAAAATTATGTTGCTGTAATCAGATGTACGGTATAAAAACAATGCCTTATATCATCTCTTCCAGCAGTTCCAGCACCGCTTTCAGCTGCTGACTGCCGAGCCCTTCCTTCAGCCGGTATAAAACCGTCTGTATTCCCTGGTCTTTTACCCGTTCTGCCAGCTGGTCCATCCTGCCGTAGAATTTCTGGAAATAAATCTCCTTCAGCGTCTCGTCCACGCACTCGTCAAGAATCATCTCCGCTTTGCCAAGTTCCTGCTGCTTCAACTCATTATTCTCCAGGGAAGCCTTCTCAAAATAATCAATATCAATTACTTCCAGGCCCTCCATAGCCGATATGTCCTTGTCAATATCACTGGGCACCGCCAGATCGATGAACAGCTTGCGGCAGCTCTGCCCGTCCAGCACTTTGGCAACCTCTTCGCTTGTGAAGGTATAATGGGGGCTTGCCGTAACGCTGACAATAACGTCCGCCGTCTTCATATATTGGTAACGGTCCCTGTAATGTATCATATGAATCAGGTCCGTGGTAACATAGCCCGCTATATCCCTTACACTGCTTCTCACCGTGCCGTATACCTTCAGTCCTCCTCTGCCGCACAGATTCCTGACAAGGATGCTTCCCATCTTTCCGGTTGCCCCTACAACAAGGACGACCGGCCGGGAAATCTCTTTTGCATGATCCAGGATTTTATTCACGGCCAGGGTGGCGACGGAGACCGGGGTGGTGGATATTCTGGTGGATGTTTTTATCCTCTTCGCCTGGTAGAAGGCATTCTGAAAAGCGATATTCATCTCATTGCTGGTATGATTATGTGCCAGGGAAAGCTGGTAAGCCTCCTTCATCTGCCGCATTATCTCATCTTCCCCAAGAACCATGGAATCCAGCCCGACCGTTACCTTAAACAGGTGCCTTAAGGCTCCCTCCCCACAAAAGGTCAGAAAATACCGCTTCATCTCACTGTAATCGGCATGCTTTATTAGTGCCGCTTCCTTTTCTATCACCGGAAGAAGGCTTTTATCACCGCTATAATAGATCTCGCTCCGGTTACAGGTAGATATTACCAGGCATCCCGAGACCAGATACCTTGCGCATATCTCATGCTCGAATGCAAGCTTTTCTTCCTCGGAAAATGCAAATATTTCACGTATACGTACCGGTGCCTTCCTGTAACTGATGCTGATGCAATGCATATCTCCGACCTCATCTCTTTCATGTGCAAAAGGCGAACCTTTTCGTCCGCCCTCTTTTTTAATCTTAGTATATATCATTTTCAGATAATTTCAATCTTTTCTTCCGTAACTTCCTTCTTCTCATTATAAAGGAAGGCCTTCAACACCGGATTCCCCTCATCCATCAGGGACAGAATCAGATAAGACAGCCTTATATCAAAGACCAAGCGCTTATCCTCCTCGGATGGCCTTGACGGTGTCTCCGGATGAGAATGGAAATTACCCAGCAGCTGCAGCCCGTTGGCCCTCATATCCTTTACCGCCTCCAGCTGCTCCTTGGGATCCATGGAAAAATGCTCCCTGCTGGCATCCATATTGGTCAGCCTATATACCTTTTCCACCTGCTTTATATCTCCGTACACCGTTCCGGCAAGCAGCCCGCAGGCCTCATTGGGCAGTCCGTCCCGTGCATGCTTTACTATAATACCATAATCCTTCGCTTTCATATACAGCATATGATCCCTACCTTCCGTCGCACTCTGCCTGGTCATAATCAATCAGTCCGGTAATGGTCGGATGCTCTCCGCAGATACCGCAGCCGGGTACCCTGGCCGGTAAGGGAACCGTGCGGAAATCCCCCCGCAATGCATCATAGGTAAGTAACTTGCCCGTAAGCAGGTTGCCCACTCCAAGGATATATTTGATTGCTTCCATAGCCTGAAGGCTTCCGATGACTCCCCCCATGGCGCCGATCACTCCGGCCTGCTTGCAGGTAGGAACAGCATCCTTCGGTGGCGGATCCTTGAATACGCAGCGGTAGCAGGGTCCTTCTCCCGGAACATAGGTCATCAGCTGGCCCTGAAAACGGATAATGCCGGCATGGGAGAAAGGCTTCTTCGCCATTACACAGGCATCGTTGATCAGGAACTTGGCAGGAAAATTATCCGTTCCGTCAATGACGAAATCATAACCCTCTACCAGTTCAAGAATGTTCTCCGAGGTAACAAAGGTCCGGTAGGTATTCACGGTAACGTCGGGATTCATGGCATTCATGGTCTCCCTGGCTGATTTTACCTTTGCCTTGCCAATATCGGCCGTACTGTGGATGATCTGCCTCTGAAGGTTGGACAGATCCACCTCATCCGCATCCGCTATGCCGATGGTACCTACTCCGGCTGCCGCCAGATACATGGCCGCAGGTGCTCCAAGACCCCCGGCTCCTATGATCAGTACCTTGCCGGTCAGAAGCTTCTTCTGACCCTTAGCACCGACCTCTTTTAATATAATATGCCTGGAATACCGTTCCAGCTGTTCATTGGTAAATGCCATCTTAAGCCCCTCCGCCCATAAAATACAGGAATTCAATCACATCGCCCTCGGAAAGCGTTCTGACAGCAAATTCCTCCCTGAGTGCAAACTCATCATTCACAGACACAGATACATATAAAGGCGATTCCACATTCTCGTTTTCAATTAATTCTTCGATAGTGATACCGTCCTTTACTTCCTTCTTCACACCTGCTATCGTTAACAACATGGCAGCCTCCATTCCTGCGTATAACGCATATATTATAAAAATCAATAGTTACGAATAAAACCCGGTATATAACCATTCCATCATTAAGGCCGGTGCAGCGTAATCTTTAAGCCGACGGAAAATAGGATGAAGCTCTCTTTATAAAATTTTTTGAATGATATCCTCAAGGTCCTTCTTCCCGGTTAGACCACGGATTCGCTGCAGCTCCTGTCCGTTCTGAAAGAAAATAATGGTGGGCGATGAGGCTACCTGATAAGCATCAGCCAGAAAATCGTCAAAATTGACGTTGACCTTGACAATTCGAAGGCGCTCCTCATACTCCTCCTCCAGATCCCCTAAGATCGGTGCCATCTGCTTGCAGGGGATACAGGAATCCGAATAGAACTCTACCAGAACCGGCAGCCGTGCCTGCAATACTTCCCTGTCAAAATTATCATTATTAACCCGGATAGCCATGTGCACAATCACCTCTTTTCTATTCCTGTACTTTCTTCACGATCAGATCATAGGTTCCGTCCTTATTATCAATCAGCTTAAGAACCTGCTGTCCTTCTTCCTTAATGCTTCTGGGAACATTCTGAACCGGTTCTCCTTCATTCAGACGGATGGACAGTATCTGTCCTGTCTCCAGCTCCTCCAGTGCCACCTTGGCCTTTACAAAAGTCAGGGGACAAACGACATCCGTAATATCTACCGTATCATCAACATGAAACTCTGCCATAATAACCACGCCTTTCCCACAGCCCGTCATGCTTCAATGGAAAATCCGCGGTTTTCACATTGAGCAGGCTCAATCCTGATTTTATAATGCTTCCTTCATCACTTCTTTGAACTTATCCCAGCCTACCCGGTCAATTGTGAACCGGAAGCGTTCACTCGACTTTCCGTAATCGCTGAAGAACCCGATTGCCGCATCGGTTACCCTGTAAAGCTGCTCCTCCGACTTAATTAAGGGTAGTATGTAATCGCCCTTACTGATGGTATTGCCGAACAGACCTCCGAAGGATACCAGATAACCGGGTTCTCCGACCCATGCATCGGTGGGACATGCCTTCACACAGCGACCGCAGTTATTGCATTTCTCCGAATCCAGGGTAATGTTATCTTCTTCAATCTTAATTGCACCCACACGGCAGGCCTTCTCACACACTCCGCAGAAGATGCAGCTCTCCTTCTCCCAGCGGACCTCCAGCGCACCCTTGATACCCAGATCATTTTCCTCTGCCTTCAGGCAGTTATTCATACAGCCCGTAACCCCGAACTTGAACTTGTGAGGCAGCTCCCTGGCATAATATCTCCGGTCCAGCTCTACCGCGATCTTATAGGCATCTATATTACCGCTGGGGCACACGGCATTGCCCTGACAGGCGGTGACCGTCCTCACTCTGGGTCCGCAGACACCTGGTTTGCAGCCGCCCTCCGCCAGCTCCTCCTTCACCGTTTCGATATCCTCGAATTTAATAAACGGAATCTCCACGCTTTGTCTGGAGGTAAGATGTACATGTCCGGCCCCGTATTTTTCGGCGACCTCGTATATTTTCTTTAGATTCTCGGCTGTTACGAACCCGCCGACCACCTGAAGCCGTAAGGAAAACATCCCTTTCTGCTTCTGTCTCATGAAACCGCCCTTTTTTAAAGCTGCGTAATCAATTGCCATTCCAGTCACCAAACCTTTCTTAAACCTGAAACTATGGGGCACACCCCTGCATAAATAATAAGGCCTGCCATAAATCCGCTATATCACCCAATAATTATTATGGAACACTATTCTCCGGTAGGTCTCAAAGCTCAGCCACTTATTCGCAAAGCCGGCATCCCCGCAGTCACTATGCTCGCTGTATTCCGACAAAAATTCAGTCAACAGGGCCGCCGTATCGGCTTTAATTGCAAAACCTCTTCCGTTGGTCACAGGATATCCCGAATACTGATAATCCGAAAGGGGCTTTATCTCAGCAATCGTCTTCTGCCGTACCTGTATCGCCAGCTTATCCCGCAGTGCAAGGATATCGAAGCTGTCAGGATAATGATAGCTTTCCCCCTGTACCGGAATCTCATCTCCTACGGTATAAGTATGATGCAGCGTTTTGTATTTGGCAACCAGCAGACTCTCCAGATTATAATAAAATTCTTCAAATATATCCCCTCTTGCCTGCAAGCCCCGATACTCAAATACCACCTGGGAGGCTTTCCTTTCGTCCCCGGGAACCATATCCGTAATTACTCCGCAGGCGGAGGTCATATTCGTGACGCGGTCAATGAGAATTAATTCACCCAAGGCCTTGTGCGAGAGAAATTTATCCGCCGCAGCTTCCTCGGAAAGTGTCAGGATGCAGGAAGCGATCTCATTCTTGCTTAAACTTGCCGCCGGAAGCTGCTTTCCTGTATTAACATCTATCTTATATTGAATCGCGGTTACCGTTCCCGGTAATAACCGGGTGCCGATCTTGACAAAGAAATTCTTACCCTGGGTCAGCCCGGAATCATCCATCCATAACAGGGCTGCCGTCAGCTCCTTAGCGGTGGTTAATCCGGCATCCTTAGTCAGGACACAGCCCCTGGATACATCCACTTCCTTATTCAGCTGAATGGTGACAGGCTGGTTTTTGTGTGCCGTCAGAGCCTCACGGTCAGTGATATGGATACTTTTTACTATGGCCTTTTCATTGCTGGGCAGGACGGTCAGCTCATCCCCGACGGATATGCTTCCCGCTTCGATCTGTCCCTGAAAGCCGCGGAAGGTATGGTTCGGCCTGCATACCCTCTGTACGGGAAGATAGAAGCCTTTCTCCTCAATGTCTTCGATATCCACATTTTCAAGATAGGTCAGCAGCGGCCCTCCCGTATACCAGGGGGTATGGGGTGAATCCGCCGTCAGATTATCTCCCTCTGTGGCGGAGAGCGGTATGATCTTAACCTTCGCCAGGGACAGCTCTGCGGACAGACTCTGAATCTCTTCACTGATTTCCTCGAAGCGTTCCCGGCTGTATCCCATTAAGTCCATCTTGTTCACTGCAAATACAAAATGCCGGATGCCCATGAGAGAGCATATTCTGGCATGCCTTCTGGTCTGGAGCAAAACCCCCTGCTTTGCATCTACCAATATAATAGCCAGATCCGCAAAGGAGGCTCCTACCGCCATATTACGGGTGTATTCCTCATGCCCCGGTGTATCCGCTACGATAAAGCTCCGATTCTCCGTGGTAAAATACCGGTAAGCCACATCTATGGTAATTCCCTGCTCCCGCTCTGCCATCAGTCCGTCCAGCAATAAGGAGTAATCAATGGCTCCGTCCCGGCTGCCGACCTTACTGTCCAGCTCCAGTGCTCTCTCCTGATCCGTATACAGCAGCTTGGAATCATACAGAATATGTCCGATGAGGGTTGATTTACCGTCATCCACGCTTCCGCAGGTGATAAATTTCAGCAATCCCTTCATTAGAAGTACCCCTCCCTCTTTCTGCGCTCCATGCTGCCTGCCGCCTCATTATCGATGACTCTGGTGGTCCGTTCGGAAGTGATGGCTCCCAGGGTCTCTTCAATAATCTCATCCAGGGTAACTGCCTCCGATTCATTTCCGCCGGTCAAGGGATAACAGCCAAGGGTACGAAAGCGTACCTTCTTATGTTCTACCTGTTCACCAGGCCGAAGCTGCAGCCGGTCATCATCTACAAGGATAATATTGCCGTCCCTGTAGATTACAGGCCTTTCCTTTGCATAATATAAGGATACGATATCAATATTCTCCCTGCGGATATACTGCCATATATCCTTCTCCGTCCAGTTGGAGATAGGAAATACACGCATGCTTTCTCCTTTTTTGATCTTGGTATTATAGAGCTTCCACATCTCCGGTCTCTGATTCTTCGGATCCCAGGCCTGGGCCTCATTCCGGAAGGAGAAGATCCGTTCCTTGGCCCGGGATTTCTCTTCATCCCTGCGGCCTCCGCCAAAGGCTGCCGTGAAACCGTATTTCGCTAAGCCTTCCTTAAGTGCCTGGGTCTTCATAATATCCGTATATGCCGAGCCATGTTCGAAGGGATTGATACCCTGGGCGATGCCTTCCTCATTCCTGTATACGATCATCTGTATGCCCAGTTCCTTCGCCTTTCTGTCTCGGAATTCGATCATCTCTTTAAATTTCCAGGAGGTATCGATATGCATGAAGGGAAACGGCGGTTTCTCCGGATAGAAGGCTTTCAGGGCCAGGTGCAGCATGACGGAGCTGTCCTTGCCGATGGAGTACAGCATAACCGGCTTCTCGCATTCTGCCGCAACCTCGCGTATCACATAGATCGCTTCGGCTTCCAATTCATCTAGATGTGTAAATTCACTCAAACTAAGTTACCTCCGGCATGTTATATTTATTGCAAT
>JAFADH010000371.1 GCA_023424995.1 Bacillota bacterium | reverse complement strand
AAGAATTTTCATTCAGAGTAATCCCAAGTGGAAGGGTGATTCAGGAGCTTCGTTCTTATCCGGAATTTGATTATGCCAATGGTGGTACGAGTCTTTGCAGAGATGGCTTTCATATGAGCTTGGACTATGGCCGTTATGCAGTTGCCGCAACATGGTTTGAACATATTCTTCAGGGTGACATTACAGAGAATGATTTTATCCCGAATGATATAAATATAAAAGAGAAAGCAGACATATCGAAATTAAAGCTGATTAAAGAAGTAGTGCATCGTTCGAGGGAGCCTTGGTAAATCTTATCTATATTGGTAAATCTTATCTATATTGATAAACCTTATCTATATCAGATTATAGAAATTTATAATACAACCAATATAAAATTTATCAATCTCTTTATTTACTGGGTTTTTGAATATTCTACATGATTATAGAAAAATAAAATTTATCAAGAAAATAAATAATGCATATTATTATTTAAAATTAAGTCCTTTCCTTGTATAGGTCGGGACTTAATTTTATGGTAAAATATTGTAGTATATGTTATAATGGATAATAATGTAAAATGTGTTATCAAACAAATAGTAAAAAATAAAACGTGCACAACGAAATTATAACAATAAAAACATTAAGTTATAGCATTATAATAATGTGGCAGATCGTCTTAAAGATTGGATAACAGGCGATATACACAGAGTAAAATTGTTATGATGCTTTATGGTAAAATTATTGCTAAAGCTTCATAGGAGGAAGTAATGGGTAGTATGCAAAAATTTTATAAAAAAACATGGTTTATGTGGGTTATGTTAATCTTTTTTGCTCCTATTGGGATTTTTCTTATGCACCAATATAAGAGATTTAATCCTACCGCTCGCTTAATTCTTTCTATTTTTATTGGAGTGGTATTTATAAGTGAATGGGTATTTATAAGTGCAATAGTATCTAATAACACCAATAATAATGTGGAAACAAATGGGAGTGCAAATGAGCAAAGTGATTCAGAACAAAGGTTAACGAGTGTACCTGACCAAAGTACCCGCGGAAATATCTATGACCGTAACGGAGTTCTTTTAGCTACGAATGAGCTTTCTTATTCAGTTGTCATGGAGGATACTGCGATTCCTGATGATGAATATAATGACATCATCTATAAATTGATCAAAATAATAGAAGATAACGGAGACTCCCTTTATAACGAATTTTACATCAGACAGAATGAATCGGGTGAATTAGAGTTTACCGTGGAAGGCTCAGCCCTGACACAATTTAAGAAGAATGCCTTTGCCTATGTTCTTAAGGATGGTAACCTGACCGAAGAGCAGCTAAATGCGACCGCGCAAAATGTTTATGAGTTCCTACGGATGGGTACCGGCAATGACTATACCCATATGTTTAATATATCTGATAAATATTCCGTAGAAGATACTTTGAAAATCATGAGTGTTCGATATGCATTATTCTGCAATTATCCAAAGTACCTTCAGATTACGGTTGCGTCTAAAGTAAGCGATGACACTGTGACGGCTGTCATGGAGAGCAATGCTGATCTGAAGGGTGTTGAGCTTCAACAGCAGGCCAGCCGTGTTTATGAGGAAACAACACCTTCTCCATAAACGACTTCGGAGTCTTTCATTAATAACTATTCGTTAAACAAGGGTTTTGCGAATAGTATGGAAACAAAAATGTCTCGTCAAAAATGTCTCATCCATCTTTTCCTGATTATTATTATGTCGAGGGACACAAATCTGGTAATATTAAGGACATAAAACCGGTAATTGGTTATATGTTGTGATTTTAATTATTTTTGGTACTGTCAAATGAAAAAACAAGTACAAGATACTGAAATTATATATCTTGTACTTGTTTTTTTACTATTCTTACAGCTTTTCTAGGCCAAACAATGCTTGCCCTTCATAGGGACGACGATAAACAAAGTACATATTGTACCATTTATTTATCCATGCTTTTAGCTCTTCATTGTTTGGATTTTTTCTCAATGCATTAATATCTCTTCTTGCACTCCAGGTAATATACCGTTCCCAATCACTATTCGTATCGCTTGCCATATGGGTTATGTAATAACCGAGACTGTTGAATATTTTGTTAAGTTCCTCCAACGGAAGTATTTCTTCATCAAAGTCTATTAATTCTTGCGGTGGATTTGGTACTTTAGAATATACTTTACAATACACTAATATTCCACCATTTTTTAGGTACTTTTCACCAATTGCAATGGTCTGTGCTATACTACCAAAAGTTTCACTTAGTATTACCACATCAAATTGTTCACTTGTTTCATATTTTAATATATCTCCAAGTATTAATTTTACTTTTTTAATGCTGTCTGACTGTAGTCGGTTATTTCCTTCATCGATGAATTCACTTGTGATATCAATACCTGTTCCATAAATGTCAAAAGCTTCATGTAAGATTTTTAACATTTCACCATAGCCACAGCATAAATCAAGTACTTTACTCTCTCCGTTTAGTCCAATTGAATGTCCAAATCTGATGATTTCGTCTATTGAAATCATACTAATTAAATGACTATTCGCTTCACATTTTTCAATTAATTTTTTATAATCATTCCGCACTTGCAGAGCCTCCTAATATGGTTATATTTTCTATCCACTCTTTAATGATGGCAAAAGAATAATAACCAAAGGCGGTTTTAATTTTATTTAAATACCCTCGGCTTTATCCCAATTCCACCTCAAAATCAATGCTGTTCTTTAACATATATACCACATCCTTCCATTTGTAATAAACATACTATATCAAATCATTTGGTATATATCAAGATAATTCAAAGATTAGTAGTTATTTATTACCTTTCAAAGATGTTATCAATTTCATATTTTATATATCTCAAAGATACGGTATACATATTTTTTGGCAACAAGAAACCGCTCTTTTAAGCGGTTTCTTAAAATCTTTATTTTATTACTTTTATGTTCTTTAACACCAATTATATATACACGCTGATTAACTGCAATTTCCTTAATTCTTTTATTTTAAGCAAGAATATAAACAAGACCTTTTTCTCCATTGTATTTCATATACAGCCATAACTTTACCTATAGATAACTTTACCCATAGCCATGACTCTCTATCTTCCAAATGATCTGCGAATAATCCGGATGATTCGCTCCATATCTTCTTTCGTGTTTTTAATATCACTGGGCAGGCATACACCTCTTAAGAAGATTTCTCCTGCTACTCCGTCAGCCATATCCTCCAGGCGGATAAAATCATATCCCCGGAATAAAGGCTGCAGATGCATCGGTTTCCAGATAGGACGAGCCTCAATATTCTCCTGCTCCAGGGCCAATATAATATCAAGGGGTGTTACATCACAGTCTTTATCCAAGGTGATGCAGGATAACCAGTGATTCGGAGAACAATCGTCCGGGATGGGGTTCATCTTAATCTCGGGAATATCCTCAAAAGCTTTCTGATAGGTATCATAGATATTCTTCTTTAACTGGATATAGTCCTCCAGGGACAGCAACTGCCCTCTTCCTATCCCGGCTACGATGTTAGACATACGGTAGTTATAACCTATCTCTTTATGCTCGTAATGAAGTTCCTTTTCTCTGGACTGTGTAATCCAGAATTTAATCTTTGCGACCGCTTTATCATCCTCTGATACAAGCATGCCGCCACCGGAGGTTGTGATGATTTTATTGCCATTAAAGGAATAGATTCCGAAGCTGCCGAAGGTTCCGGTTTGTTTACCCAGGTAAGCGGCGCCCAGGGATTCGGCAGCGTCTTCAATTAAGGGAACCCGGTAAGCGTCACAGATTTCAGTGATTTCCTCCAGCAGTGCCGGCGTTCCGTAGAGATGGACAAGAAGGACTGCCTTTACGTCGGGATACAGGAGGAAAGCCTTGCGTAATGCCAGAGGATCCATATTCCAGGAATCCCTCTCACTGTCGATGAAGACCGGTATTGCTCCCAGATATAGGATCGGAAAACAGGTTGCTGCAAAGGTCAAGGAGGAACAGAATACAATATCACCGGCGGACACACCAAGGTATTTCAAAGCCATATGAATTGCGGCAGTTCCGGAGCTTAAGGCCGCAGCAGATTTGCTGCCGGTATAGGAGGCGAGCTCCGCCTCAAAAGCATCGACATTGGGACCAAGGGGAGCGATCCAGTTGGTATCGAAGGCTTCTTTTATATAATTCATCTCCCTGCCGTTCATGGTAGGCGACGATAGATAGATACGTTTTTGCGACATATATTTTCCTTATTAAAATGATTACGGGTCTCCACAATTCTATATTCCTGTGCTATTAAGTCAGGTACTGTTTTTCCGACTGTATATTATATTCGCAGTGCAGGCGCAGTGATATTGATTTTTAAAGTATTTTAAGCCGGTTTTTCCGCTTATAACCTTATAACCGCCAGTAATGATATCCAAGCGCTTCATAGCTCTGGTAATCCAATATTCCCTTAACATCCATAAGTACCCTGCTCTCCGGCTTCCCGGAACGATAGAACCGACTCAGCTCCGTCTCTGGCAAATTCTTATATTCATTATGGGCAACAGCTATGATTATGCAGTCCAAATCGGTAATGAGCTCCATGGGAGTGAGTTTAATACCATATTCCAGCTCAGTCTGGACAGGATCGGCCACAGGGTCGGTAACAAGCGGTTTTATTCCATATTCCTTCAGTTCGTCTAACAGGTCTATTACCCTGGAATTACGTGTGTCCGGACAGTTTTCCTTAAAGGTGATACCCAATACAGCTATATTTGCTTCCCTTATAGGAACATTGGCGGTAATTAATTTCTTTATGGTATGCTCCGCAATGTATTTGCCCATATCGTCATTGATCCGCCTTCCTGCAAGAATTACCTGGGAATGGTATCCGATCTGCTCAGCCTTATAGGTCAGATAATAGGGATCCACACCGATGCAGTGACCGCCTACCAGACCGGGTGAAAAATCAAGAAAATTCCATTTGGTCTTCGCTGCTTCCAAAACCAGCTTAGTATCAATACCCAGCTTATGAAAGATTATGGACAGCTCGTTCATAAAAGCAATATTAATGTCCCTTTGCGAATTCTCAATTACTTTGGCAGCCTCTGCCGTGCGTATATCCTTTACCTTATATACGCCTGCTTCTATGATTAATTCATATATCCTTGCAATGGTATCCCTGGTCTCTTCATCCATACCCGATACAAGCTTCACTGTGTTTTCCAGGCGGTGCTGTTTATCGCTGGGATTGATCCGTTCCGGTGAATACCCGACCTTAAAATCCGTTCCGCACAGCATGCCCGCTTCCTTCTCAAGAATTGGTATGCATACCTCTTCAGTAACACCGGGATAAACCGTTGATTCATATACAACAATGGATCCCTTGGCGAGATTCCTGCCGACGATACGGCTTGCTTCCTCCAAGGGAGTCAGATTTGGAGTATGGTCAGGAAACACCGGTGTGGGGACAGCGATGATATGGAATATGGCATCCCTTAAATCCGATTCATCGGAGGTGAATTTAATCGATGTCTGCTTTAGTTCTTCATCTCCCACCTCACCGGACGGATCGATCCCTTTTTGGTAGGCATTGATTTTATCCGTATTTATATCATAGCCGATCACCTTGACCTTTTTATTAAAGGCGACGGCAATAGGCAATCCAACATAACCCAGTCCGATCACAGAGATTTTTGCTCTTCCCTGTATCATATCCTCATATAAATTCATGTACGTCCCCTCTCTATATTCCGGCAGAACATTTACGCAATTACTATATTAATTTCTGAAATTGATTTTCCTTGGCCAGAGCCGAACAAGACGATTCCTGCTGCGGCAGATAACTTATGTTTAAGGTATTATTTTCTGTTATATGTGTTCTTTGAACATTACAGCTGACACAGTTAACTTCTTCCGGATCCTTGTAATTCGGTACCACTGTTTTTAATGCTCTTTTTATCTCGGACTGTGATTTCTTTCTTAATGCTTTTTTCAGTATTTTCAGTTTTTTATTAATGTCATGCTTCGAAATGTTATCCTGATGTTCGATAAATATCTTATGATTGCTGGTAGCTATCAGTTCTTCCTGGTTAATCAGAAGCTCCTCATAAAGCTTCTCCCCGGGACGCAGCCCGGTCTCGATAATGGGTATCTCCGTATAGGGCATATGTCCGGATAGTAATATAAGATTTTCAGCCAGATCAATAATCTTTATGGGATTACCCATGTCCAGTACATAGACTTCTGAGCTGCAGGCCATGGCACCGGCTTGAAGTACCAGCTGAGACGCTTCAGGGATCGTCATAAAATACCGTTCAATTCTTTTGTCGGTAACTGTTACGGGGCCTCCCAAAGCTATTTGTTTTTGAAACAATGGAATTACAGAGCCGTTGGAACCAAGAACATTACCGAAACGGACAGCGACAAATTCGGTCCTGCTGCTCTCCTTCATACTTTGTAAAAGCATCTCGCAAAAGCGTTTGCTTGCACCCATGATGCTGGTTGGATTTACTGCTTTATCTGTGGAGATGAGAACAAACTTATCCACCCGGTACCGGTCGGCAGCAAGAACCAGATAATAGGTACCGAATATATTATTTAAGACAGCTTCCTCCGGGCAGTCCTCCATTAACGGAACATGCTTATGGGCAGCTGCATGGAAGATAATATTAGGATGGTGCCGTTCCATTATTTGGTTTATCCTCTCTTTATCCCGGATTGATGCAATCTCAATCCTCAGCTCCAACCGGTCACCGTATCTTTGCCGAAGCTCCTGCTGGATTTCATAAGCAGTGTTCTCATAGATATCAACGATTACCAGCTTTCTTGCCTTGGCCTCTGCGATTTGTCTGCATAACTCCGAACCGATGGAGCCACCCCCGCCTGTCACCAGGATGGTTTTATTCCGGAGAAAATCCATAATATCCGAATTATCCAGGATAACCTGCGTTCTTCCCAGTAATTCCTCTAGGTTGATGTCCTGTGATTTCAAAATTTTACCTCCTGCCGCATTAACCTACCCTAATGGCATCTTTTCTACCTTTTTCGGTATCTAGTGTTATATTATGTCAAACCCTGATATAAAGTGATAAAACATAAAAAAAGAGCCAAAATCTGCCATGTCAGATTTTGACCCGTTAATACTGCCTGGATATTATCTTTGTTCTCCGATGATACGCTGCAGTTCCAGAACCTCAGCTTTGCTTAAGTTTTGGTTTTTCAGATATTCAGTTAAGAATGTACTTAGTGATCCGTTATATAATTTATTAAGTAACACTTTTGTTTCGATTGCCTGTACGGTACGTTTTGTTATTGTTGCCCGGCACATAAATCCGGGATCCTCACGTTTGATCGCACCTTTTTCAATCAGCCGCTTAATTACCGTATATGTGGTATTCTTCTCCCATCCGATATATTCCTTGATAATCTTGGAGATATCCTTTGCGGCCAACACTTTGTTGGACCACAATAATTCCATGATATTGAGTTCTCCTTCGTGAAGTCGTATGTCTGGCAATGATGGCATCTTTCCCCGCGCTCCTTTAACATTAATATATTCTACACCTGTAGAAATTATAATCTGGCAATGATTTCCCCGTTCATTTGCCAGATTTATTAGTTACGATATTGTTTACATTTTATATAAATGTCTATATATGATTAAATATGTAAAATAACTACATACCGATAACTCTATGTAAATTCATGGTGTTACAAATGTAGAATATACTGTAAAAATCCGCGTTGGAATAACTACATAAGTAGACCGCAGCTTGTGTAAATATTCTATATTAATAGAATTGTTTTGTCAATCGTTTTCTTAATATTTTCTTAAATATTTAGTTAAATACTGGCATTACAGGCAAAAAGCGGCATAATAAGGAACATATTTAACTCCGCCGGCAAAATCGAAGTTCTTTGAGGATATTTTAACGGCATACGGGAATTCACATTTCTGCTTTAAGATGCTGATGCTTTTTGAACGGGTATTCGTTCCTTCGAATATCTCTACCGGATACAACCGGTTATTCTTAAGATAGACGAAGTCTATCTCTGCCATGGAATCAGATTCCCAGAAGCCAAAAGGATAATTCTTCGTATGCAGAGACCGGGCAATGTAATTTTCCAATATTGCTCTGCGGTATATCTGCGGAGCAGCCGCTCCCTGCTCTTCTACCAGTCTTGTATATAACAGTCCGGTGTCCGGCAGAAAAAGCTTAAAATTCGTATTCTCCGAACTGTTCTGCAGGATATGGCCGGAAAAGGTCTGCACAGGCGCCTGAAGCTGCTCCGTACTGATACGGTCGCATCGAATAATATAATGGTTATCGCATAGCTTCTGTATGGCATCCTTATACATGCTGTGAGTAGTTCCCTTGCGGATTAATTTATACTGGAATTTTCTGTTCTCCTTCATCAGCTGAAGGACCAGGCTGTCAAATACCTGTTTCATCTTCAGGGCATCACTGTCGGAATTATCACGGAGGATATAATCGTGATAGGACCCGACAAGAAAATTATGCTGCTCCGATACATTGACAACCGAGGAAAGGTTCAGGTATTCGTTAATGATTCCGGGCATGCCGCCGATCTGAAGATACAGCCGGTGCAGGGCAATCAGTTCTTTATGTACAATATCAGGTATTTTGCTGTTTGTATTGTAATGTGTAAGGATGGATTCAATATACCATTCGTTCCCTGTCGCCAGCAGGAACTCATCGAACTCCAGGGGATAAACAGGAAGTATAACTGCAGTTTTTGTTATCTCCTCAGGAACCGTATTACTGGAGATGCAGATGATGTGACGGAATATGCCTGTAGCAATGAATTTATTTACCAGAGATACCATATCCTCACTACGGTTTAATTCATCCAGGATCAGTACTCTGGATTCTACCGGCGCTTCTTCCGCAATATGAAAATACTCCATGATTCCCGGCGCGATCCCTTCACTG
>JAFADH010000357.1 GCA_023424995.1 Bacillota bacterium | reverse complement strand
GGATCATACCGAATTTGATCAGATCCTGGGGCATAACCTGACGGAACAGTTCTCCGATATTAATCTTATTCTTCTCCAGAATCTCTGCATTGAAGCCGATGGATTTCTGTCCGATACGGGCTTCGATTATCTTCTCCAACCCATCAAAGGCACCCCCGCAGATGAACAGGATGTTGGTGGTATCGATCTGGATAAATTCCTGATGAGGATGCTTTCTGCCTCCCTGGGGAGGTACGGAAGCGACGGTCCCTTCCAATATCTTTAATAATGCCTGCTGTACGCCCTCACCGGACACGTCTCTGGTGATGGAGGTATTCTCGGATTTTCTTGTAATCTTATCTATCTCATCAATATAGATAATGCCAAACTGTGCTCGCTCAATATCAAAGTCCGCGGCTTGAATGATCTTAAGAAGAATGTTCTCAACATCCTCACCTACGTAGCCTGCTTCGGTCAGTGCAGTAGCATCCGCAATTGCAAACGGAACATTCAATAATTTAGCCAGGGTCTGAGCGAGATAAGTCTTTCCTGATCCCGTGGGACCTACCATAAGAATATTGCTTTTCTGCAGCTCCACATCCAGGTCTTTATCGGCAAGAACTCTTTTGTAATGATTATAAACCGAGACAGCCAGTACCTTCTTCGCCTCTTCCTGTCCCACCACGTGCTGGTCCAGGAACGCCTTGATCTCAGTAGGCTTTAACAGATTAATATCCGTATTGATGGTAGGCTCTCCATCAAATTCCTCTTCGATGATTTCACTGCATATCTCGATGCATTCGTCACAGATATATACACCCGGTCCTGCTATCAGCTTTCTGACCTGGTCCTGGGTTTTGTTGCAAAAGGAACATCTTAGCTGTTTTCTGTCATCTACTTTTCCTGCCACTGCCTTTTATCACCTCATTCTCTTAGAATATTATGCACGGCAGCAAAATACACTGCCTTTTACAGTCAGATAAACCATCCGACCATAGCCAATATTATCTGCTGACCAGAATTCCGTCAATGATACCGTAATCCCTTGCTTCCTCTGCAGACATATAGAAATCTCTCTCTGTATCAACTTCAATTACGGATAAGGGTTTTCCCGTATTCTTTGCCAGGATTTCATTTAATTTCTTTCTTGTCTTAATAATGTTGTCAGCAACGATCTTGATATCCGTCGCCTGGCCCTTTGCGCCGCCGGAGGGCTGATGGATCATAACCTCAGCGTTGGGAAGTGCGAATCTCTTGCCTTTTGCTCCGCCTGACAGTAAGAAGGCTCCCATGCTTGCCGCCATACCGATACAGATGGTAGAAACATCGCATTTGATATAATTCATGGTATCATAGATAGCCATTCCTGCTGTTACGGACCCGCCCGGACTGTTAATATAAAAGTTGATATCCTTTCCGGGATCTTCCGATTCTAAGAATAACATCTGTGCAACAATAAGGCTGGCAGTAACATCATTTACATCTTCTCCGAGGAAAATAATTCTTTCCTTTAATAATCTGGAATAAATATCATAGCTTCTCTCTCCGCGGCTTGTTTGCTCAATGACATAAGGTACTAAACTCATACTGTATCCTCCTTCTTTTTGAGAGGAATTTTCCTCCCTTTCTCTATATGGGAGAACTTGCTCCTCCCCTTTTCTTTACTGTTTTTTCTGATTATCTTTATTTCTCTTTTGCTTTTGATGCTACGAAATCAACTGCTTTTTGAACAGCAATATCGATTTTGATCTGTTCCTTTTCCTTCTCACCGATCATTTCTTTTAATTTGTCTGCTTCCATCTGATACATGGCAGCCATCTCGGTATATTCTTTCTCTAGCTCTTCTTCCGATACCTCAATATTCTCAGCCTTGGCAACCGCCTCCAATACCAGTCTGGTCTGTATCCGCTTGATTGCCTGCGGCTTTAAGCTATCCAGGAACTTCTGTGCATCCATACCTGTGAACTGGAAGTATTGTTCAACCGGCAGCCCCTGGTACTTGATTCTCTGGGCAAAATCGTCTGCCATCTGATTCACCTGTGCGGTAACCATCGCCTCCGGAATCTCCATCTCGGCGTCTTCAATAATCTTATCGATTACTTCATTCTCTTTTGCTGTCTTTAACTCTTTTTCTTTGTTTTCCTTAATTGTAGCCTTGATATTCTCTTTATATTCAGCTAAGGTATCGAATTCTGATACGTCCTGTGCAAAATCATCATTCAGCTCGGGAAGTTCCTTAACCTTGATCTCATTGATCTTAACACGGAACAGCGCAAGCTTGCCTGCCAGCTCGGGTGCATGGTATTCGGCGGGGAAGGTAACATTCACATCCACATTCTCACCGGCTGACTTTCCGATCAGCTGCTCTTCAAAGGTATCAATAAAGGAGTGGGAACCGATGGTCAGGGAATGGTTATCACCCTTGCCGCCCTCGAATGCCTTGCCGTCCACAAATCCCTCATAATCGATAACCGCGATGTCGCCGTCCTGGATCGGTCTGTCCTCCACCGTGATGGTTCTGGAATTCTGCTCGCGCTCTTTTTCTATCTGCTGGGTTATTTCCTCATCACTGACCTCAGCTTCCTGCTTGGCAACCTCGATACCCTTGTACTTGCCCAGTTTAACCTCCGGCTTTACAGCAACCTGTGCGGTGAAGATAAACGGTTTGCCCTTTTCCACCTGAACAACATCAATGTCAGGCCTGGATACGATTTCCAATCCGCTTTCTTCTGCTGCCTTCTCATAAGCTCCCGGAATTAATTCATTGGCTGCATCCTCATAGAAAATGCCTGCTCCGTACATCTTCTCAATAATAGCCTGGGGCGCCTTGCCCTTGCGGAAGCCCTGGACATTGATCTTTCCCTTGTTCTTATTATAGGCCTTTGTAACTGCTGCCTCAAACTCCTCAGCGGTAGCTTCTATCGTAAGCTTAACCATATTCTTCTCTAATTTTTCAACCTGCAAACTCATGATTTCCTCCTGTATTGTGGAAGTTATCCTTCCTTGATTTTTTAGGAGGAATTATCCTCCCTGCATAGTATGCTGCCCTGGTGCTGTGTACCTTACTGTTTGCTGTTTTAAGGATTTTCAATCCCGGTACGGCGTTTTCCGCCCGGTTACCCGGCGGCACCGTACTCATAGTCAACGAAAGTACATGAAGTCCGGATTTGGCAGACATTTTGACATTAGTATATTATATCATATGAATTCTGTAAATACCAGAAAAACATATTTACACAAATTACATATTTAAATCCGAAAAAATATACTATTGCTATAACAATTAGTTATCTGCCACATGTCCCCGGCTTTGCATAACATCCGTTACACGCTCCGCCATATCCTTGCAGATTTCCTTGCTTTCCGCCTCAACCATGACTCTTACCACAGGTTCCGTACCGCTTTCCCTCACCAGAATCCGGCCGTTGCTTCCCAGCTCCTTCTCCACCTGGGCGATTGCCTCTACTACCGCCCGGTCTTCTCTGGCTGCCTTTTTATTCCGAACCTTCACATTCTTTAAAAGCTGCGGATATATGGTGATATCCTTTAAAAGCTCGGATAACGGCGATTTACTTTCCAGCATGACCTCCATCAGCTTTAAGGAGGTTAAGATACCGTCACCGGTGGTTGCATGCTTGCTGAAGATAATATGCCCCGACTGTTCTCCGCCCAGTGCATGGCCGTTGGTCATCATATTCTCGTAAACATATTTATCGCCCACCGCTGTCTTCTCATAGTGGATTCCCTGTTGGTCCAGGGCTTTGTATAGTCCCAGGTTGGACATGATCGTGGTTACGATCGTATTATTCGCCAGTTCACCGTGTTTTTTCATGTATACACCGCAAAGATACATGATCAGATCACCGTCTATAATGTTGCCCTTATCATCGATGGCCAGACATCTGTCCGCATCCCCGTCATAGGCAAAGCCCACGTCCAGCTTATGGTCAATCACATGTTTCTGCAGATGCTCTATATGGGTTGAACCGCAGTCCTTGTTGATATTCGTACCGTTGGGATCACCGTTGATCACATAGGTTTTTGCTCCCAATGCGTCGAATACGCCTTTGGCAACCGTAGTGGCAGAACCGTTCGCCAGGTCAAGCCCTACCTTTTTATCCTGGAAGGAGCGTGTGGCAAAGGAGATCAGATGGCCGATATAACGGTTTCTTCCGATGGAATAATCCACCGTTTTTCCGACGTTTTCTTTGGTTGCCAGGGGAAGGGAATCCGCCTCACTGTCGATATAAGCCTCGATCAGCTCCTCAATCCCGGCCTCCAGCTTATAACCGCTTCCATTAATAATCTTAATTCCGTTATCGTAATATACATTATGGCTGGCAGAGATCATTATACCGCAGTCAAAGCCCTCACTGCGTACCACATAGGAGATGCTCGGTGTGGGAGTTACATGCAGCAGGTATACATCGGCACCGCTGGCAGTCAGTCCCGCAACCAGGGAATATTCGAACATGTAACTGGATCTTCTTGTATCCTTACCTATAATAATATTCGCTTTATGTTCTTTTCCGTAGTAATGTCCCAGAAATCGCCCGACCTTATATGCATGCATTACGGTAAGGTCTACATTTGCCTCTCCGCGGAAACCGTCTGTTCCAAAATATTTGCCCATCCCATCATTTCCTTTCAAAGTTATATAAAAAGTATATATCATATAAAATATATGCCGTTATATGAATCAAATGAAGCATGAATATCTTATCATAGAAAGAAATGAAATGGAACAATTAATTTTGACTATATTCCTTCCGTATTCCTCTACATAAAAACATCACTGATATCCTAAGATATCAGTGATGCGAAACCAATTATTCAATTATTCAAAATTATTTCTGACCGGACATGGACTGTTCCTGCTGTCTGATCATACGCTTAACCATTTCTCCGCCTACAGAACCATTCTGCTTGCTAGTTAAATCGCCATTATAACCTTGCTTTAACGGAACACCGATTTCATTAGCAACTTCCATCTTAAAACGGTCAAGAGCCTCTCTTGCCTGAGGAACCTCTGCTCTGTTTGATCCAGTTGTGTTTGCCATAATAATTTTCACCTCCATTATTTTAACATCAAAGCAACCAAGTACAAAATCAACTATTTGTAGGTTCAGCGGTTACTAATCTAAGTATTGGCCACCGCGCGTGACTTTGTTTTGTATTGCCTGTAATCATATTGTGTACAGCAATGTGAAATATTATGTTGGTAATTAATGTTTTTTATGGTACTCTTTGATGTGTTTTTGTCACTTTAAGAGTTTTCCCTGCAAACAGCGGCATACAGCATTTTTTTCTTAGTATGCAGCATTATTTCAATAGCCTATCATTTATATTTTTGATATATTATTAATAGTGTATCCGTATTTCCTGAATTTGCCGATTTCGCAAAAATTCAGATTCGTATGAAGAACTTTACTTCAATCGGGTCATAGGTTATACTAATGGAAGCAAAATCGGCTTCCGGTTAAAATTGAATTTGAAAGTGAGGAATATTCCATGCGTATTGTTGTATTAGCAGGCGGAACCAGCACGGAAAGAGACGTTTCCTTATCAACGGGAACCATGATCTACAACGCTTTGAAAAGACGCGGGCACAAGGTGATCCTGCTGGATGTGTACCTGGGATACGAAGGGGAAACAGCCGATGTATTTGAGATAGAGAAGGATTGGGCGGCCAATATAGGCGCTGTGAAGGAGAGCAATCCTGATATCAGCCAGATTAAGGCATTGCGTAAGGATGCTTCCGGCAGCTTCTTCGGCAATGGCGTCATCCGTATCTGCCAGCAGGCCGATATCGTGTTCATTGCCCTTCACGGAGAAAACGGGGAAGACGGCAAGGTTCAGGCTGCCTTTGATCTCATGGGCATCAAGTACACCGGAACAGATTATACCAGCAGTGCGCTTGCCATGGATAAAGCCATATCCAAGGAGATATTCGCTTTTTATAATATTCCGGCTCCCATGGGCATCCGTGTAAAAAAAGGCACGGCATTCGGGTGGGAGCATTATCCCTGTGTTGTGAAGGTAAGCTGCGGCGGTTCCAGCGTAGGCGTATCCATCGCCAACAGTGCCGGCGAGATGGAAACCTGTCTGGCGGATGCCTTTTCCTACGGCAGTGAGGTGGTAATTGAGCAGTATATTAAAGGAAGAGAGTTTTCTGTGGGTGTGCTGGACGGCAAAGCTCTGCCCGTCATCGAGATTGCGCCTCTGGTCAGCTTCTACGATTATAAGAATAAATATCAGCCGGGTGCCACCGTCGAGACCTGTCCGGCCGTGCTGGAGGAAGAACTTGCGAAAGAGATGCAGAGAATTGCGGAAGAGGTATTCGCCGCCCTTCGGATCAAGACCTATGCCCGAATGGATTTCATGTTAAGCGAAAGTAATGAAATCTTCTGTCTGGAGGCCAATACTCTGCCCGGTATGACTCCCACCTCATTACTTCCCCAGGAAGCAAAGGCTGCAGGAATTGATTTTGAAAGCCTGGTGGAGAAGATCATCGAGATATCCCTCGGCAAATACGGAATTACCTATGCTTAGCTTTGGAACGGAGGCTTTTATGAAAAATATGACATTGACCCAGATCGCAGAGGTATGCGGAGGAAAATTATTCCTTACGGATTATAAACCGGATCTTGAGGTAGCCGGAGTCGTTATCGATTCGCGCCTGGTGGAGAAAGACTTCCTCTTTATCGCCGCCGCAGGAGAGCGGGTGGACGGTCACGCTTATATCCCCGCCGCCTTTGAGAAAGGTGCTGCCGCAGTGGTATGCGAGAAAGCTCCGGAAGCATCTCCGGGACCCTACATACTGGTAGAGAACAGCCTGAAAGCCTTAAAGGCAATTGCCGGATGGTACCGTTCGGGACTGGCTGTCAAGGTGGTGGGAATCACCGGCAGTGTGGGGAAGACCAGCACCAAAGAGTTCATCAGCAGTGTATTGTCACAAAAATATAAGATATTAAAGACGGAGGGCAATTTTAATAATGAAATCGGCCTTCCGCTGACCATATTGAAGATTCGGGATCATCATGAGGTGGCGGTACTTGAGATGGGCATCAGTGACTTTGGCGAGATGCACCGCCTCAGTGAGATAGCCAGGCCCGATATCTGTGTCATCACCAATATCGGCTTATGCCATCTGGAGAACCTGGGCTCCCGGGAAGGCATCCTGAAAGCAAAATCAGAGATCTTCGATTTTATGAGCGAGAACGGGAGTGTCTGTGTCAATGGGGATGACGATATGCTTATTACCCTCCGGGAAGTGAAGGGGCATAAGCCGGTAACCTTCGGAAGAACACCGGACAGCGATGTCTATGCCTCAGATGTGGTAAACCACGGCTTATTCGGCAGCAGCTGCAATATTCATGCAGGAGGAAGGACTTTCCCTGCCGACATTCCCCTGCCGGGTGAGCATATGGTGCTTAATGCACTGGCTGCAACTGCCGCAGGCACTCTGCTCGGGTTATCCCAGGAGGAAATTACCGCCGGTATTGCTTCGGTCAAAGCATTGGGAGGCAGAAGCAATATTATCCGCAAATGCTCGCGGACAATTATCGACGACTGCTATAATGCCAACCCGGTATCCATGAAGGCCGCCC
The DNA here is from genome assembly GCA_023424995.1 of Bacillota bacterium. Classification (GTDB taxonomy): domain Bacteria; phylum Bacillota; class Clostridia; order Lachnospirales; family Lachnospiraceae; genus Mobilitalea. The sequence goes on along the minus strand of JAFADH010000357.1, from coordinate 3,150 downwards.
TTGATCTTCTGTCCATGGCTGATACCCGCAAGGTAGCCCTGCTTGGCGATATGTTCGAGCTTGGAAGCAACGAACAGGCTCTTCACAGGGAGATCGGCGTCTATGCGGCTGGTGATAAGGCAGATATTCTGGTATGCGCGGGCAGGCTCTCCCTCCATATGTATGAGGGAGCCAAGGAGCATTATCAGGGTAAATTATTCTACTTTGAGACCCGGGACGAGATGCTGGAGGCTCTGCCGGTCATCATCAAAGAAGGCGATACGATTCTGGTAAAGGCTTCTCACGGCATGGGATTTGATACGGTAGTAAAGGCACTTATGTAATAGGAATACTATCCGCGGCCTTATGGGCATATATTTATAACAAGCCTGCCCTAAAAGGACAAAATCCCATGATTGATATGATTAAAAATATAAACAATTTTCTGTGGGGAATCCCCCTGCCGGTACTTTTATTCGGCACCCATATCTATTTTACGGTTCATCTTAAAGGAGTTCAAAAACATATAAAGAAGGCGATCAGGCTATCCTTTACACAGGAAGATAATGCGGAGGGTGATCTGAGCGCCTTTGCTTCCTTATCCGCACTGCTGGCGGCTACCCTCGGCACGGGCAATATTGTGGGAATATCCACTGCCGTGGCTCTCGGCGGCCCCGGTGCCATCTTCTGGTGCTGGCTGACCGGGATTCTGGGGATGTCCACCACCTATGCGGAAAGCTATCTGGGTATACTGTACCGCAGAAAAACCTCCGACGGTACTTTCCTGGGCGGTCCAATGTATGCCCTGGAATACGGGCTGAATAAGAAATGGCTGGCTGTATTATTCTGCATTTTTACTTTACTGGCCTCTTACGGTGTTGGCTGTTCTACCCAGGCAAGGGCCGTAACCGAGACTGCAAAGACTCTGTGGAATCTCCCGGAATATCTGGTGGGCATGGTCATCGCGGTGCTGGTGGGCCTGGTCATAGTCGGAGGCATCAAGTCCATCGGTAAAATCTGCAGCACTCTGGTTCCTGCCATGGGTCTGTTCTATATCTTCGGCTGCTTCCTGATTCTTATTCTTAACATACAATATATCCTTCCGGCCATCAGCTTTATTATGAAAGCTGCTTTCGTTCCCTCCCGGCTTCCGGCTGCAGTTACCGGCGGCTTTATCGGAAGCACCCTCCGCCTGGCTGCCAGATACGGGATCGCACGGGGGTTATTCACCAATGAAGCAGGCCTTGGTTCTGCCGCCATATCCTCCGCCGGCGCCAGGTCCTCCCACCCTTCCAGGCAGGCTTTGATCTCCATGAGCGCAACCTTCTGGGATACCGTGGTTATGTGTGCCATAACCGGGCTTGTCATCGTTACCAATCTTCTTAAGAATCCGGGCTCCATAGAGGGTTATTCCTTTGCCGAGTATACAACAGCTGCCTTTAATGCCATTCCCTTCGGCAACCTCTTCTTAGGCATCTCCCTCATTGCTTTTGCTACCGCAACCTTAATCGGCTGGTCTTATTTCGGTGAAAAAGCGGCAGAATATCTATTCGGAAAATCCGGAATAGGTACCTACCGCGTCTTCTATATTGTCATGATATTTGTGGGTTCCATTATGACCCTGGAGCTTGTATGGGAGATGACGGACCTGGTGAATGCCTTTATGGCAGTACCGAATTTGATCTGCCTTTTCCTTTTGCGGAAGGAGATCCTTCCTTATGGGAAGAATTAAGGATTGTAAAATTCATGCATTATGTTATTATAATTGGGCAGATCGGGAAACCATAGATCTGCCTCTCCGCAAACCGCCGCTTATCGTGCATATTGGATTGACTGGGAGATTTTCTCTGCTGCAGCCTTATCGGTCAAGCTCTCCAGTATGGCAAGAGAGAAATCAATTGCGGTTCCCATACCCCTCGAGGTGATGATGGTTCCATCCGTGACAACTGCGTCATTTACTACCATCGCTCCGGTCAATGCCTCCTCAAAGCCCGGGAAACAGGTTGCTCTTTTCCCTTGAAGCAGTCCCTTTGCTCCGAGAACACTGGGAGCTGCACAGACTGCGGATATTTTGCTTCCTTTTCCATGAAACTCCTTCAGCAGCCGGTCCAAGCCCGTATGCCCGGCAAGATTTTTGGTACCCGGCATACCGCCCGGAAGAACCAGCATATCACTGTCCGAGAAATCTGCGTCTTCAAAAAGTACATCTGTCTTCACCGTAATCTGATGGGATCCGGTAACAAAAAGATCTCCGGTTATGGATACCATCTGGATTGTGACATTGGCTCTCCGCAATATATCAACTACCGTTAAGCCTTCGATCTCTTCGAAGCCATTTGCTATAAATATAGATACCTTAGCCATAATGATGCTCCTTTCGTATTTTTATTATGATAAATTAATCTTCCTTTGTGAATAGTATATCCGAGATAAGCAGATTAGTCCATGGGGATTCAAACATTTTACAGGCCTGCCTGTGAAAATGTCCGAACCCCCATCTTGGATAAGCGGAAAATGAACTCAGTCCATAAGTTCCTGATTTATTCAGAATTCAATAGCCAGGTTGGAAACCCCGACATTCTTAAGTGTTAACAACGGTCTGCAATTCTTAAATCTGTTATAACCGGAAGGGCAGATCTCCAGTACATAGAAATCGTCATATGGCACCTTGAATTCAAAGCATCCGCAGGTATTAATCTTTACGCAGTGCAGAAGAACACTTCTTTCGCCGCAGCTTCGGTAGAGCTTAACCTCCCATTCATGGCAGCAGTTATTGGTACAGCCCCAGATGCATCCGAAGATCAGTCCGGGTGTGATCTGAGTTTCAGGGCAGCTTTGTTCCTCCGGAACAGGAATTGGGATCGGAATCGGAACCGGTTTGATCTCAATCTGTGTTACCGGCTCAGGGCAAACCGGACAAGGCTCCGGTTCTACCGGTCTTGGCTGCGGAACCGGTCTCGGTGCCGGCGCGGGTCTGGGTGCCGGTGCCGGTCTCGGCGCAGGTGCTGGTACGGGGGCAGGTGCTGGTCTCGGCGCAGGTGCCGGCCTAGGCGCAGGCTGCGGAATCGGTCTCGGCGCAGGCTGTGGTGCCGGCTGCGGTGCGGGTCTCGGCGCTGGTGCTGGTATGGGGGCGGGCGCAGGTTGTGGCGGGGGGGCAGGTGCGGGTATCGG
>JAFADH010000251.1 GCA_023424995.1 Bacillota bacterium | reverse complement strand
AAACATTTCAAACTATCCGCCGGGCAGTTTTTAATTTATGACAGACAATGTGTCATGCGGCCTTATGAGATTTAATCTATGCAACGCATTATCTATATAATATTAATCTACTAACAAAGGGGCTGTCACAAAATAGCCTTGCTTTAAAGCAATGTACAAAAATGAGCTTTGAGTGGTATTATAAATTCCTTTCAAAGCTCATTTTTAGGGTATAAATACTATTTTTGTATAATTTATATCAAAGCTCTATTTTGCAACAACCCGTTTGTTTTGTATAAATAATCACCAATATTTATTAGTTTTTAGTACGTGGACTTTGCCAACAGCTCCATTTGTCCGGAGGAGGTACCCGGCAATTCATCTAAGGTATAAGAAACTTCACAGCAACTGAAACGGGGCATGTCAGTTTACTTATATAAATATATATAGTCAACTTTTACATTACCGGACACACAAGTCAGCCAGAGTGATTGTTTCACATACGGCGTACATTTTATCTCCGTATAATATTCCTGCATTTCTTCCATATCGATCCGCTTTTCCTCACTCCCGGCGGTTAACAGCAAGGTTCCTTTGCCTGCCGCTCTAATAGCTATTTTTACTGTTTCCTGTCCGCTGTAAAAGGAATAGCCCACACCATCGCCCGGGAACAGCTGCACCAGTATATTATCTCCTCCCTGCTGCGCTTCCCCTCCATAGCGCCTATAATCCACTTCACCCGTCCTGCCGTCTTCGAAGATAAGGCTTACCGGTTCACTTTCCCGCAGCTTAACTCCCGGTATACGTTCCGAGCAGATATGATAATCCCCATATGCTTCTCCCGGAATTTTGACGGGTACTTCTCTTTTTAAAGCACGCAGCACCTCATAATTGATTCTCGTATTCCGGATGCAGTTAATAAAATCATCAAAAATAGTGGCTGCCCTCTCACTGGTCAGGTCCTTCCCCTCATCAATCCAGCGGATCAAATCAGGCCAGCCCGAAGGCTGGTCAAAGGTAATGGGGGAATTGGTACAAGCCATCTTCTTATAGCTCCAGAAGGACCAGCTGATATTAAGCCGTTCATATAACGGAAAGGCTGCGGTATACCAATCGCAGTTGTTCTCCCCGCCTTCGCCCATGAACATCGGGACATTCAGCCGATCCGCATATTCCATATATTTTTGAAGGCTTTCCGCATCGGGATTGCTCCAGTACTTATGAAATTGCAGCATTATGTTATCCGCTGCCTCCTCCGCGGTAAAGGCGTCGAAAATCGAAAAGTCGGTGGCCCAATGGACTCCTTCCAGTATGATCATATGCTTCTTATCAACTTCCCGTATGGATTTTATTAACCTGCGGTAAAGAGGAAGCACCTTATCATTATATTGGCCGAAGAATTCGGGCAGGGGCTCGTTCAGCAGATCATATCCTGCTATGATCGTTTCCTCGCAATAGCGTGCCGCCAGCTCCCGCCAGAGAAAAACCAATTCATCTTCAAACCCGGGATCCATGAACAGGAACGGCTGGTCCGACTCGGAGTCATCGATATTCTGTCCGGTCTGACCGCCGGGAGCGCCATGCATATCCAGGATGATATACAACCGACGGCATTTGCACCATTCCACAAGCCGGTCTATCCGCGCAAGCATCCCGGGATTTAATATAAGCTGCCCGTCTCTTTTTTCGTATAAATGCCTGGCATTCAGAGGCAGCCGGATGGAATTGAAGCCCTCCGAGGCGATAAAATCCATGTCCTTTTCCGAGATATAATGCTCCAGATATCTCTCCCAAAAGTCCGCCGCATATTCCTTTCCACATAGCTTTTCAAGCATGGCCTCCATCCTGCGGGGACGGTCACATTTCTTATATAGTTTCCACATGTACCCTTCCGGCAGAAACCATCCCCCAAGACCGAAGCCCCTTAACAGTACCGGTGTGTTCCCAGCATACAATTCCTTGTTACGCGTTTTGATAAAATCCATAATTTAACACCCTCCCATGGCAGTTATTTAGTATCAGCCCTTGACAGCCCCTTCCCCGATCCCCTTCAGTATCTGCTTCTGGAACACAGCATAGAAGATGATGACCGGAATGGCAGACAGTATCAAGGCGCTGAGAATTGCGGACCAGTCGCTGCTGTACTGGCCGAAAAGTATGTTAGTGGAAAGCAGCAGGCTGTATTTTTTATTATTTGACAGGGTTATCAGCGGAAGAAGGAAATCATTCCAGACCCATAATACATTGGAAATTCCGATGGCAACCGTTACCGGCTTCAGCATGGGGAGAATGATCCGAAAGAAGGTCTTTCTCTTACTGCAGCCATCCATAGCCGCCGCTTCCTCCAATTCGAAGGGAATCCCCTTCACGAACCCGTGATATAAAAAGATTGCCATGCTGACTCCAAATCCCGCATATACAAAGGATAACCCGATCAGTGAATTTTTGATATGAAATGTGAGGATCACCTTATATAAGGGGATCATAATCGAACTGAACGGGATCAGCATTGAGAACACAAACAAGGCAAATATGGCGGAAGATAGCCTTGTTTTTGTCCTGCAGAGGCGCCATCCCGCCATTGCGGAGAATATTATCATCATGCCCACACTGAGAAAGGTCAGCAAGGCCGTGTTAAAAAAGCTCCTGATATAATTCATCTTATCTATGGTCCTGATGTAGTTGTCAAGGCTCCAGGACTTGGGCAGCGCCATCACGTTTGACAATAGCTCGCCGTTTGTCTTAAAGGAATTTATGAGCGCCATAAAAAGCGGGAATAACCAGAAGAACAGGAGAAGAAGCAAGCCTGCATAAACGATGATGTTATTGATCTGCCTTTTCATTTTCATGCTATAATTCCTGCTCCTTTCTCTTCATGGCCCGTAATTGTATGGCCGTAATGATCAAGACCACCATAAATAAAACCATGGATTTTGCTGTTGCATAACCATATCTGATATTACCGGTAAAGGCTTCCTCATATATATTAATTGCCACCGATTGCGTGGCCCGCCCCGGACCGCCTCCGGTCAGCGAATATATCACGTCAAACACCTGAAACATGGAGTTCAGGGTCCAGAAAATACAAATCGTTAAGGATTGGCGTATCAGGGGCAGCGTTATCCTCCAAAACCTCTGCCAGGAGGAGGCACCGTCCAGGCTCGCCGATTCTATCAGGTGCACCGGGACTCCCTGCAGTGCCGCCATATAGATTATCATCAGATAACCGACAATACCCCAGGCGGAAACTATGATGATAGCGACAAAGGCATACTTCGGATTACCGATCCAGGACCGGTCCAGGAACTTCATTCCCCAATGATCCGCCAGATAGTAAAGCACCCTGGTGAATATAAAATTCCACATGTACCCGCCGATAATCATACTGATCATATTCGGCATGCAGAACATGGTCCGGAAGAAGCCTTTTCCTTTGCTGCGGCTTTCAATGGCAACAGCCAGGCCAAGGGCCAGTACATTCGCCACAACCAGCATAACCAGGACATATCTGGAGGTAAACAGCATTGATTTCCAGAAGTTCTTATCCCCGAATATCTCTATGAAGTTATCAAGCCCGATAAACTGCCTGGTTTTTGACAGCCCATTCCAGGACGTCAGGGAATAATACACTCCGGAAAAGGTCGGGTACAGTTTAAATATAAAATAAACAATGAGAGCTGGCAAGCAAAACAGCAGCAGGCTTATGTTTTCTCTTTTTTTCTTCGTCATTCCACAGGTCTCCTTATATTAACATACAGGAAGAGCGGGCATAAGCCCGCCCTTCCTGATCACAGTATTTATTGCAGCTTGTTGGCTTCCTTGAACTTCGCATCCAGGACGGCGATGATATCCTCCCTGGTTACCGCACCCACATAGTATTCCTGCAGCAGCTTGCCCTGCTCGTCCGTTACTGCCGAGGGCAGCACCAGATCCTGATAGGAGCGTCCTGCTTCCACATATTCGTATGCTTCCTTCACCCAGGAGGAGGTTTCGTAATCGTGAACCGTTGCTATGGGATTAAAGGAGCAGGCCTGGAACAATGCGGAGGAATCCGTATCATCAAGGACATAATCGGCAAATTTTAATGCGATGTCCAGATTCTTGCTGTCAGGATATACTCCCAGGGTCGTTGAGGTTGAAAGATTCACCAGGGTGTTAGCCGGATTATTATTTACCGGAAGAGCAAAAACTCCCATGTTAAAGTCCGGATTTGTGGTCATAATGGTATTGGACGCCCAGGTGCCCTGTACATACATGGCCGCCTTTCCATTGGCAAAGTCCGCACTTCCTGTTTCGCTGCCCTCTTCCATGGCTCTTTCCGTTCCGTTCTGCATGATCACATCGATGGCGTCAAAGATATCGCTGATTTCCGAATAGGAACCGTTATCGGCATACATACGGTCCAGCCAGTCCGGCAGCTCGCCGGATACCTTTCCGCCGATGGTAAGCGCCGTCATCAGCTGGGGTACCCATTGCTCCTGGAAGGCCAGAAGGAACGGGGTATAGCCTTTTTCCTTCAGCACCTGGCATACATTTTTCAGATCGTCCAGGGTGTCCGGTACCTGAAGGCCGCAGGCCTCAAAGATATCCTTATTATATAATACGCCCCAGGCTGTGCTTTCGATAGGAAGAGCCAGCAGCTTTCCGTCGATGGATACCGTGTTCTTCACATTGTCAAATATCCTGCCTGCCAGCGCCTCACCGGAAAGATCCGTTAAGTATCCCGCTTCATTATAGGTCCTGATATTGTTGCTGTGGATGGTGTACAGATCCGGAGCATCATCGCCGGTAAGCCTTGCCTGCAATACACTGTCATATTGGTCGGAGCTCGGCATCTCGAGATTTATCTCCACCTTAATATTTTCTTCGGCAAGCATTTTATCCTCAAACTGCCTGCAGTAGGTTTCCCACTGGTCCATATACTGCGGAAAGCTCATCATAATATTAAGCTCCGCTTCTCTTGGTTTGGAAGCATCTCCGGATGCATTCTGATCCGAGTCGTTACCGGAAGCCTGTGATCCGTCCGTATTACCGGTTCCTGCGGGGTTCTCTGTTTTCCCGCCGCACGCCGCCAGGGACAATACCAGGCATATTGCCGTCATAAAAGTAATCAATCGCTTCATCATCTTCATAATACCCTCCTACATTACGTAATTTTTATGGATGCTCATGCATCGCCGCCGTTACCTTCCCGCAACGGTAAGTATATGGTACCTCCCGGCGGTCAAAATTACATTTTCATTTTCGGGCTTTATTTATTGTCAATTATTGAACCTCGGATCTCTCCGGGTGTTTTGCCGTAGAATTTTTTGAAGGTCTTATAAAAATGTGCCTGGTCCAGATATCCCACCAGCTCCCCGACATCCTTTAAGGGCACCTTATAATCCAGGATAAGCTCCTTTGCCCTCGTCATCCTGAGCTCGGTGAGATATTCCAGAAAGCCCTTGCCGGTAGCCGCCTTCAATGCTTTGCTCAGATATTCCTTGCTGACACAAAAGGCGGAAGCCGTATGCTCCAGCGTAATTCCCTTCGTGTACCGGTCCTCAATATATTTTTTAACCTTTATAATGTCCAGACGGTTCCGGTTTTTATTAAATTCTATAATCTGCTCCGAGGCCTTGCAGAAGAGCTCCTGTACAAAATCCATCATATCCTTCAGCGAGCAGTCTCTGCAGAAGACAAAGGAGGCCTCCTTCTTATTTAAAATTTCGTTGAAGTCATATTCCCTGCCGAGTATAAAATGCTCCAGAATATTTAAAAGGGTAAAGTAGATATAGATAATGATTCTCTTGGGAGGATGTTCTCCCTCATGTTTTACGATCATTTGAAAGATATCGCTGCATTTTGATTTGATCACCTTCGTATCCAGAGAATTCAGTGAATCGTATAAATTATCCTTTAAAAGATAATATTGGTTGGCCCACGGCGTATCCAAAAAGCCCAGCTCCAGGCTTTTATTGTCTATGGGAGCATTTCTTTTCTCCGCAAGAATTTTAACGCAGCTGCTTAGCTGCCGGTTCAATTCCTCCTCTTTGATGGGCTTAAGCAGGTAGTCCACGGCATCCAGCTGCAAGGCGCTTCTTATATACGAATAATCATCATATCCGCTTATGAATATGACCGGTGACGTATTATTTTCCTTCCGCAGGGTATCAATTAATTCTATCCCGTTTAAATGGGGCATTTTAACATCGGTAAGGATAATATCCGGGACGGTGAGCCGGATCAATTCCAGTCCATAATCGCCGTCCGATGCTTCCCCCGCCAATTCAAGCCCCAATGCCTCCCAGTCGGTTAAGTCCTTGATCACTTCCCTTGTCCAGGGCTCATCATCAATAATCGCTACCTTATATTTGGCCATAATAACCCCTTTCCGCCTGCCATATCATGAATGGACAATATTTCGTAAGCTTTATCCTTTGATCGCTTTTGTTAAAACCCATATCACCGTACCTTCTCCATACGTACTATCAATACGGATTCCATATATCTCTTCGGAACACTTTAGTCTTATCCGTGAATTCACATTGCATAATCCGATATGCGAGCTTGATTTTATGGACATATCCTCATGCTTAAGGCTTTCCCTGATCTGCTTCAATCGCTCCGGCTCAATGCCGACTCCGTTATCACCGATTGACAGCAGCAAATCCCCAGCCTCCGTCAAGCTGCCCTTTAATAAGATCTTCCATTCTCCCGGCTTGTTCGAAAGGCCGTGCTCCAGACTGTTTTCAATCAAGGGCTGCAGTATCAGCTTCGGTATCCGGTAATCCATCAGATCCTGTCCGATGTCCATGTCAAGCGTAATTCTGTTGTTAAAACGCTCATTCTGTATGGTAAGATAGGATAAAAAATAATGCAGCTCTTCCTTCAGGCAGACCATCTCATCAAAAAAATTAAGGGAATATCTCATGATATCACCAAGGGCTGCTGTTATCTTATATATGGACATGGCATCCTTCTTCAATGCCATACCCCCGATCACCTGGAGCGTATTATACATAAAATGCGGATTGATCTGGGCCTGCAGCGCCCTGATCTGGGCTTCGCGCTTTTCAATTTTACTCTGGTACTCCCGGGCGATAAGATTTTTATTCCGTTCCATCATGATGCTGAAGCTGTCATGCAGAATACCTATCTCATCTTCCCTGTCACTTACTATTACATTCTTAAATACATCCTTAAAATCATCAATTGTTACGGTACGCATCATCGCCGAAAGCTCAATAATGGGCTTACTGAAGAATCTGGAAAATATGACCGAGCCTATGGTCGATATGATTACTGCTGCGGCGCCGATTATAATGCCGGCAGCAAAAGTACTTTCCAGCGCTTCCGTAATGGTGCTGTTCGGTACTGTCATCAATATTTTCAGTTTACCGCCGCTGACCTCCCTGTAAAACCAGAAGCTTCCGTCCCGGAAGATCTCCTGTCCCTCCGAATTGCTTACCTTATTCATAATATCCGTCAGATAGGCCTGCTCAAATCCGGCTCCTTCCCCGTATTCCGCTTCGATTAATTCATCCTGGTCATTGAATATCAGTATAGACTCATCCCTGGTTGTCTGTATATCCTCCAGGATATTTTGAACATCATACGGGCGGATCCTCATGGATATAAGCACCATGGGCTTTTTATCACTAAAGTTATATATCTTATGGGATACGATGATTTCCTTCTCGCTTCGAAAGAATACGATATTGGTTTGGAGCTCCTCATCCCTCTCATACCATTTATCCAGCTTATTCCCGATCTCTTCGATATCCGCGCCGGACCGCTTTGCAACCAGGACCTGATTCTTATTAAAATTATAGATCTCCATGGAATTCAAATTCTTGTCCATGCTTATGGTCTCATTCATGGCTGTGATAAGACTTAATTTCGCCGCATAATCAATATCCTGCTCATCATTGCACCAGGCGGTAATATTATTTTTCAGCTTCTTGCTCATCTCAAATGCATAGAACTGGTCCGAATAATTCGCCAGCTGGGAAGTCAATCTGTCATTGAGCCAGCGGATGCTCATTCGCCGGTTGTAGATCAATTGATCCCGCATGGTGATATATGAGATGGAGCCTGTAATTAAGGTTACGATAACCACCAAGAGGACGGAAAACATCAGAATGCTGATGAATAGTTTCTTGCGGATGGATAGATCCTTTATTCTTTTCAATG